>NZ_AP019841.1:1334842-1668552 GCF_007990445.1 Leptotrichia wadei
TTGCGAGGATTTAAAAGGACTTGAAAATTTTCCTGAAAAGGGGCTTATTCAAATTTATATGCAAGGGGATACAGATTTTGAAGTTTGTGATGAAGATGACTTGAAAGTGATTTATTATGAAAATATTGGGGAACATTATAGCGAAGAAGAATTGAAGGAGATTTATAATCCAAAATTTGATTGTGGAGATTTTCCTTTTGGAGAAACGCTTGGAAGAGAAATTGGGTATGCATTGGAATTTTCTTCGATGTATAATATTTCAGAGATAAGTGAGGAAAAACAGGAAAAATATCTTGAGACAACTTTGGAAAAAATGAATTTAAAATTGTCAGAAAAAGAAAAGGAAGATATATTTTTAAAGGTAGAAGATGACATATTCTATAATTTTAAATGGAATGAGTATATTGACAAAAATATGGAAATAGTAGATGAAAAGGCGTGCGGAATTGATTCAAGAACGCATTGTGGCGGATATCCTGATTTTTTTCAAGGATACGACCCTAGAGAAAAGGAAGGAGAAAAAGAAAAATACGATACGGTTCTTTTTCAGTTAGGAAGTGATTTGTCTAAAGATGGAGATTGGAGAGCTTTAATTTTCGATGCTGGATTTGTGAACTTTTTTATTAATAGTGAAAAATTGAAAAATAAAGATTTTTCAGATATTTTTGTTGATGTTCAATGTGGTTAATATTTTTGAATGACAAGGGAAATAAGAGCATTTATCAAAAAGAATTTAGATGAACATAACATTAAAACGAAAAATTGAAAATAAGGAGCGAATATGAAAACAAAAAATCTATTAAAAATATTAATTTTATTTATCCTAGCAGGAAGCATTGCAAATGCGGAATATTTAAAGGAAAATGGTGAAATTTATTATAAAATGCCATATTATGAGATTAAGTCGAAAGTAAAAGATGTAGATATTAAAAGTTTTGAACCTTTAAAGGAAGATAGAGGGCTTATTGGCGATTATTATGCAAAAGATAATAAATATGTTTATTTTTATGGTAAGAAACTTAAAAATGTTTTGCCTGAAGGATTTGAAACAGTAAAAGAAAATTATGTGAAAGATAGTAAAAATGTATATAAAATTGAAGCTGATATTACAGATAGTATACCAATATCTTCGGATAATAAAATAAATACGAAAAAAATATCTTTAGATGGACTTGATGTTAAAACTTTTAGAGCTTTAGAAAATGGCAAAGATGTTACGAGCATAGATTATTTTGTTGATAAAAATAATATTTACTATGCCTATGAGAATTTGGAAAAAATACAAGGAGCAGATAAAAATTCTTTTGAGGTTTTGGGTAATTATATCGCAAAAGATAAAAATAATGTTTATTACAAAGGAAGAAAAATGGAAAATGTAGATTCTGCAAGTATTAAAACGTTCGGAAATTTTATAGGGAAAGATAAAAATAGAGTTTTTTACATTACAGGAAATGAGGATATTAAAGATGCTGATGCGTCAAGTTTTGAGATAATGGGAGATACTTATTATTTTAGAGATAAAAATAATATTTTTGTTATTAAATACAGTAATGATTTTCCTGATGGAGAAGGTTTTATAAAATTACCAAATATTGATAGGAACAGCTTTATTACTTTGAGCGAGGAAATTGGAAAAGATAAAAATGGAGTTTATTATATTGATGAAAAAATAAATGGGATTAATCCGAATAAAGTTAAAGTTATTGAGAAAATAGGACAGGACAATTATATTCTTCAAAGCGAAAATAATTACTATTTGACATTTAATAGCAATAGCGATTTGTATGACAGGAAAAACGATAAAATTGAAGCAAAAAAAATAAATAATTTGAACATTGATTTCAGTACATTTAAATATTTTGGAATTTTTAACTATTATAAAGATAAAAACAGTTTTACTATCATTCAGATAATGATTTTAAAAAAATCAAAAGCGGAATTGATGTTGGAAGTGCTGAAAAAGTACTTGAATTGAATGATTTTGTAAAAGATAAAAATAATCTTTATTATTTTTCTAATGGAAAAATTGAGAAAATAAATTTGAATATTGATGTAAATAGTTTAGTATTTTTGGATAATAACAATTCTTCTTACAGCAGTTATATAAAAGACAGAAATAACGTATATTTTGTAGATAATAAAAACGGGAAAGTGAGAATAGTAAAAAATGCTGATAAAAATACATTTCAAATTGTAAACGGAAATTATGGAGTAGATGGAAAAAATGTTTATTATAATGGAGAAAAGCTAGATTCTGTTGGTATTGAAGGGCTTAAAATTTTTGATGATAACTACTTGAAGGATAATAAAAATGTCTATGAAATTTATACAACAGATGATGAAAAAATAAAAATAAGAGCAATAAAAAATTTAAACATTGATGTGGCAAGTTTTGAGAATATTTTTAAAGAAGCATTTTATAAAGATAAAAATTCGGTTTATTATGTCGATATGACTGAAGATAAACAGGAATTAAAAAAACTGGAAGGAGCAGATGCTGATACATTTGAGCCAGGAATTTTTTCAAAAGATAAAAATAGTGTTTTTATTGGAAATCAAAAGTTGGAAGGTGTGAGTTCTAAAGGGTTTGAAATATTAGATAATGAGTTTAATTTTGTGAAAGATTATAAGAATGTTTACTATTTGGATAGAGAAAGTGATGGGATTACTTATAAAGTAAAAGTTTTAGATACAAAAGGAGTTGACATTCCGAGTTTTGAATTTCTTGGAGATTCTTATAACAAATATTACAGAGATAAAAACAATATTTATTTTTTGAATGATAAAGTTGATAAAATGGAATTTGAAAAATTAGTTGGTGCGAATCCGAAAACATTTGAAATTATTGACAATTATTTTGCAAGAGATGATAAAAATGTTTATTTCTTTAATAAAAAAGTGATTGGAGTAGATGCGAAAACTTTTGAAGAAGTTGGTTATGATATTATAAAAGATAAAAATGGTTTACATATTTTAATAGATTCTAATGAAACTGAAATAAAGGTAAAAAGTTTGAAAGCAGATGGAATTGACTTGAAGACATTAAAGAAATTAGATAACGGTTATTTTAAAGATAAAAATAATATTTACTATGGATTGAGTGGCAATCTTTATAAAATAAAAAATGCTGATTTACAAACATTTGAAGTTTTAAATTCGCCTTACAGCAGTTCTGTTTATTTTGCGAAAGATAAAAATAATGTTTATTATAATGGGAAAAAATTGGATGGAATTGTTCCTAATGATTTTGAACAGATACAAAGTTATTTTATAAAAGATAAAAATGGAATTTATAAATTTGAAGAAGGTGAAAATGAACAAGATCTAAAAATAACTCCAATTAATGCAAAAATAGATTTTAAAAATCTTAAAGAATTAGATTGGAAGTATTTTGGAGATGATAAAAATATTTATTATTTTGATGAAGATAGTTTTAAAAAAGTAGATAAAGCAGATATAAATTCATTTGAACGAATAGATTCTACTGGCTTTTTTAAAGATAAAAACAATGTTTATTATGAGGGAGAAAAAATAGAAGGAATAGATATGAATAGTATCGAAGTAATAAATGGAATGTGTATAAAAGATAAAAATAGTGTCTTTTATGAAGGGAAAAAATTAAGAAATATCAGTCCTAACAATTTTAATATTTTTGACGGTGGAATTTCATATGATAAAATTTTAGTTGACAAAAACGGAGCTTACAAATTGATGGAAAATGAAAATCAAAAAGATAAAATAAAAATAATTCCACTTGATAGCAAAAATATTGACTTAAAAATTCTTGAAAGAATTGAATCTCCAATGAATAGTTCTAATTATTTTAAAGATAAAAATGGAGTTTATTTCTTGAATGGAGAAAAATTTGTGAAAATAAATGGAGCGGATATAGATACTTTTGAAGTGACAATGAGTGGAAAATATGGGAAAGATAGGAATAATGTTTATTTTGAAGGGAAGAAAATGGAAGGGGAGAATCCGAAGAAGTTTGAGGAGGAGATGGAGATTAAATAATAGGAATTGCTTTGTTGGAATTGCTAAATTTTGGAATAAAAAAGGAGAGTTATTGTGAACATTAAAAGATATTTGTTAAAAATTCTGCTTTTGTTTATTTTGGTAGGGAGTGTTGCGAATGCAGGGTATTTTAAAGAGAAAAATAAAATTTATTTTATTGACACAATAGAAGATTCTGAGAAAAAAGAAGTTGTGAAAAATATTGATTTTAGGACTTTTAAAATTTTTGAAGAGAATGATAATTTTGCGAAAGACAAGGATAATGTTTACTATAAGAATAAAAAGCTGGAAAATGTAGATGTGAATTCTTTTCAGATTGAAAATCCTTTTATTGTAAAAGATAAAGATAATGTTTTTTATATTACAAATAATGAAATTATAAAAATTAAAGGATTTAGTCCAGAAAAAAGTAAAGTTATTGTTCAGTTTTACGTACCAACTATACTAATTAATAAAAATGGTATTTATACTTTTGATAAATATGAAAATGGAGAAATTACGATAAAATCAATAAAACCTGCAGAAATAGATATGGATACTTTGAATGTTGTTGATGGAGAGAATATGGCGATGCTTTTGTATTTAAAAGATAAAAATAATGTCTATTTTATTAATTATAAAGAAAGTGAACAAAAAATTTTAGATACTGATATCGAAAATGCAGAAGAAACTGAGAATGATAACTATAGTATTGATATTGAAATAAAAAAATTAGAAGGAGTTGACAGTAATAGTTTTGAAATAGATTCTATATATGGAAAAGATAAAAAGAATTTATATTTTTTTAACAAAAAAATAACAGGGGTAAATCCTAAAACTTTTAAAGTTATTGGATCAAATAAACTTATTATCAAAGATGATAAAGGGGTTTATTATCTTGGAAGAGAAGAAGTGAAAAAAATCCAAAATGCTGATTTAAATACTTTTGAAGAAGTATCGAAAGAGTATTATCGAGATAAAAATAATGTTTTTTACTATGATAATTATGATGGTGATGTAAAAAGAGTTAAAGGGGCAGATGCAAAAACTTTTGAAGCAATAGAAGGCTATGCATTGGGAAGAGATAAAAATGCTGTTTATGACAGAGGGAAGATGATAAAGGGCTTAGACCCTGTGACATTTGAAGATTTGAACGGAGATTTTTATAAAGATAAAAATGGAGTTTACTACGAAGGAATGCTAATGAAAGGGATTGATTCAAAATCTTTTGAGCCATTCGTAAATTATACATATGTAAAAGATAAAAATGGAATATATTCCTTTTATCAAAAAGAAAATGAAGTTGTTGTTGAAAAAGTTGAAATTTCTCCAGAAATTGATTTAAAAACTTTACAACCTATCGAAAATTATTCTGAATATTCAAAAGATAAAAATAACGTTTATTATCATTTCAAAAAAATAGAAGGTGCTGATATAAAAACTTTTGAACCTGAAGGGTATTCTATTGGAAAAGATAAAATGGGAGTATATTATGAAACTCGTAAAGTAAATGGAGTGGATGTAAATAGCTTTGAAGTTTTGAAAAATGATTTTTTTAAGGATAAAAATAATGTTTATTATAAAAATAAAAAGTTAGAAATATTCAAACCTAAAAACTTTGAAGTAATAGACTATTCTTTAGTAAAGCAAAATGAAGATTTGTACTATTTTACTGAAGATGGAAATAATAACACAAAATTTGTTCCATTAGAAAGTAAAAATGTCGATATTGATACTTTTCAAATTCTTGATGATGATTATACAAAAGATAAGAATAATGTCTATTACAAAGGTAAAATTTTTAAGGAAGCAGATGTAAAAACTCTTGATAAACATTATAATAAAAATGATAACGGGTACAAAATAAGGGATAAGAAAAAAGTGTATAAAACAAAAAAATGATATTTTTTTGCAATTGACTTTTTTTGAAAATATGATATAATTAAATTGTTAAAAACCCTAAGGGAAAAAACTTTGTATTAAAGTAAAAAAATATTGGCAAATTAAACTGGAGTTTTCCAGTTTTTTTTGTTATAATAATTTTAATGAGTTCCAATAACTCATACTTTAATACAAAGGAGGTTTAGAGCAGTGAACAGCGATGAACTTATTAGACTTCTGGTTATTATGTATATTGTTTACAGACTGACTAGATAGTCGAAAAATATCGAATTTCACCTCTGCCTCTACCCTTAGGGGAGTTAAATTATTCAAATTATTAAAATTAACAATTTTCTAAAATCCAAACAAATCCTTTTCCCATTCGTATATCAGAATCCCTAAAATGATTCCCCTCATTCCATTCCAAGATACATTTTTCCACATCTTCAGAATTTCTCAAAATCTCAAAATATTCCCTTATATTATCCCCAATCTTCGATAAAACCTGATGTTTAGTCTTTTCCTCCAAATCTCCAAGACTCAAATAAACATTTTTTGCCAAAATCTCATTATTTTTCACAAACTTAATCCAATCCTTATACCAAACCGACGGCGAAGCTCCAACAACTCCTGCAAAAATATCTGTCTGATACCCGCACCACAACGAAAACAATCCCGCAAGTGAATATCCTCCTAAAACATATTTCACATTATTTTCTTGAATATTCACAAGTTTTACCAAATTTGGAATCAATTTTTCCTTTATAAACTCTAATGTTTTACCAGCTCCATCGCCAAAATTTCCTTTTCCACGAAGAAGTGGCATTTCCCAAGGTGTCAGTTCACTATTCCAGTCTTCTATTTTGAAAGCTGCCAAGCTAAAACTTTTATCTGTATTTTCAGAAATATATTTCACTTCATTGTCTAAAAGTTGCATATCATGCTCATCGACAGGCTGTATTAAAATATATTCTGTCTTTTTATTTTCATTTGTATATAAAATACATTCTTTTTCTTCTATTTTGAAATTTAATTTTTTCATATTTACTCCTTTTTTAATATTTTTTGAATATTGAATTTATTTTAAATAAATTTTGATTAATATAATTAATTATAGCATATGTTTTTAAAAATTTTATTCAATTTATTTATACTATTTTTATAATTTTTTTCTTTGATTAAATATATTTAATTTTTTTTTAAATTATGATAAAATAAACAAAATATTTAATAAAATCTGGAATTTTTGTAAGCTCTATCAACAAAAGAATATTTATAGAGAGGATAATGAAATGTTTAGAAGGAAAAAAGAAATTTTTTATGTTGGAAAAGTTAAAATTATTATTAATGAATCAACCCTTGATGTATTTAGAAATACAATATATTATGTAGATGTGCAGAATGCCCTGTGTATTAAAGGTGTTCCGTTTATTACCTGCGATATTTACGAAGATGAATTTTCCGACCATTTAATTGCTCAGGTGGGACTGGAAGATGACGAGGAAAACGATATATTACCAAGTATAGAGGAACTGAAAAATAAAAAAATCGTTTGCTTTATTCAGTTAGATGAGCATATAATAAGATAAAATTGTTGAAGTGTTCAAAATATATAAAAAATATTCAAATGGAGGTTATTTTTATGAATATAGAAATTGTACAAATTTGTGATATTACATTAGCCGTAAAATTTGCCTTAAAAACAAAAACTAAAATCGAATATTTTCCTTTTGAATATGAAAAAAATATTGAATTTCTATTCTCTAAAAACAAAGTGGATTTTTTAGAAAATAGCTACAAAGCTGAAAATATTGAAGAATGGTTTGACTATTGTTTAAACTTAGGATTAGAAGACATAAAAATTTTATTACCTGTCTCATCTAAAAATTTAAATATTCCCGACGATTTAAATTCAAATAAGATTAAACTTATTTGCTATTTTAAAAATAATTTGATTCTTTATTTTACACCAAAATGGAAGAAAACAAGTGGTGGATGGAATGTTACTTATACTGCTCACAAATACGAAAATTCTATCAATGAAAAACTTAAATTTTATGATAATACAGAAGATTTTAAAAATGTATTAAGTAAAATAGCAATTTTGGCTGATAAAATTAATTTTTCAAATTTTGGAAATATCTTTAGAAAAACTTTTAGCATTTTAAATGGGGAAAGTTTTGAAAATATAAGAAATACTTTTTATGGACAAACTCTTTTTAAAATACCTAAAATAAATGCAAGACTTTTTTATTCCGCCAAAATTTCTAATGTTTTTGGTGGAATGAGTTCCTGGAATGACAGCCCTCCTTATTATGCACACGAAAAAGGGCTTGAAAGTGAATATGACAGTCTTACGGAAGAACTTTTGACACAAATTAGGCTTGCTCTTTTATATTCTGTAAATGAGTGGTAAAATATAGTAAAATTATAATGAAGGATTTATGGAATTTTTTCAAAAGATATTTATTGTTGTAGTTGTAGTAACAATTATTTTTCTAATAAAAAAATTAATGATAACAAAAAACTTAGAAAAAATTGAAGTTGATGATGAGTTGAAAGAAAAATTAAATAAATTAGTAAAATAATACATTATATCTTTTTATAAATTTGAATAAAATAAATTAGTAAATTAAAAAATATGGAGGATAAAAAAATGAGTATAAGTTTTTATGTGAAAAACAAGAAAAAATTTTTAGGTTATAAAGCCGTTTTAAATGTTGAAACTGCATTGAGTTTACTTGATAAGGAACTTTATACCTACAATACTGGAAATATTGATATTAATGATTTACTGCTATCTCCAGTTTCTAATTATCAGTGTCTTTTAATAGGAGACGGTAAGGAAAGTGCAAGAGGATTTGAGCTATCTTATGACACAAAATATAACAATTATGTTGTAAGGATTTTTACGCCGTCATCTAGGGAAGATTGGCTTTTGGCATTGGAATATATAAAAGCGTTGGCTAAAGAATTTGATTCGGAGATTTTGAATGAGAGAGGTGAAGTTTATACTGCTGGTAACATTGATAAATTTGACTATGAATCAGATATACTTTATGGAATAAAAGTAATTACAGAAAATATAAAAAGTGGAGAATCAGATACTTATGTTATTTTTGGTACAACTAGACCTGTTTCTTTCAATGAAGAAATGGTAGATGAAATAAATAATTCAAATAATCCTATAGATACTTTTTCAAAAATAGTAAGAAACATTCAAAATTTAGATGCTTATTCGGCAAATCAACGTTTTTATAAAAATGATGAAGATGAAAGAATTATGGGAGCTTATAGTCTGACAGAAAATGTTAGAACAATTCTTCCTTATAAACCTAGTGTTGAATTTCATAATTTAGATATCGTTAAAAATGATGACATAGCTTTTTGGAATATAGGTTTCGTTACTATTAATGGAGATGAAAATGATCCAAACAGTTATCAAGTTATTGGTCAATTAGATTATAATGATTTTATAAAAAAATTACCAAAAGATAAGTATCGTTTTATTGACGCTTCATACATTCTTGTTGAGCCGTTAAGTAAAGAAGAAATTTTAGGATTTTTGGAAATATCTGTTAATTAGAATAAAATGACTTTAAAATACTAAAATTAGGAGGCATAAAATGGATAAAAATCGTAAAAGATGGGGTTATATCTTTGATGAAAAATTAGATATGTTGATTCCTAATATTCCAAGACAGAAAAAATTTGTAAAAATATTTTTGATTTTATCATTAATATTTTTTATCATTGCTCTAATGCAACTATATTTTTTAGATAAAACTTCCCCAAAACAAATAATATTTTTGATTTATAGTGGAGGTTCAGTTTTTTTTCTTTTGTTTTTATCTATTGTTATAAAAGTAAATATTTATTTCATCGAAAAAAAATTGAAACAACTTGAAGAAATGACATTGCCATATGAATTTGAAATTCATCCACTAAAAGATAATTCATATATTTTTTTGTGTATTCTATTCTTTATTATGTTTATTACAATACTCTATCTTAAATTAAATGAATTGTTAAAAAATTTTACATCAAAAGATATTTTTTTCGTTATTTTCATGATTATAACGATTGCCGTCAATTTTAGCTTTTTTTTGGAAAATCTCAAAAAAAGAAAATATTCTTTAATCATAAATGGAAAAATTATAAAATTATTATATGAAAACAATGAAATAGAATTTATAGAAATTGATAATATCCGTTATGCCAAATTTTATGCGGCTAATGCTGGAAAAGGCAGAAAAGAAAGAAATCCTACTTTTCAAATTTTTGATAAAGAAGAGAAAAAATTTGTTGAAATGTCTATCAAGCCAACTGATTATTGTTTGCTGAAAAAATATTTTACAAAATATAATGTGATGATTGTTGATTTATATGATTATTTCTAAGAGTCTATATGATTTTAGAAATAAAAATTTTTTTTAATTACAAAATTAAAAAATAAGGAGAAAAATATAATGTTTATTTTTATGTTGATATTGCAATTGGTAGTACTTATTATTAGTATCACAACTATTATCTATTTAATAAAAAGAAAGAACACAATGGAATGTTTTTACATAGAAAATGAAATTTTATGCCTAAACTCTATGCCTACAAAAAAGATTCCACTTTCTGATATTGATTACATAGAATTTTATTGCAGTCGTTTTCGTAATAATTGCAGAGGATTGATAAAGGTTCATACGATAAATTCAAAAGTAGTCAAACGATTTTTTCAAACAAGTAAATTTACATTTTTTGTTACTGAACAAATGGTTTTAGATGAAATTAATAAATTGACACCTATTTTGAAGGAATATTCGATACCGTATACTATTAACTATAATTAAATTTTGAATATTATAGTTATAGAATTTTAAAAAATTTAATTATATTTATTCAAAATAACAAATTTTATACTAAAAAGGAAGTGTTTTAAATGGGAATATATGAAATGATTGTAGGAACAATGTTTATACCATTTTTATTTATTTTATCAATATTTTTTTCTTTATCATTAAGAAAAAGAAACATGCAAAAAATTATATCCGCTGAAATTAGTGATGACTTAAAAGACTTAAAACCACGAGAATTTTTTTATAATTTATTAAAAATGGAAAGAACAGCAAAACCAGTTTATTGCGCAGAAATTTTCTTATTGGCAATAGACACTATTTATATCTTATTCGGTGGGTATGCTGAATATCTAAAAGAGTTAAAATTTGCACAAGAGTTTCCTGATTTTCCAATCAATCCTATGTCATTTGTATTTATTAAATTTGGCATTCCTATTTTTTTATGGTTTACTATACTTTTTCTATTATTATTTGCCTTATTTATGAAAAAGAAAGAGAATAAAAGATTAGCCGAAATGCTAGATAACTTAGAAAAATACAGATTTTTAAATTATGCAAAAGAAGATTTTATCAACTCTGAGAAAATAGTTAAAACTGGAATGGTCTCACAAAGTGATTTAAAAATTGGAAACAGATATTTATTTTCTGTCTATCCAGCATACATAATTCCTTATTCTTGGATTTCTGATATAAAAATTGATAGAGTTTATAATCGTGGAGGAAGTTATTCATCTTTAACTTTTATTTTTACTAAATCTTTTAAATATGAGAAAATATTTTTTGCTAAAAAGGAGGTTGCTGAAAAGGTTAGGAATTTTATTTTGGGAAATGAAGATTTTTAGAGAGTGTCAATTAAAATTTTTACACTCTCAAAAACCCTACTATTTAATTTAAAGTTTTAAGTCTTTAAATATAACTTCAATATCATCTTCTATACTTCCTAAAGATTCCAAAATATCTTCATCAATTGCGTCTAACATAATTTTTTCTTTTTCTAAAAGTCTTTGATATATTTTTTGATCTAAAGAATATTCAAATCCATCTCTTGTTACAAATATACTTTGTAAAAAATAATATTGTGTATATTGCCCTTCTTTTAATCCTAAACGATGTATTCGATCCTTTGATTGTAATAAATGTACTAAATTATAACTGTATTCATAATAAATTGCATCGTGGCAAACAGAGTGTAAAGAAACTGATTCTGCTAAGGTATGTGGATTTGTAATTAATACATCAATTTCTTTTTCTTTAAATTTATTTAATATATTTTTTCTTTCTTCTTCTGAAGTACTACCAAAAATGACACCTGTAGATATTCCCTCCTTTTCCAATTGAGAAGCCAACTGTCGAATTGAATCAACAAAAATACACCAGATAATTACTGACTTCCCTTCTGAATTAAGTTGCTTTACTTGTTGAATACAGGAATTAAATTTTTCAGTTTTACCAAAAGAATTTATTAAATCTTTGATATCCTGTGAATAATCAACATAATCAATATCTTCTGGATCTGATGTAGTATCCAATATAGCTGAAAAATCTTCTTGATTTTCAGATATAGCTTTTAATAACATTTTAGGATTTGATTCTAACTGTAATAACCTAATAATTAATGCTAATTTGTTTTTAGCATATTTTAACAATAAAATATTAAAAATTTTATTTTCTTTATCTGATAGTTTGCATGGTAAAATAATATCTGGATTAACTTCAGGAACTTCCAATTGCTTTTTTGTTGTTCTACAAAAAAATGGTTTTATCTTTTTGTTGATATTTTCTATATCATATTCACTTGGAATCCTTAACTGGGCATCTCCAAAACCAAAAAAGTCATTGTATTCTTCATGATATAAAATATGTAATAAATTCTTAATGTCAAGATACGAATTTGGAAGGGGTGTTCCTGTTAATGCTATTGTATATCTAGCATTATATGATATTTTGAGAGCATTCTTAGCTCTTTTACCATTTGGATTTTTTACTTTATGAACTTCATCAAAAACAAGCAGTGTTTTATCATCTATAATATTTTTTACCTCTTCCAAAATAGAATCTAAACTTTCATAATTAAAAAGTAGTAAATTTTTTTTATGAACTGCTTTATACAATAAGGCATTTTTCTTATCTCTTGAATTTGAATAATCTTGAATATTAAATAATTCTAATTTTCTTTTATTACCAAAACAATTATAAAATTCATCTTTCCATGAAATAAAAGAACTTCTAGGCCCAATCATAACTATTTTATCTACCAAACCTTTGTAGGATAAAAAACTAAAAACTCCATAAACTGAAGATGTTTTTCCAGAACCTGGTACAGAAAAATTAGCAGATTTTCTCATTGCAAACATAAAAAATGAATCCCAAGCCTGTTTTTCCCTTAATTTTCTTACCATTTGACTATCAATAACAGCTCTATAACTGTTATATTTTTCCAAGATTTCCTCAGTCTGACTTTTAATTCCTAAACCCACTCTTGATCTTTCATTAATATATATTTCTCTTTTTTGTATGTACTCTTCCACTTCTTTTGAAACGTGAAAATCAATATTATTTTTTGAAGAATATTTTTCTATTATTTCAATTATTTTTTTATATTTTATATAACCTATTTCTTTTTTAAAAAATAATTTATTTTCCTCTGTCTTATCCCTAGAAACATATCTTTTTAATTGTAATTTATAAACTCTATTTCTCTTTAAATTAGAAATCATCGAAGAAACAAGAACTAAAATATCATTTTCAAATTGAAGTGTCAAATTATCATTCACTATCGGTTTCCTCCTCAGTTTTTTGATCAATCTCTTCTAATCTATCTTCTAACTTCTCAATTTTTTTCTTTAACTCATCTATTTTCCCTTTTAATTCTTCTATTTGGTCATCTTTTAATTTATCCAAAATTTTAAGATCAATCTCATCTAAACTATTACATGCCTTTTCCATAGATTTTAACGGTGCATTTCTAGTTTTTTCCCCTGCAGATCTTGTAACATACTTTTCTGTTGTACGCAAAAACTCATTTTTTATTTTTTTATCTTCTGCTATTTCACCGATTTTTTTACTTGCATTTTTATCAGATTCTTCTAATTTTTCACAAACTTGTTCCACAATCGGAGATTGCTCTTTCAAGTAATCTTTTAAATGTTTTAGATTAGCTGCAATATCATTTATTTTTCTTATATATCTAGTTAAATCTCCAGCAGGTTTGCTTAAAAATTGACTAAATACAGCATTCTTCAAATTTTCTTTAATATCTTCATCATTAATTTTTTTTAACATTTTCTGTAATTCCTTTAAAGGATCTACAAGATCTAAATCTCTAGCCAAATGAAATTGTTTTTCTGCATCAATAAATTCTAGAAACTCAGCTAATAAATTTGCTCTTTCAACTTCTGAAATTATATTTTTTTCTGTATCATTTACACTTTTAGCATATTCTGCTGTTGTTAATAATTTTGTTTCCACAATATCATGATAAATTCCCACTAATCTTTCAATAGGACTATACCCAACTTTTTCGTCAACACCATGCTGTAACATAAGTTCTAACATTTTTATATCTTTTTCATTATTCTCAATACTGTAATCCAATATAACAGCTTCAAAATACTGCTCTTTATGAGTTTCCTTCTCAATATTTCTCAAACATGTGAATCTCCGATTTCCATCAATAATACGTCCATCTAACAGTACCACTCCTACTTCTATCTGTCCAATAGCTTTTATATTTTGTTGAGTTTTTTTTAATGCATTATAATTACTTTCTGTAATAAACCTATGAATAATTTCATTATAACTTTCTCTATCAGAATAATCTATTTTATCAATATTATTTTCCATTTTATATCTTGAAATCCAAGTGGAAATTCTATCATTTTGATCATTGTAAAATAACTTATCCAATCTAATCTTATAAATTGGATAATCTTTTGAATGATTTCTGATGACTAATTTTTTTTTATTTTCTGTTTTAAATACAGACTTTTCTGCTAAATCGTTTTCTAATAAATTCATTTATATCACCTCATAATAAATTTCATAATCTGCAAACACTATTTTAGAAATAGGGTCATAAAACATAGAAGTAGACTTTACAGAACTAATAACATCGTGCACATCAAGCACAATATTATATTCATCTCTTAATAAATCGTTTAAGTCATAAACTTCTATATAAAGTTTTTCCTGTTTATACACAATACGCTCTAAAAAATCTTCAAAATTTGCTCCTTCACCATTACTATACATAAGTTTATTTTTCCCTATTCTTCTATAGGAAATTCTATTCTTATCTTCAATAAGAATAGATGTATAAAAATAATCGTCAAATCCCAGTTCATCTAATTCATGATAAAATCCATTTTTCTTCAATGAAAATGTTGTAAAATACTTATCTTTTCCTATAAATTCTAAAACATCTGAACAATATTGTTTTAAATCTTCTTTTGTTATTCCTAGTTTTTTCAATTTACTAAAATTAACAAATTTATTTGGTGAAAATTCAATAATTTCATATACATATTTTAATCTATAAATTTGAGAAATAAACATCGGCAAAGATTTTATTTTAGAAGATATATCATCCAATTTTACAATCTCATTTTTTTGTAAAAATTGATAAAAATAACTAGATGCTGAGTCATATTGACTTTTTACAATATATCCTCCAGAAATTTTATATCCTAATTTTTTTAATAAAATTGGATTCAAAAATTCCTTTTTATAGTTTGGAAATGTTTTTTCAATTTTTTCTCTAACTTCTTGAACTGCATAAAGTTCTTCAGATAATATATCTTTTAGCTCAAGAAAAATTGAATCATCATACTCTTCAAATTTTATATCGTATATTCCACTGCAATTATATTCATCTATGTAAGAAAGATAATTAGCTGCAAATGTTTTAGAATCAACCCCATAAAAATCTTCATATTCATTTATAAAGTCCTGTTTTGAAATAGGAGATAATAATGACAACAACTCTTTTACCTGCTGTTCTCTATCAGCTTTACCAAATTCTATTGACGGCATTCTACCAAATTTTATTTCAGGATATTTATCCACAGTACATATCTTTTTTAACAAATTATGAAGTTCATATTCATCACGAATATCATACATTTTCATTAAATCAGGATACATTTTAAAAAATTTCAGACTTGAATATTCCTCATTTTTATACTGGCTTAAATTTAAAGTTTCTAAAAAGTCGCTAAAATCATATCCTAAAATATTATAATATCTAAATTTTTTCTTTGGTTTCCATAAAACATTCATATCATCTCTTATACGATTTTCATAACTTCTATCCACAATTTTAAGACTTTCTTCTTTTTCATAACCTAATTCAGTTAAAAACATATCATACATTTCTTTAAATTCAATATAAGACATTCCATCATTAGCAAAATGCTTTATAATATAATTTGTAAAACTTGCTCTCCCCACGAGTATTCTTTCTTTATCGAAAGTAATATAATCTTTATAAACAAATTTTTCAAAAACTCTCCGAATTATAGCAGGAATCTCTTCATCTTCTAAAAGCTCCTGTAATGATTTTCTCACATTTTTAACCTGATTTAACTCATTTCTATATCTCAAACTTAAATAGTTATATGTTTCTTCTTCTCTTAAGGCAACTAGAAATGCCTCTTTATTCACATCATATTTTAAATATATATCCTTAAAAAAATCTTCTTTAAATTTTCCAAAAGATAATTTTTTCAATCCTTTTGCTTCAATCTGTCTTACTCTTTCTCTTGTTATCTCTAAAGTATCTCCTATTTCTTCCAATGTTTTCCCAGAAATTCTATTTAAAAAGATATTTGCTTCATTTTCTGTCAAATAATTGTACACTTCTTCTTTAACACTTTTATATACAATTACAAATCTATCATCATATAACTTTTTAATTAAGTTTGATTCGCATAAATATTCAATAGTTTTTTTATATATTTTTTTATCTTTTAAAATTTCAGGAATACTTTCCCATAAAATATCTTCTTCAATTCCGTAAATATTTTTAGATATTTGCCTAATAATATATTTTAACCACTTTTCTTTCCCATAACTATTTTTCCACCATAAAAGCGAAACTATATTTTCAGTTATATAATTATAATCATTTTCCTCTGTTAAATCAGTATACTGCACAAAAGAAAAATAGTGATCAGAAATATTTGAAATCAACTTTTCAGTATTGCAATTTAATATTGCAGCAACTTTTTTAAAAAAATCAACACTTTCTTTTGAAATTTTTTCTTCTTCTGATCCCTTATCTTCAATATTAGCTGGTATTCCAAAATAAAAAAATATAAGAAATTTAAATCTTTGCAGTTCTTTTAGAGTCTTTCCCCCCATTTGCTTTATTGCCTTCAATTCTTCTTTCGTTTTATAAAAAAGCTGAGAACAGTATTTAATATTAGCAATCTTCAAACAATTTTTAGCTCTTGCTGAAAGTCTTAAATAATCTATACTTATATCTCCCCTTATATTTATTGGAACTTCAATGTTAAGATCCCTTCTTATACTTCTTATTTCCTTTTGTACTGTATTTTCCAAATATTCTGGTAATTCAAATTCCTCATCACTCTTGGTAAGAAGTTCTGAATAATACTCTATACCAAGTTCCTTTAAAAAATTTTTACTTTCTTCTGAAAGTCCTAAATCCTCAATAGGAATATCTTTATATTTTTCTCCAAATTTATTTGTGAAATATTTATCTTTTGATATTTTCATTTCTATTTCAGAAATATCTATATTATCAAAATTATGATCTTTTAGCATTTCTATCTTTGATAATATTTCTTGAATAGATTTTTTTCCTATCCCTTTGAAATTTTTTATATCTTCTACCGAAACAGTTAATAAATCTTGAACAGTAATAATATTAAATTTTTCTAAAACATTATAAGATCTTTTTGATAATTGAAGTATTTGAATTGACGTATCTTTTTTCATAATTAAAAAACTCCTTCTCTGCTTTTAATTAATGTTCAAATTTTATGCTGCTATGCTCTACTTTTTAATGTACATCTCACATTTTAAACTCAACTTTTTATAAAAAACTTTTTGTATTTCTTCATAATTAAACAGTTTTATATTTTGAAAAATATTAATTCCATTATTTAGAACAAAAATATTAACTATTTCTAAGTCTAATAGCATTTAAGTATAGTAACATTATATTTCATTTATTTAATAGTTTACTTTATTTAAAAATAAATATCAAGATAAATTGTAATTTCAAAAAATTATAAAATAAAATATTTATAAAAATTTTTTGCCCAAAACATTTTATTTTCTCATTCATTTATTTTTCAAAAATTTACAAAGCCAATATTTTTTGGTATAATGAAATTAAATAATTTTTTAGAAAGTGATGTGATAAAAATGGATTCACAAGAGATAAATAAATTTATAAAGGAAAATGTTGATAAAATTTATGATGAAATGGTAAAAGTTAGAAGAACTATTCATGAAAATCCTGAACTTGGGGATGAAGAGTTTGAAACAAGTAAATTGATAAAAAGATTTTTGACAAAAAATGGTATTGAATTTTTTGAAGTTATAAATACAGGAGTTGTTGCGACTATTTATAATGATAAGGAAAATATGGAAAATAAAACAGTTGCTACTCGTGCGGATATTGATGCATTGCCGATTTTTGAAGAAAATGATGTTGACTATAAATCTAAAAATACTGGAAAAATGCATGCTTGTGGACATGATGCACATACAACTATTCAGCTTGGAGTGGCAAAGGTTCTGGCAGAAAATAAGGATAAATGGCATGGAACTGCGAGATTTTTCTTCCAGCCTGCAGAGGAAACTTCTGGGGGATCAGATAGAATGATAAAAGCTGGAGCATTGGAATTTGAAAAGGAAAAAGATAGAAAAATAGATGCTTTTTTTGCATTGCACATGGCTCCAGAAATAGAACTTGGCAAAATTGGAATAAAATATGGAAAGGCACATGCTTCATCAGCAAGAATACATCTTACAATAAATGGAGTTTCAGCTCATGCCGCATTGCCTCACAAGGGAATTGATGCAATTTTAATCGGTGCAAAAGTTATGGAATATCTTCAATCTATTGTCAGCAGAAGAATTGATCCAAGAGAAGAGGCTGTAATTACAATTGGGGCATTTAATGGAGGTTTTGCTGATAATGTTGTCTGTGACAAAGTAGAAATGAAGGGAACAGCTAGAACAATGTCTGAAGAAACACGAACATTTATAATTGAAACATTAAAAAGAGACTTGCCTAAGTTTGTAGAAGCATTAGGCGGAATAGCAAATGTTGATATTGTACGTGGCTATGCACCTGTAATTAATAATGATGAAATGACAGAAAG
This sequence comes from Leptotrichia wadei, assembly GCF_007990445.1. Lineage (NCBI taxonomy): Bacteria > Fusobacteriati > Fusobacteriota > Fusobacteriia > Fusobacteriales > Leptotrichiaceae > Leptotrichia > Leptotrichia wadei. The sequence goes on from NZ_AP019841.1 coordinate 1,353,924, forward strand.
AGTGGAAAATAACATTGTTGATTTGTATGGTAAAAATGCTTTGGAACTAATAAAGCAGCCTAGAATGGATGTTGAAGATGTAAGCTACTTTTTAAATGAAATTCCTGGATGTTTTTTCAGACTGGGAACACGAGTGGAAGAAAAGGGATTAATTTACGATTTGCACCATCCTAAATTTAATATTGATGAGAAAAGTTTAAAAATTGGAATGGGATTACAATTGAAAAATATTTTAGAATATTTAAAATAAAAAAGGAATAAGATGAATAAAATAAAAAATAATTATGAAGTTGGGCAAAAGCTGGAAATTGAAATAGAAAAAATAGTATTTGGCGGCGAAGGTCTTGGAAGAATTGATGGGTTTACTGTATTTGTACCAATGAGCGTGCCAGGAGATAAACTGGAAATTGATATTATTTCTGTGAAAAAGTCTTATGCTAGAGGGCTGATAACTAGAATAATTGAGCCGTCAAAAGATAGGATTGAAGATTTATCCAAAATTAGTTTTGAAGATTTCGATGGCTGTGACTTTGGGATGTTAAAGTATGAAAAACAACTTGAGTATAAGGATAAAATGCTTGAAGAAGTTCTCACAAAAATTTCAGGAATTGATTTGGAGAATGTACAAGTTGGGAAAATTATTGGAAGTGATGAAAAGGTTAATTATCGAAATAAAACGGCTGAGCCATTTTTTAAAAAGGATGGGATTATTCAAACAGGATTTTATTCTAGAAAATCCCACAATGTTTTTCTGGCTAAAGAAAACCTCTTAAAATCAGAAATTGCAAAAATGATTATTGATAAATTTTTACAAAAAGTAAATAGTTTTTCAGGTACAAAAAAAGAATTTAAAGTTTTTAATGAAATTAATAACACTGGATTTTTGAAGCAAATAATGGTTAGAAATAATGAAAAGAATGAAGTTATGATAATTGTTATTGTAAATAAAAATTCCCAATATAATCAGCTTTCAAAAGTACTGGAAGAAATGTATGATGAAAATGAGTGCATAAAGTCAGTTTATATTTCCGTAAAAACTGAACAAAATAACGTGATTTTAGGAAAAAATATTCATTTATTTGGAAGCCAGTATTTGGAAGAGGAAATGGAAGGATTAAAATTTAAAATTTATCCAAATTCATTTTTCCAAATTAATAAAAAACAGGCACTTAAACTTTATGACACAGCGATTGAATTTTTAAATGAAGAAAAAAATAACAAAAATAATGGCAAAATTTATGAAAAAACAGTAATTGACGCATTTTCTGGAACAGGAACAATTGCAATGATGCTTTCTAAAAATATAAAAAAAGTTATTGGAATTGAAAGTGTTGAAAGTTCTACTCTTGCAGCAAAATTAACATCCTACGAAAATTCCATTCAAAATGTGGAATTTGTAAATGGAAAAGTTGAAAAGGAACTGCCAAAAATTCTAAAAAGAGAAAATATTGGAGCGATCGTTTTTGACCCGCCAAGACGAGGAATCGAAGAGTCAGCATTAAAGAGTGTTATACAGAATAAAATTGAAAAAATTGTTTATATTTCTTGCAACCCTGCAACTTTTGCACGGGATGTGAAGATTTTAACTGAAAATGGGTATGTATTGAAGAAAATTACGCCTGTGGATATGTTCCCGCAAACCGCACATATTGAAGTTGTCGGACTGCTGGAAAAACTTTAAAACTAAAAATTTCGTATAAAGAAAGTTGAGAATTTATGAAAATATACACAAAATATGGCGATGAAGGATTTACAAGGCTTTATGGCGGAAAACGAGTCAGCAAGACTCACGTTAGGGTAAAAGCGTATGGAAAGATGGATGAAGTTTGCTCGTTGCTTGGGGTAATTGTGGCTGAAATTTGTGAAAATGATAAATTAAATAAAATTTTAGGAGAAATCCGCAAGGAATGTGAAAATATTCAGCAGCAGTTATTTGACTGTGGAAGTGATCTTGCAACACCTGACAGACTGCGAGAATATAAGCAAAAAATTGATGATGTGAAATGGCTTGAGCAAAGGATGGATGAATACATTCCCTTGCTTCCTAAACTAGAATATTTTATAATTCCAGGCGGAAGCAAGATTTCAAGCATGTTTCATTCGATTCGGGCAAGTACACGGAATCTTGAGAGAAAAATGGCCGCTGTAATTGAAGCAGGCGAAGATATAAACAAAATTGGATTTCAATATATAAATAGACTTTCAGATTATTTTTTTGTGATTGCATGCCTTGTGAATTTGAAATTGGGAGTTAATGAAACTGTCTATAAAAAAAGTAAGAAAATTTTCAAAGCAAAAGATTGAAAAGAAAAAAATGAGATAGAAAAAATAAAAAAGGAGCTGATTCAAAATGGAATTAGGAATTATTGGAGCTGGAAATATGGGAAGCTCGATATTAAAAGGTGTTACAACTTCTAATTTTCTTTTAAGTGATGATGTAGCTGTTTTTGACTTAAATAAAGAAAAAGTTGAAAAATTAGTGAAGGAATATGGCGTGAAAAGGGCTGAAACTGAAAATGAACTTGTGGAAAAAAGTAATATTATTATTCTTTCGGTAAAACCGAATATTGTTCCGATAGTTTTGAAAAAGATTAAAGATAAACTGGATGAAAATACTATAATTTTGTCAATTGCAGCTGGAATTAGTATTGACTTTATTGAAAAAATTATTGGAAGTGATAAAAAAGTGGTAAGAACTATGCCAAATACGCCTGCTCAGGTTATGGAGGGAATGACGGCTGTTTCCTTTAATTCAAACATTGAAGAAAATGAGAAGAAAGTTATTTTTAAATTGCTGAACAGTTTTGGAAAAAGTATAGAAATCGATGAAAAACTTATGCATGTTTATACTGGAATTAGCGGTTCTCTTCCAGCATACGTCTATGTGTTTATAGAAGCCCTTGCTGATGGTGGAGTTTTAGAAGGAATGCCTAGAGATAAGGCTTATGAAATTATTGCTCAAGCTGTTTTAGGTTCTGCTAAAATGATGCTTGAAACAAAAAAACATCCAGGTATTTTAAAAGATGAAGTGACTTCTCCTGGCGGAACTACAATTGCCGCTCTAAAAGTATTAGAAGATGGGAAATTTAGAGGAACTGTAATGGAAGCAGTTAAAGCCTGTACAGAAAAATCAAAAGAAATGGCACAAAAGTAAGGCCCTAATATTGACAATGCCAAATAAATGGGGTAGACTAATATTAATATAATAATTTATTTAATTTTAAATAAAATAAAAAATATATAAAAAAATTATAATCAATTAGGAGGACTTATGAAATACTACGTAGGAATTGATCTAGGAGGAACTAACACAAAAATTGGACTTGTAGATGAAAAAGGTAATATTATTTTTAAAACTATTGTAAAAACCGATTCAATGGAAGGATTTTCAGAAACAATTCGAAGATTGTCAAAAATTTTGCTTACTCAAATTGAAGGAAGCAACATCAGCTTTGATGATGTTTCATCAGTTGGTGTAGGAGTTCCAGGTCCTGTGCTAAATTCTAGAATTGTTAAATTCTGGGCGAATTTCCCTTGGAAAAATGGAGTTGACCTTGCATTAGAATTTGAAAAAAATCTTGGAAAACCAGTAAAAGTTGATAATGATGTCAACGTTATCACACTTGGAGAAATGTGGAAAGGTGCTGCTCAAGGATATAAAAATGTATTAGGACTTGCTATCGGAACTGGAATTGGTGGAGGAATTATTGTAGATGGAAAACTTGTCAGTGGAGAAAACGGAGCTGGTGGAGAAGTTGGACATATAAAAATTGAACCAAATGGAAAATTATGCGGATGCGGACAAAAGGGATGCTGGGAAGCCTATGCTTCTGCTACTGGAATAATCCGTGAAGCAAACAGCCGTCTTGCAGTAAACAAGCAAAATTTACTTTATGAAATGACAAAAGGCAGAGAATTGGAAGCAAAAGATGTATTTGATGCCGCTAAAGAAAATGATAAATTTTCACTTGAAATTGTAGATTACGAAGCTGAAAAATTGGCTTTCGGTATCGGAAACTTGCTTAGCACATTAGATCCTGAAATTGTTGTAATTGGTGGCGGAGTTGCACTTTCTGGAGATATTTTATTTGATCGTGTAAAGGAAAAATTAAAAGATGTTGCATTCCCATCAACTCTTGAAAATTTAAAACTTGCCACAGCCACTCTTGGAAATGATGCAGGAATTTTAGGTGCTGCTTATCTTGGAATAATGTAATAATAAATAACTTATACTATTTCCCATTTAAATGTAAGACTAGTTATAAATCCTATTTGCAAGGGATAAAGATCCCGCTGTTAGCAATTAATATAAAATCTAGTTTCTATTTTTAAACGGGATTTAGTATTATTTTCTTAACAAAAAAAGACTATTTTTAAAATTTTAAATAGTCTTTATTTTTTTACTGTTTAATTTTTTCATTTTTTTCACATTTTAATCTATATTTTCTAATTTATTTTTTTATTCTAATTTTTTTCAATTTACTTTAACTATCTTTTTTCAAATTTTATTATTGAACCACTTTTTGCATCAATAATAAATTCATATCTAGCATTGTTTGCAATAAACTCTATTTCATAAACAGATTTTCCATTTTTATTATCCAATTTAATTTTTTTAAAATTAGCGGCCGCTTCTGAAACTCCAGCATGTGCCAATGCAATTTCCTTTGCTCTATTTGGTGTTATTTGTGTATCAGAAGTTTTTATATTAATTTTCGGCACCAGTTTTATTTCATTTCTTTGATCAATAACACTTCCCCTTGTCAAAAAACTGACAGAAATAAGAAATATTGCTAAAGTAACTATATAGTTAAAACTTCCTTTTTTTATTACTCTATTTATCATATCATTTTCTCCATAAACTCTTTTTTATTTATTACTACTTTTTTCTTCACTCCAATTAATTATTTTTCCAGTGTAAATATCTATTTCAAAATTATAAGCAACATTTCGATAATTAATTTTCCCTTTATAAAATCCATTATCTTCCGTATCAAATTCAAGAACATTCGCAAATGTCGCTCCGGGAACTTTGGCTAGAGCAATCTGCTTTGCCTTGATTACATTCACTTTTTTTCTTTCCTTTCCAATCGGAAAAACTAGTAAACTGGCTAATAACATTCCAAGTAATGTCGTTTTTAAAAATCTGATTTTCACAAGCCTGCCTCCCTTCTGTTTTAAATAATGCCTACAGTCCATTTATCTATAATTTTACATTTTTCCTCATAGATATACAGTTACTAAAATTTCTATATTTCTCATAATACTAGTATATTTTTTCATTTTTACATTAATTATTTAAACTGCTTTACTCGAGTAAATAAGTCTGATACTTTAAGTTGAGCTATGTATCATTCTTTCTGACAATTTAATAATACCATATAAACATTAAAGAAAAATGAGAACTTTTCATTTTTTTAAATTTTCTTAGTTCCATATATCTATTAATCCCTGTTAATTGGCATTTCAGAGTAATAAATTTTTTTGTTATTTTTGTCAACTAACTCTTCCCTGTTTTTTTAGTTTTTATTTACAAAATTACTGTAAAAGTTGTTCCCAAGCCAAATTCACTTTCCACAAAAATTTCTCCATTATGCAGCTCTATAATTTTTTTTACCATAGAAAGTCCAAGTCCTGAATTATCACCACTTTTAGATGGATCTACTTGATAAAATCGCAGCCATATTTTATCCAGCTCATCTTTTGGAATTCCCATTCCATCATCAGAAATTCTGCTAATAATTTTATTTTTATTTTCATCTAAAAATAATTCAACGATAACTGTTCCATTTTGCTTTCCATAGGAAATTGCATTTGAAATCAAATTTGTAAAAACTCGTATAATCATCATTTCATCAATCTTTGCATAAATTTCTGGAACAATTTTTGTGACAAATTTTATATTTTTAGCTTCTGCAGCGCAAATTTGAGTTTCCACAGTCATTTCCAGCAGCTCACTTAAATTGATATTTTCAAGATTCAATTTCTGCTTTCCACGTTCCATACGTGCCAGAGTCAGTAACTGTGACACCAGTTTTGACATTTTTTGCCCTTCCTTTTCAATGATTCCAAAAGATCTTTGTGCTTCTTCAACTGATTTTATATGATTTTTTCCATATTCCGACTGTGTCAGTATAACTGTAATCGGAGTTCTCAATTCGTGGGAAACGTCTGAAGTAAACTGCACTTCATTTTCAAAAGATGTCTGAAGCCTGTCAAACATTACGTCAAAAGTGTTTGCAAGAGTGTGAAGTTCATCATCGCCTTTTCCAAGGTCAATCCGCTGTGACAAGTCATTCCCCTCATTAATTTCTTCTGCAATTTTTCTAATTTTTTTAATTGGCGTAAAGGCATTTTTAGTAATAATATATCCTCCAATTGCTGAAAGTATAAGAAAAAACGGCAAAATTATAAAAGAAATATGAATGACCGTTTCAATGGCACTAGACTGTCCAATATTAGGCATTACTCCTCGAATCCATACTTTTCCATAACTTCCAAGATTAATCATTTTATTGTAAACATACCACTTTTGATTATGACTTTTTACAATTATAATTTTATCATCCTTCGACTTTTTATTATCCATCTCAAATCCATTTGGAGAATTTCCATAAAGAAATTTAAAATCCTTATCATAAATGGAAATTTCTACATTCTGAATCATTGTATCAAAATTACTGTCAATTATAATTTCTCCATTTTTTATCGTTAAATAGTCCAGCCTATGAATTACAACATCCTTTAAATAAGTTCGCACGCTTGAATGAATAATATTTTCACTTATATAAAATACAATATACAATGAAGAAATTACAAGCAGAATCATAATTCCCATATACCACAGACCTATTTTTAACTGTATCCAATTACTATTAACAAATCTCTTCATACCTTTACTTTCCTATTTTAAATTTTTTAGTTTTTATTTTTTAAAATTTTCTAAATAATAAATTGATTTAACTTTTAATTTACTCGACTTTCAGAACATAGCCAATCCCACGAACCGTATGAATTAATTTAGGCTCAAAATCCTTATCAATTTTTTTTCTTAAATATCTAATGTAGACATCAATAACATTTGTACCGCCTTCATAGTCATAATTCCATATATGCTGTTCAATTTGCTCCCTAGATAATACTCTTTCCTTATTTCTTATCATATATTCCAAAATTGTAAATTCCCTTGTTGAAAGTTTTATTGGGACATCATCACGAAAAACATCGTGAGAATTACAGTTTACCGTTAAATTTGCAATTGAAAATATATTACTTGCATTGGAATTTCCGTTTGTTGAATTTCTTCGTAAAAGCACTCTTATTCTAGCCATCAGTTCATCAAATGCAAATGGTTTTACCAAATAGTCATCAGCTCCATAATCAAGCCCTTTTACCCTGTCTTCAATTCCATCTAATGCAGTAAGCAGTAAAACTGGCGTTTTTATCCCCTTTTCTCTTATTCTCTTTAAAATCTCAAATCCATCTATTCCAGGCAGCATAATATCCGATACAATAACATCATATTCAGTTGAAAAAATATATTCAAGCGCATCATTTCCATTAAAGCAAGTGTCAACACCATATTTTTCCAAAATTAATCTTTTAACAATTATATCATTCAAATTTTTTTCATCTTCAATTACTAAAATTCTCACAAATTTTCACCAACCTATCTTTTTGCTACTGTTGAAAATACAAACTTGTCTGGTCTGTAGGAATTTACTCCATATTGAAATAGTGTCCCATTAGACAAGTAAGTGTGGCTTTCAATTACGATAACCGCATTAAAATCCTTTAAATCCATATATTTTTGTTCATCTTCAGTTGCATATCTAAATTTTATTTCACGTCGTGAATGGGATATTTTTAGATGTAATTTTTTTTCAAGATAATCATAAGTTGAATTTTCTGCAATTTTTTTATCCAGAAACGGAACAATCCTTCTATCAAAATAAGTTGTTTCATACTCAAGAGCTTCCCCATCCAAAATACGAATACGTGAAACCTTATAAAACGAAACATCTTCAGATACTTCAAAAATATCCATAATTTCCTTAATTCCACTAACAACATCCAATTCAACCAAATTAGTAGCAATATCAATATTTTCAATTTTGTTAAGTTCCTTTGAAGTCCTAAGATTTGATAAGCTGTTTTTAAACCGTCCATTTTCCAAGACCATTGAATTTTTCCCTTTAATTTTTTGAATATATCCATCCAATTCAAGCATAGAAAGCGCTTTTCTTATTGTATCTTTAGAATACGAATATTTACGTGCCAGTTCAGACTCACTTTCTAAAAATTCTCTTGCCTTGAACGTTCCGTTTGTAATTTTTTCCCTTATATCATTATAAACCTCTTTATATTTGCTCACAGACATATCTCCTTTCAAGAAACATCATTTTTATTATATCTCAAAAATTGAAAAATAACAATGGCTCGGATAAATAAAAATCAATTTATAATAAAAAAACAAGGAGAACAAAACTTTCTCCCCATCTTATACTAAACCCACTTAAAAAATAAAAATTCTATTTTATATTACCCTTGTAAAAAAATTAATAATTATTCTGCTATTTAAAAATTTATAACAAAACATTCCCATCTTCATCGATTGCCTTATAAGCTGGTCTGATTAATTTCTTATCAACTAAAATTTGTTCCATTCTATGCGCATTCCAACTAGCAATTCTAGCAAGAGCAAAAAGTGGGGTAAAAATATTTTGTGGAATATTTAAAAGTTTATATACAAATCCTGAATATAAATCAACATTTGCACAAATTTCGAAATTTTTTCCTTTAGTCTCTTTTCCAATTTCTTTTGTAAGTTTTTCAATATTTGAAAATAACTCGAATTCTTCAAGTGCATTTTTTTCTTTTGCTAATTCATAAGCCTTTTTCTTTAGTAATACAGCACGAGGATCCGAAATTGTGTAGACAGCATGTCCCATACCATAAATTCTACCTTTTTTATCAAATACCTCTTTATTAAATATTTTTTTCAAATATTCTTTTAATTTAACTTCATCATATGGATTAGTATTTTTCTTAATATCTTCCACCATTTTTGTAACCATAGAATTTGCTCCACCGTGCATAGGTCCTTTCAAGGCTCCAATTGAGGCAGAAATCGACGAATATGTATCAGTTCTAGTCGAAGAAACCACATGAGAAGTAAAAGTTGAGTTGTTTCCTCCTCCGTGTTCTGCATGGATAACTAAAATCAAGTCTAAAACTTCAGCTTCCAATTCTGTAAATTGATTATCGCTTCTAAGCATATGAAGAACATTTTGTGCAATGCTATATTCTTCCACTGGATTATGAATAATCAAACTCTTATTAAAATGCTTGTAATTACACGCTTGATAACAATAAACAAGAAGGCTAGGAAATTTTGCAATCAAATTTAAAGATTGATCAATTAAGTTTGAAAGACTAACATCATCTGGATTTTCGTCTAAAGTATAAAGACACAAGACAGACCGTTGAAGCTGATTCATTATATCCGTACTCGGTTTTCTCAATATGAAATCTTCGATAAATTCATCTGGTAAATGCTGGTATTCTTTCAAAGTACTGATAAACATTTTTAATTCAAAATTAGAAGGAACTTTACCAAAAAGCAATAAAAATATTGTTTTTTCAAAGCAAAAAGTTTTTTCCTTTTTAAATTGAGCTACAAGTTTTTCAATAGGAATACCACGATAATAAAGTTTTCCATCTGCTGGAATTTTTTTTCCGTCCTTATCGATTGAGTATCCTAAAACAGAACCAATTTTTGTTAATCCAACAAGAACTCCTGTCCCATTTTTATTCCTAAGACCTCTTTTTACATTTAATTTATTATAAATGTCATCTGAAATAGAATTATTCTCGGTGAACATAACTCCCAGCTCATTAATAAAATCAGTTTTCATGTTTTCACCAACTCCTTATTTCAGATTTTCAATAATTTTATCTGTAAATTCAGTAGTTGTAGCATTTCCACCTAAATCTGCTGTTTTACAACCGTCAGTTAATGTTTTTAAAATGGCTCTTTCAATATTTTTAGCAAAATCATCAAGTTTTAAATATTTTAACATTTCGATTGAAGAAAGTAGCAATGCAAGCGGATTTGCTTTATTTTGTCCTGCAATGTCAGGTGCTGATCCGTGTACTGCCTCAAAAATAGCGATATCATCTCCAATATTAGCCCCAGGTGCAACTCCAAGTCCTCCAACAAGTCCAGCTACTAAATCAGATAAAATATCTCCATATAAATTCATTGTAACAATTACTTTGAATCTTTCAGGATTTGTAACAAGTTGCATACACATATTGTCAATAATAAGTTCTTCTAGCTCAATGTTTTCATATTCTTTTGAAATTTCTCTTGCGATATCCAAAAACATTCCATCAGTGAATTTTAAAATATTTGCTTTATGAACAACTGTAACTTTTGAAATTCCATTATTTTTTGCATATTCAAAAGCACTTCTAATAATTCTTTCGCTTCCTTTTCTCGTAATTCTTTTCACAGCAATTGCACTAGTTTTTTCTTCATTTTCATATTTTTCTTCACCAATATAGATTCCTTCAGTATTTTCACGGAAAATAGCCAAATCAATATTATCATATCGAGTTTCAATTCCAGGCAAATTTCTAGAAGGTCTAAAATTTGTGTATAAATCGTATTTTTTTCTAAGGTACACATTTATACTTCTAAAACCTTTTCCAATTGGTGTAGTAATAGGCCCCTTTATTGCAATTTTGTTTCTTTCAACGCTTTCATAAAGACTTTCAGGTATAAGTTCTCCAGTTTTTTCATAAACATCCGACCCCGCATTTTCAGTTTCAAATTCGACAGGAACTTTCGCTGCATCAAAGATTTTTACTAAACTTTCAGAGATTTCATATCCAATTCCATCTCCAGGTATTAATGTAATTTTTTTCATATTATCTTCCACTCTTTCTAAATTATTTTTTTATATAAATTACAGTAATTCTAGTTTAAATAAAGAGCTAATTTATTCAAAATTTTTTGACTCAAAATCAAATTAGAACTACTGCTATTCACGTTTTAACTCAAAAATTCATCACTTGTAGCGAATTTCAAATATCCACCAAATTTCAAGATTTTAAGTTCTCTTTCTGAACCATTGAATTTAGCAGGAAATTCGATATTTTTAGTAAGATTTTTAACAATAAATCTTCCATTTATCAATGAATTTGGAATATCTGATAATTGTAATTCGTCATATTCATCTATATTGTTGTAATCTTCTACATTTTCAAATTCTAATGGTATAATTCCACTGTTAATCAAGTTTGCTTTGTGAATTCTTGCAAATGATTTTGCAATAACAGCTTTTATACCAAGATAAAGTGGTAATAATGCAGCATGTTCACGGCTAGAACCTTGTCCATAATTTTCTCCACCGACAACGATTCCACCATCATTTTTTTCAGCTCTTTCTTTGAAATCTGGAATAATTGTTTCAAAACAGTGTTCAGATAATTTAGGAATATTTGAACGGAATGGCAATAACGCAGCATTCGATGGACAAATATCATCTGTTGTAATATTATCTCCTGTTTTTAAAATAACTTTTTTAGTAAAGCTGTCTTTTAATTCTTCTCCAATTGGGAATGGCTTAATATTAGGCCCCATAACAATTTTTACAGCTTCTCTTTCTTTTTTCGCTTCATCTTCATTAGGATTTGGGAAAATGAAATAATTATCTGAAACTTCAAATTTTTCTGGCTCATCAATAATAATTTCTGCTCCCAATTCTCTTGGATCTGTTAAATATCCTGTAATTGCTGATGCAGCAGCTGTTTCTGTACTAACTAAATAAACTCCAGCACTCATTGTTCCGCATCTTCCCTTGAAGTTTCTGTTAAATGTTCTAAGTGAGATTCCATCTGTTTTTGGTGCTTGTCCCATTCCGATACAAGGTCCACACGCAGCTTCTAGCAATCTCGCACCAGCTGCTATAAATTTAGCCAATGCTCCATTTTCTGAAATCATTTTCATAATGTTACTTGAACCTGGCGATAAAACAAGACTCACATCTGGGTGAACTTTTTTCCCATCTAAAATTGCTGCAAGTTTCATAAAATCTGAATAAGATGAATTTGTACATGAACCAATTGCAATTTGATCAACTTTCAATTTTTTGTCTTTTGGAATTTCATGCACATTATCAGGACTATGAGGAAAAGCTGCAAGTGGCACTAATTCATCCAAATTAACAACTAATTTTTCATCATAAACTGCATCCTCATCAGGCAATAATTCTACAAAATCTTCTCCACGTGATTGTTTTTCCAAGAAAGTCTTAGTATTTTCATCACTTGGGAAAATTGAAGTTGTAGCTCCTAATTCAGCTCCCATATTTGTAATAGTGGCTCTATCCTCAACAGATAGTGATTTTATACCTTCTCCAGTATATTCCATTACAAATCCAACTCCACCTTTTACTGTCAATTCTTTTAAAACATATAAAATTATATCCTTAGCTGATACCCAAGGTTGTAATTTTCCTCTAAGCTCGATGTTATAAACTTTTGGAACTTTCAAATAATAAAGTCCTCTTGCCATACCAATCGCAACATCAAGTCCACCTGCTCCAATTGCAAGCATTCCAAGTCCTCCACCAGTAGGTGTGTGACTGTCTGAACCAATCAATATTTTTCCTGGTTTACCAAATCTTTCCAAATGCAATCTATGACAAATCCCATTTCCAGGTTTTGAAAAAACAATATTATGCTTTTCAGCTGATGTTTTAATAAATTCATGATCATCTGCATTTTCAAAACTTGATTGTAACATATTGTGATCGACATAAGCCACAGAAATTTCCGTTGCTACTTTGTCAATATTCATCGCATTTAGCTGTAAATACGCCATCGTTCCCGTGGAATCTTGTGTAAGTGTTTGATTAACTCTTACGGCGATTTCGTTACCTGCTTTTAATTCTCCTTTTAGAAGATTTTTTTTCAAAATCTTATATGTTAAACTCATACCCATTTTTTGTCCTCCAAACATAATTTCCTCTAATTTAATTTTCAACTATGTATTAATTATAATACCAATCGTAAATTGTGTCAACGATATATAATATATATTTTTTTTATGATTGCATATATATTATATATAATTAAAAAAAAGCCAATAAATATTGACTTTTTGTATTATCAGAGTTATTTATCCTATATAAATTTTTTTCATTTGTATATCAAACAAATCGGCTTTAAAAATATTTAATAATAAATTAAATTAAAAAATTTATTTTCTAAACAATTCTTTACAATTTGAGAAAGTTAGGTGAACTACTCCCGCTTTTAGAAGCGGGAGCTTCTTGGGAAGTATCTGCTTCTGTTAGCCAAATATATTTACCAAGCTCTTCGGGCAGTCCCTGCCCTGTTTTTTTTATTTTCCTAATATTCCAACATCAATTTTCCAATGTTTTTTATATTCAGTGCCGCATTGTAATCTCTATCAATTTCAATCCCACAGCACTCACATTTATAACTTCTTTCTGATAATTTCAGTTCCTCTTTAACATTTCCACATTTACTGCAAGTTTTCGATGACGGAAACCACTTATCTATCTTCAAAAATTGTTTTCCTAAAAACATCAACTTATACTCAAGCATCCTCAAAAACATTCCCCACCCATTATCTCCTACACTTTTCCCAAAATTTAATGACTGGCTCATCCCTTTCATATTCAAATCCTCAACAACTACAGCATTATACTCTTTAGATAATTTTTTCGATAATTTATGCAAAAAATCTCTTCGGCAATTTTTGATATACTCATGCAATTTTGAGATTTTCGCTTTTTGCTTATACCAATTTTTAGAAAATTTCACTTTTCTCGATAATGATTTCTGTAATTTTTTCAATTCTTCTTCCAACATCCTAAAATATTTTGGATAATCAGCCCTTTGGTTTTCAGAACTGACAAATAATTCAGACATTGAAAAATCAAGTCCAATTACTTTATCTTTACTAACTACCTTTTGAATTTCTTTTTCAAATTCTGTCAAAACAGAAACATAATAATTTCCATTGCTATTTGTCAATGTTACTGACTTTATCTTGTAATCCTTTGGTATTTCTCTATGATATTTCAATTTTACTTTTTTCAATTTTGGCAAAACCAAATATTTGTTTTCCTCAATTCGTATCGAATTGTTCACACAATTTGTCGTGTAACTTTTAACATTATTCTTTTTAGATTTGAACCTTGGAAACTTCGTTCTTTTCTGAAAAAAATTCGTAAACGATCGTTTTACATTCAATTGAGCATTTGAAAGTGCCAGACTGTCTACTTCTTTCAAAAATTGATTTTCACTTTTCAAACTGGCAGGTGTAATTATTTTATTTTTTCCAGTTTCTTCATAAATTTTATTCGCTGTATACAAAATTGTATTGTAAACAAAGCGAACACATCCAAAAGTCTTATTTATTAATAATTCCTGCTCTTTATTTGGATAAATTCTGTATTTGAATGCTAAATTATATTTCATAAAATTACACCTCCTTTTGATTTTGAATATTATTTCTAATTATTTCTTTAGAAATTTTATTATTTATAACTTCTTTTCGATATTTTATACAAAAATTATATCATGGATGTATCCTTTTTTCAATAAAAAAAGCAATTCATCTCCCACTTGTAGAAGTCGGAGACTTCTTGCTATCTTTTTGTTAAAAGTATTATAAATTAGGCAACTTTTCTTTTAAAAATTCCAATATTAAGTTTTCTATAAAATGGAACAAAAACTGGTCTTGCTTTTTTAGCTTTATTTCCAAATATTTTTTTATGCACAAATTTTGCGATAAAATATGAAAGAATAACACTTGCAACAACATCACTGCTCCAATGACGTACCAAATAAATACGGCTCATTCCTACTAAAATTCCTAAGATGAATAACGGTATTTTTATTGCTTTACTTTTTATGATAAAAAATAAAATCCAAATTGTTCCCCAAATAGTAATTGTATGTCCTGATGGAAAAGATACATAACTTCCTTTCCAAAATGAGCTATCTTTAATCATAGTCATGATTCCATAAAATTTATCAGGATTTATAGTTATTGACGGTCTTGCTCTTGCGAATAATACTTTCATTATATTCACTGTAATTTGAGTGGAAAGCAAAGTAAAAATTATTGCTAAAATATATTTTTTTAAATGATTGTATTTCTTTTTATTTATCAAAAAGAACGATAATAACACAACTGTCAATAACAATTCAAAATATCCTTCTCCAAATTTAGTAATAAAATGAAAAAATTTTTCAGTACTTTCTGAATGACGAAAAATACTCGAATCTGAAATATATGATAAATGTTTAAAAAAGAATTTATCTATAGAAAAAATATAATTTGTTGGTTTCAATTGTATCACTTCTCCTTTTCTATTTAAATGAAAAAATTATTAGTTATTTAATTTATATCTTTTTATTTTTCTAAAATTAAGATATAATATTTTTAAGATAAGTAATATTAACATAAAAAATAAATTTTAAAATGAATTTAAACTGAATAAATTTTGGAGAGGAAAAATAAAAGAAAAATGGGAAAGATATTAGTTGTTGAAGATGATAAAAAAATATCTAGAATTTTAAAATTACAGCTGGAGCGAAAAAATCACGAGATTACGGTAATTGAAAATGGAATTGATGCTTTGAATGAGATTGATAAAAAGAGGGATTTTTATGATTTGATGCTTTTAGATTTGGGACTGCCTTTGATGGAAGGAAATGATGTCTGCAAAAATGTTAGAAAAATATCAGAAGTTCCAATAATCGTTGTTTCTGCGAAAAATAACATTGAAGAAAAAGTTGATTTACTGAAATCGGGAGCGAGTGATTATGTTACGAAACCTTTTGATTTTCTTGAGCTTGACGCAAGAATTGACATAAATATTAGAAAAGAGAAAATTTCTGAAATTATTTATAAAACATTAAAGTTAAATACTGAAAATTATTCTGTTTATTTGGAAGAAAAACCTGTTTTATTGACAAAAACGGAATTTGAACTGGTTAAACTTTTGATTGAGAATAAAGAGGAAATTGTTTCACGAGATAGAATTGTTGAAAAAATATGGGGTTGGGAAGCTAGTGATAATCTGCTTGACAGTACGATAAAAAAAATTAGGCAAAAATTGGGAAAAGAAAAAATTAAAACTGTGAGAGGAATTGGGTATATTTTAAAAATATGAAAAAAATAAAATTGAAAAAGATAAAAGACAAAATAATTTTTGCAAATACGATAAGTCTAGTTTTTATCTCATTTATAATTATATTGGGAATGACTATATTTTTAATTCATAAAGCTGTTGAAGCTGAAACTAAAGAAATGGATAAACTTGTCTTATCTGCCATTGAAAAATTAAATAATGTTCCGACTGATAAATTGAAAGAAACTTACAAAAACTACGATTATGCTGATAAACAATATATTTCCCTTGCAGTTGAAAAAAATGGGAATTTTATTTATTTGACAGATGACGAAAATCATTCGGATTTTAAGAAAATTAAAGAGAATAAACTTGAAACAAAATGGGACAGATTTGTCTACAAAAGAATTTACACTGTGAATAATACAAAATATTATGCAATAAGAAATTTTGAATTTATGGAAGCACATGAAATTTTGTATGTTATGCTTTTAATGTTTGTTTTAATTACAATTTCGATTATTGTAATTTCAAAAATCGTTGCTGAAAATGTGTTAAATCCTTTGACAAATATAATTTCCCAAAGTAAGGAAATGAATGAGCACAATATTGATGCACAATTGACAAAAACAAGAGATGATGAAATTGGAGAATTAATTGATGTATTAAACGAAACTTTTAAGAAAAAAGAGGAAATTATAAAAAGTCAGAAAACATTTTCTTCTGATGTGTCACATGAATTGAAAACGCCACTTGCCATAATGAAAGGTTATTTGGATGTTTTAAAATGGGGGAAAGATGACGAAAAATTGTTAGAAGAAGCCATTGAAAATATGGATATTGAAGTAAAAAATCTTGAAAGAATTATAAATACACTATTTTTAAGTTCCAATCTTGAAAAAATTACTATAAAAAAAGAAGTTATCGATGTAAAACAACTTTTTGAAAAAATAAAAAAAGATTATGAACTTTTGAATATCAAAAGGGAAATTTTAGTAAAATCTGATGACAATGTGAATATTTTTGTTGATAAAAATTTGATTTCAGAAGTTTTGCGTGGATTGATTGACAATAGTATAAAATATTCTATTGGAAATATTGAATTAGTTGCCAAAGAAAATGATATGGTCAAAATTATTGTAAGAAATTATGGAGAAGGAATTCCTGAAGAAGAAAAGAAAAAAATATTTAGTAGAAATTTTCAAGGTAAAAATGCTAAAAAAGGAGCAGGACTTGGACTTTCTATTATACGAGATATTATTTTATTAAATGATGGAGAAATTTATTTGGAAAATAGGAAAGATGGAGTTGATGTGAGAATGGAATTTAAAAAAATTGAAATTGAAGAATAAAAATAAAAAAAGGCAATCTCAAGATTTTTGAGAAAGCCTATTTTTTTACTTTTGATTTTAATTATCTTCTTTGCTGTCTTGTTTGTTGTTGATAATTGAATGATTCTAACTTCATTGAAATATTTTTTTCTTTTCCATTTGATGCAACTTTCAAATTAACTGTTTCTCCAATTTTCTTAGCTGCAAGTTCCCCAATAAATGAACCAGCTGATGTCACAGGTTTTCCATTGATTTCAAGAATTATGTCATTAGCTTTAAGCCCATATTTTGCCGCTGGCGAATTTGGATAAACTTGTTGCACTAAAATACCAGTTGAATAAGAAATTCTTCTTTCTTTCTTCAATTCTGAGCTTAAATCAAGTACTGAAATTCCAATATATGGACGTTCATATTTTCCACTTTTTATAATTGAATCTCTTACATTTTCAGCCAAATTTGAAGGAATTGCAAAACTTAATCCTACACTTCCACCATTTGGAGAATAAATAGCAGTATTTACACCAATAACATCTCCATTGATGTTAAGAAGCGGTCCACCACTATTCCCTTGATTAATAGAAGCATCTGTCTGGATAAAGTTTTCAACTTGCTCAATTCCAAGTGAACTTCTTCCAGAAGCTCCGATTACACCAACAGTCATCGAGCTGTTAAGTCCTAACGGATTTCCAAAGGCAATAGCCCAATGTCCTATTTTTATATTATCTGAATTTGCAAATTTCAATGGCTTAAATGTTCTGTTAGCATTTACTTTTAAAATCGCAATATCGACTTCTGGCGATGTTCCAACTAATTTTGCCAAATATTCGTGTCCATCAGATAATTTTACATAAATTTCATCTGCTCCATCAATAACGTGATTATTTGTCATCATATATCCGTCACTTGAAATTATGAATCCTGATCCCAAACTTCCAGACTCACGTCTTTGTTGTCTTACTCCAGAAGTTCCAAATAAAAATGCCTCAAGCGGATTATAAGTTTCTACGACAATTGTCTTTTTTGTTCTTATATTTACAACAGAGTCTTTAGCTTTATCATAAACAGAAGCGAAAGCATCTTGAGCACTGTACATATCTCCTGTAACATTTGTATTTTGAACAATTTGCTTATTTTGTAAAAAATCTGTCTTATTTACTGCTGCAGTTGCTGTTAGGGCAGCCGCCATAAATGATGTAGTTATAATTTTTTTTAATTTCATATTTAAAATCTCCTTTTTTGTAAAATTTATATTTCAAAAACTATTTAATGTTAATTATTTTACTCCCTTTTTCTTAGAAAAAATAATATTCTCATTTTTTTTATTCTTAGATTTTATAAATTTTTATTTAATAAAGAACAAAACTACCTTTCCAAAAAATATTTTTTTAATCAGGATTAAAATTTAAAACATGCCTAATAAAACAGCTCTTACAAACATTTTCTTTATCATCTCTATAACCATAAGTCCCAAAATTGCAGAAATATCAAAATTCATATTCCCGATCGGAATTACTATTCTAAATATTCTTAAATACGGTTCTGTAATTTTTCTTACCCATTGAAAAATTATTATTTGATTATATGGATCAATCCACGTTCCCAAAATATTTACTAAAATAAGAAGAGCATATAAATCAAATATTTTCAATATTAATTCTATAATAATTTCCAAAATTTTCCTCCAAAAATTTAAAAGGTTTTTTTATTATTTATTCAATATATTTTTACATTTTACAATGTATTCAATTCCTGAAACTACAGTCAATATCAGTGGAATAAGCAACAAAATATTATTTATTGTAAAACTGAAAGGTATCAAAATTATTAACGTAAGTGCTACCATTTGAGTTGCAGTTTTCCATTTTCCAAGTCTATCTGCCGCAATTACAGCTCCTTCAGCCGCTACGATTGAACGAAGCCCTGTTATTAGCAATTCCCTAAAAATTATAATTATTACGAACCACAAGCTAACTTGATTAAACTTTGCAAGTGTAACTAAAGCTGAAATAACAAGAATTTTATCAGCCAATGGATCCAGCAGCTTTCCTAAATTTGTAATCATATTGTATTTTCTTGCAATTTTTCCATCATAATAATCTGTAATCGCCGCTCCTACGAAAATAGCCGCTGAAAATATTCTCAACATTATAGCAATTCCTGTATTTTCTGAAAATTCCAAAGCTAAACTTAAGAAAATCACAAACGGAATAACCAAAATGATTCTCAACGTTGCTAATTTGTTGGGTAAATTCATTTTCATCATTTCCACACTCCTTTATAATTATTTTTAGTCATTTGTAAAATTCTAAAAATTACGACAAGCATTGTATTTTTTTTATGTTTCTGACAAGGGGCCAAGACCCCTTGTGATTATAAACACTGCTATTATTCAATCTTTATATTTTTTACTTCGACAATTGCCTAAATTTATTATTTTTACTTTTTTTAATATTCAAATACATTTAATTATTTTGACAAGGTTGAATCTCCTTGCAGCAGAATATTTATTTTACATATAATCAAATCTATTACAACAATGCTTTCATGCTTAAATTAAATTTATCTTCATTTTCCATCGAAATTACTTTAACTCTTACAATTTGCCCTTCTTTTAGTGCATCTTCAGTCTTTTCAACTCTCTTGTTGCTTATTTCTGAAATATGCAAAAGCCCTTCCTTTCCTGGTAATACTTCCACAAATGCACCAAATTTCATCAATTTTGTAACTTTTCCTTCATAAATTCCATTTAACTCAACAGACTGTGTCTGATTTTTTACAAGTTCCAATGCTTTTTTCATATTTTCAGAATCTTTTCCAAAAATTGAAACAGTTCCATCATCATCAATATCTATTGAAACTCCAGTTTCATCAATAATCGCTCTAATAACTTTTCCTCCAGGCCCAATAAGTCCCGCAATTTTATCAGGATTAATTTTAAGAACCTCAATTTTTGGCGCATTTTCAGAAACTTCAGCCCTAGGTTCGCTTATTACAGCTTCCATTTTATCAATAATGAACATTCTTCCTTCCAAAGCCTGTTTTAAAGCAATTTCCATTATTTCTCTTGTAATTCCTTCAATTTTTATATCCATTTGAATCGCAGTAATTCCATCTTTTGTACCTGCAACTTTAAAGTCCATATCTCCAAGATGATCTTCAAGTCCTTGAATATCAGTAAGTACAGTAAACGTGTCTCCTTCTTTTATAAGCCCCATTGCAATTCCTGCAACTGTTGATTTTATAGGCACTCCAGCTGCCATTAATGCAAGCGATCCTCCACAAATTGTCGCTTGTGATGAAGATCCGTTGGATTCTGTAATTTCAGAAACAAGTCTTACTGTATATGGGAATTTATCTTGATCTGGCATAACATGCTTTAATGCTCTTTCAGCTAAATTTCCATGTCCCAGTTCACGTCTTCCAGGCGCTCTCATAAATCCAGCTTCTCCAACTGAATATGGTGGGAAATTATAGTGCAGGAAGAATTTTTTACGTGTTTCATCTTCCATTCCGTCAATAATTTGCTCATCTTCTTTACTTCCAAGTGTCGCAACAACCAATGCCTGAGTTTCTCCACGTGTAAACAATGCTGAACCGTGTGGTACTGGAAGTGTATCTATTTCCACATCAATTGGACGGATTTCAGTAGTTTTTCTTCCATCAGCCCGATATTGCTTGTACAAAATAGCATCTCTCACAAGTCTTTTTTCCACATCTCTGTAATATTTTTTAAATTCCTTTTCAAGATTTTCGTCAATTTCTCTTTCTTCGCTTTCAAGTTTTTCAACATATCTTTCAAAAAGTTCTATTTCTAAATTATCAATCGCTTCATATTTTTCCAATTTACCAGGTGTCATAATCGCATTTTCAACTTCATTTTCAAAGCTGTCAATAAACTCTTTAATTTCAGGCTCTACTTCCTTTTTTTCAAATTCATATTTTTTCACATCAAACTGTGACAAAAATTTATCCTGCTCTGCACAAATTTCCTTAATTCTTTCGTGCCCAAACATAATAGCTTCCAGCATTACTTCCTCTGAAACTTCCTTAGCTCCAGCTTCTACCATTGTTACCGCATCTTTTGTACCTGCAACTGATAATTGGATTTCACTTTCCAGAAGCTGTTCCCCTGTCGGATTCAAGATATATTCCCCATTAACATATCCAACTGTAACTCCAGCCACAGTTCCCGCAAACGGAATATCTGATAATCCCAATGCGGCAGAAACTCCGATTGTAGCCAGATTTTCAGGATAGTTCATTTCATCATAAGAAAGAACTGTAATTACAATATGAACAGCATTTAAAAATCCTTCTGGAAATAACGGTCTTATCGGTCTGTCAATCAATCTTGAAATCAAGATTTCATCCGTTCCCGGCTTAGTTTCCCTTTTTATAAATCCTCCTGGAAATTTTCCAGATGCATAAAATTTTTCAATATAATCAACTGTAAGCGGGAAAAAATCCTGCCCTTCCTTGACATCCTTACTTCTAGTCGCTGTAACTAAAAGCACAGTTCCCCCACATTGCACAATAACTGATCCCCCAGCCTGACGTGCAATTTTTCCAGTACTTATTTTAATTTGCCGGTTTCCTAAATTAAAACCGTAAGTCTTTTCATCAAACATTTTTCCTCCTAAAATTTTTTATTTTTTAAGAAGGGAGCAAATAATAGTAAAGTTCTTTAATTACCTGATTTACTATTCAAATTAATAAAAAACTTTACAATTACTTACTCAAAATACCTTCTTAAAATTTCTATAATTATACCATTTTTTCTAAATTTTTACAAATTTTTTAAAATACATATTTAAAATATCAAAAAATAAAATAAATATCTTGAACATTTTCATAAATTAAAGTAAAATATACTTAAGTGAAAAACTTTTCAGAAAAACAAAAAAATTCAGGAGGTAAAAACAATGGCTACACCACATATCGGAGCAAACAAAGGAGATATTGCAGAAACTATATTACTGCCAGGAGATCCGCTTAGAGCAAAATATATTGCAGAAACTTTTTTGGAGAATGTCGTTCAATATAACAATGTTCGTGGAATGTTGGGATTTACAGGAACTTATAAAGGAAAAAAAGTGTCTGTTCAAGGGACTGGAATGGGAGTTCCTTCAATTGGAATTTATGCACATGAATTAATTGCAGAATTCGGAGTAAAAAATTTGATTAGAATTGGAACTGCTGGTTCTTATCAGGAAAATGTAAAAATAAGAGATGTTGTACTTGCCATGTCAGCTTCAACTGATTCAGCTATTAACAAACTTAGATTTAACGGAGCAGATTATGCGCCGACTGCAAACGCCGAAATGCTTTTTAAAGCACACGAAATCGCTAAACAAAAAGGGCTTAATGTAAAAGCTGGAAATGTATTTACAAGTGACACTTTTTACGGAGATGACCCAAATGCTTGGAAAAAATGGGCAAAATTTGGAGTTTTATGTGTAGAAATGGAAACAGCTCAGCTTTATACAACTGCGGCTAAATTGGGAGCAAATGCATTAACTTTGCTTACAATAAGTGATTCGTTTATAACTCACGAAGTTACAAGTGCCGAAGAAAGACAGACTACTTTTAACGAAATGATTGAAGTTGCGCTTGAAACTGCTATATCGCTTTAAGGAGGGAAAATGGAGTTTTATAAAAGACTGATTATAAAAATTTTGGAACGCAGTTCAGTTGGTTCTGATAACAGAATTCTGAAAAAGTTAAAAAGCGGTTATGACTTGACTCAAAGGGAAATGGCTGAACTGGAAGAATTATTAGAGCATATTTTATAACAGGTTTATTTTTTACAATTTCAAGGTATACTTGTTCGGAAATTATATATATTTAGAACTTGATAAATAGAATTGTTCTAAAGTAAGGGGTCTTGACCCCTTGTAAAAATAAAAAAACTTGGTTATAAAACAGGTTTAATGAAAGGAAAGATAAAATGAAAATAGAGAATTTATATCCTGAAAAGGTTTTTCAATATTTTAGTGAAATTTCTAAAATACCGAGAGGTTCAAATAAAGAAAAAAAAATTAGTGACTGGATTGTGGAATTTGCAAAAGAAAGAAATTTAGAAGTTGTTCAGGACAAGGCGTTCAATGTGTTCATAAGAAAGCCTGCAACAGCTGGATATGAAGAATATTCGCCACTTATTCTGCAAGGGCATATGGATATGGTCTGGGAAAAAAATAAAAATACACAGTTTGACTTTGAAACTCAAGGAATTGAACTTGTTGTAGAAGATGGATTTTTGAAGGCAAAAGGAACTACGCTTGGGGCAGATAACGGAATTGCAGTGGCTTATGCGCTTGCGATACTTGACAGTGATGACTTGAAACATCCAGAACTTGAAATAATTCTTACAACTGATGAAGAAGATGGAATGAGCGGAGTTAATAATCTTGACTTTGGGATTTTTTCTGGAAAGACGCTTATAAACTTGGATACTGAAGAATATGGTCAAGTTTATGTAAGCAGTGCAGGTGGAGCAAGAATTTTTAATGAATTTAACTTTGATGCTGAAAAACTTGAAGATGACGATACTGTGATAAGTGTTGATGTGAAGGGGCTTCTTGGAGGACATTCTGGAGCTGAAATTCATTTGGGGCTTGGGAATTCTAATAAAATTTTGGCAGATGTTTTGAATCATTTGAATAAAAAATATACGCTTTCAATAATGGATATTGATGGTGGAGAAAAGACTAATGCAATTCCTAGGGAGGCTGTGGCATTACTTGCTGTGAAACTTGAAGATGAAGAAGTCAGCGATTTTGAAAGATTGGCAAAATTAGCTTTTGAAAACGTGACAAAAGATTTTAAAATAATTGATAAAAATCCTGTTATTGAAGTTAAAGAAATAAAAAAAGAAGAATTGAAAAATCAAGGAAAAATGTCAATTTCCAATACAAATGCCGTTATTTCGTTTTTCCATGAATTTCCAAATGGAGTTATTGCAATGAGCAAGGATATTGAAGGACTTGTGGAAACTTCAATAAATTTAGGAGTTATAAAAACTGAAAATAAAGACGGGAAAATTAATATAAAAGTTCAATCATTGCCTAGAAGTTCGGTAAATAAATCGCTTGAAAAATTATTGAACGATGTGAAGGAACTTTCTGAAAAATATGAAGTGGCTGTAAAAATAAATTCGCCATATCCATCTTGGGAATATCGAAAAGATTCAAAAATCCGTGATATTGTGGTAAATTCATTTAAGAAAATAACAGGGAAAGACCCTGAAATCAAGGCAATTCATGCTGGACTAGAATGTGGAGTTTTTGACAATAATATGGAAAATGTCGATATTGTTTCAATTGGGCCTAATATTTACGGTGCTCATACACCTGAAGAAAGAATGGAAATAGATTCTGTTGGAAAAACTTGGGAATTACTTCTAAAAGCTATGGAAGATTATAATATAAAAAAATAAAAAATTTTTAAAAGTAGAAAAAGGAAATATTAAATGGAAAAAAAGCCAAATACACAAAATAAAAAAATAAAAATAAAGGAAATTATAGTAGTCGAAGGGCGAGATGACATAACAGCCATAAAAAGAGTTGTAGATGCACATATTATCGCCCTAAACGGCTTTTCTGCATTATCCAAAAAAACAATAAATAAAATGGTTGAATTATCCCAAAATAACGATTTAATTTTATTTACAGATCCTGATTTTGCAGGGAAAAAAATTCGAGATACGTTAAAAAGATATATTCCAAATATAAAGCATGCCTTTGTCAGTCGAAAGGATGCGACTAGAAATGATAATATCGGAGTGGAAAATGCCAATGATGAAGCAATTTTAGATGCGTTAAAAAATGTTATTACGGCTCATCAAAATGTTGAAAACAGATTCAATATCAGTGACTTGATTGATAATGGATTTGTTTCTGGAAATAATTCAAAAGAACGCAGAATAATGCTGGGAGACTTGTTAAAAATCGGCTATTATAATGCAAAGCAGCTTTTAAAGGCCCTTAATTCATTTAACATTTCACGGGAACAATTTGAAGAAGCGGTAAAAAAAATAAATGAGAAGAATATGTGAACTTATATTTTTTCCCATTGAAAGTAACGGATTTATTATAAATTCTATTTAACAAGGGAATCTTGACCCTTTACCAGAAAATAGAAGTTTTAAACTTCTTAAAATCTGTCATAGAAAACTATAATCAAAATAAATATTATAAAACAAGGGATCTTGATCCCTTGCTAAAAAATTTCATAATAAATTTACTGTTTAAATAATAGAGAATTTGTGTAAACTAACAGATAAATCCAGCAAATTCAGTACTTTGCTATTCTATTTACACAAAAATTTTTATACTCTCAAATAACAAATTAAGACTTAGCATATTTCAGATATTCATTTATAAATAAATCAATATCTCCATCCATAACTTTTTCAACATTTCCCTCTTCAGCCTTTGTCCTATGATCCTTAACCATTTTATAAGGCTGAAAAACATAAGAACGTATTTGACTTCCCCATTCGATTTTAGATTCAGTTCCCTTTAATTCTGCCATTTCCTTTTCCCGTTTTTCCAGTTCCAATTCAAATAATTTAGATTTTAATATTTTCATTGCAGTTTCACGGTTTTTCAGCTGTGAACGCTCATTTTGGCAGGTAACTACGGTATTTGTTGGGATATGAGTGATTCTAACGGCTGAATCTGTTGTATTTACATGCTGCCCTCCAGCGCCACTTGCCCTATAAGTATCAATTTTCAAGTCTTCTGGACGAATATCAATTTCAACGTCATCTTCTATTTCAGGTGTAACATTCACTGCGGCAAATGAAGTATGCCGTCTGGCATTTGAATCAAATGGTGAAATTCTGACAAGTCTGTGAACTCCTTTTTCCCCTTTTAAATAGCCATAAGCATAGTTCCCCTTTATATTTAGCGTAATGCTTTTAATTCCAGCTTCTTCCCCAGCCAGGCTGTCAAGCACTTCAACCTTAAAATTATGCCGATTTGCCCATCTGTCATACATTCTGTAAAGCATTTCAGCCCAGTCACATGCCTCTGTCCCTCCAGCCCCTGAATTTATCGTAAGAATCGCATTATTCATATCATATTCTTCATCCAGAAGCAATTTTGTCTTAAAATTGTCAATTTCATTTTTCAAATCCTGTGACTTCTGCTCAAGCTCATTTTCAAACGAATTATCTCCCATTTCAATAAATTCAATAATTGTAGAAACATCTTCAAATAGTCCATTTAACTTATCATACTCTTCAAGCAATTTTTTCTTTGCGCTAATATTTTTCAATATTTCCTGACTGTTATCCGTATTCCAGAAGTCTGCTTCAAATGTCCTTTTTTCCAATTCATTAATTTCATTTTTTAAATTTTCAATGTCAAAGATGCCTCCTGATTTCTTCAATATTAACTTCATTTATTTCATTTTGTTTTTTTATTTCAAATAAATCCATATTTTTTGCCTCTTTCTTTTTATTTTTTTCTTTTTCAAAATTCTCTTTTTTTCAAAATTTTAGGAAAATATAAATATTAAAAGAAGCTGCTCTAAAAAAACAGCCTCTCTTTAAGTTTTTGGAAAATAAAAACTTTTTTATATTTCAGATAATAATTATTTTCTTAAACCTTCAACAACTTTACCAGTTTCTTCGTTATACCAAACTTCATTTTTCAATGGTTCTTCTTTAACATAAGATAAGATGTTATTGAATGTTGCTTCAGCGATGTTATCCAATGCTTCTGTTGTTAGGAAGGCTTGGTGAGAAGTTAGCACAACATTGTTAAATGATAACAATCTAGCTAATAAATCATCTTCTAGCACACTTGCTGATTCATCTTCAAAGAAGTAGCTGCTTTCATTTTCATAAACATCAAGTCCAGCTCCACCAATTTTTTTATCTTTTAATCCTTCAACTAATGCTTCTGTATCAATTAATCCACCTCTGGCAGCATTAATGATAATAACACCGTCTTTCATCTTAGCAATAGTATCTTTGTTAATTGTATGTCTTGTTTCAGGGAATAATGGACAATGCAATGAAATTACATCAGATTTTGCAAATACTTCATCTAATGTCACATAAGTGAAATTTTCTTCTTTTGCAGCTTGTTCATTAGGGAATTTATCATAACCAATAACTTTCATTCCTAATCCATTTAAAATTCTTATGAAAATTCTTGCTATTCTACCAGTTCCTATAATTCCAGCTGTCTTACCATTCAAGTCCATTCCAGTTAATCCTGCTAGGCTGAAGTTTCCTTCTCTTGTTCTGTTATAAGCCTTGTGAGTTTTTCTATTTACTGACATAAGAAGTGCTAACGCATGTTCAGCAACAGCATACGGTGAGTATGCAGGAACTCTTAAAACGGTAATTCTGTTTTCACGGGCAGCTTTTAAATCAATATTGTTGTAACCAGCACATCTTGCCGCAATTACTCTAACTCCATTTTTTGAAAGTATATCCAATACTTTCGCATTTAAGTCATCATTTACGAATGTACATACAACATCTTGATATTTTGTAAGCATTACATTTTTCAAGCTTAATTTTTCCTCAAAATAAGTAATATTAGCTCCAAAAGTTTCATTCCATTTGTCAAAAAATTCGATATCATAAGGTTTTGCATCGAAAACTACAATTTTCATTTCATATTCCTCCTAAAATTTATTATTATCTTTCTATGTTCATTATAGCAAAAAAAAATAGATTAAGTCAAATAGTTTTGCAATATTTTCTTATTTTTTATTTAATCTAACTTATTCCCTAAAAATAAAAAAATATTTTATTCATTTTTTACACTATTCTTCCACTTAAAATAGTGATTTTACTATTGTTATTCAAAAAAACAAAAAATGACTCATTTCTGAGTCATTTAACCGCCCTATCTTTTATTATTTTTATAGTAGCTGTCTCTTATTTCCTTTAAAATTCGTTGTGCCTTTTCACTTTCTTCCTTGGTATGTCTTATTGCTTCCACATTTCCTTTACTGTCAGATTTTATTATGACTTTATCTGTGTTCTTTGGAGTTTTAGCAGGTTTTGCCGCTTTGTTTCCGCTCAGATAACTTGCTCTTGCTTCCTTTAATGCGTTCTTTGCTCTTCTAATTTCTTCCGGCGTTAATTCACGTTTTTCTGAAACTGGCGCTAGAGCTGTAACTTCTGGTTCAGAAACTGAAACTGATGCCGCATTAGTAATTTTAACTTTTTCTCTTTTATCTTGTCTGTCCTGTTTATCCTGATCCCTTTGCAGTTTTTGTTCTGCTGCTTTTTGTCTTCTTTCATTTCTTTCTTCAGTTATACGTTTTTCCTTTTCTTCCTTTTCCTGTTGAATTTGTTTTTCTCTTTCTGCTTTTTCCTGAGCTAATCTTTGTTCTTTTTCAGCTCTCTCCTTAGCCTTTTCAGCTTCAATCTGTTGCTTTTGCACTTTATAGTAGTCATCTCTTGCCTTTTTCAGTATTGTCTGTGTGCTAATCGCAAATAACGGAATTCCCACCGCCAAAATTGATGTTATAATTATTAATTTTTTTTTGTTTTTCATAATTTTCCTCCTAATTTGACCTTAAAAATTAAAATTGAACATATTTTAAGTATTATTTGTTATATAAATCACAAAAAACCTTAAATATTATTCCATGTTTATAATATCATAATTTCTCTATCTTTTCAATTTATTTTTACTTAGTATTTTTTTAATACTATTTTTAATATATTTGTAGCTCAAAACTTTAAAAAATATAATTGATAGAATCAAAATAAAAACAGCGTACTGTAACGTAACTACACAGGTTTTTATTAATATTAATCTAAAAATTTTTGAAATAAAAAATCTTAAATATCAAGCTAAATAATTTTTTTATTAAATCAAATGTGCAAATTACCTTGCTTTTTTGCCTAGAATATGATATTCTTTGCTAGTAAAACATTGAAATTTATTAAAAAAAATAGTATATTAATAAAGTGAAGAAATTTTAGAGAAAAATAGGAGGCAATATGGCTTTAATTATACAGAAATATGGTGGAACTTCCGTTGCTGATGCAGAACGTGTAAAGGAAGTGGCTAAACGGGTTGTAAGGTATAAAAAGGCTGGACATGATGTAATTGTCGTTGTATCTGCGCCAGCTGGAAGAACTGATGCATTGGTAAAAAGAGCTTATGAACTTTCAGATACACCGAATAAACGTGAACTTGATATGCTTTTAACTTCTGGAGAGCAAATTTCTATTGCATCTCTTGCGATTGCAGTTGAGGAACTGGGAGAAAAGGCTGTTTCACTAAATGCGTTTCAAGTTAATTTTAAAACAACGCCTGTACATACAAAGGCAAAAATAATTAACATTGATACACAGATTATACAGGAAAAATTAGATGAAGGAAATGTAGTAGTATTTGCAGGATTTCAAGGAATTACTGAAAATAATGAAATTACTACGCTTGGACGTGGCGGTTCTGATACGACTGCTGTTGCTTTGGGAGCGGCGCTTGAGGCTGATGAAGTGGAAATTTATACTGATGTTGACGGAGTTTACACTGCAGATCCAAGAATTGTTAAAAATGCAAGAAAATTAGAGACAATCTCTTACCAGGAAATGCTGGAGCTGGCTGCTTCCGGAGCAAAAGTTCTACATCCAAGATCAGTTGAAATTGCCGCAAAATATGGCATAAAAATACATTTACGTTCATCATTTGACGATTCTACCGGAACAATTGTTCAAAAGGATGAGGAATTTGAAAAATTGAAAAATCAAAATGTTGACACAGAAGGAGAAGCTATGGAAAAAGTAAAAATCGCAGGTATCACATCTTCTAAAAATGAAGGAAAAATCACGCTTTTTGGAGTGCCTGACAAGCCAGGAATTGCCGCAAAGGTATTTTCTAGACTTGCAAAAGAAAAAATAAGCACTGATATAATTTTACAAAGTTCAAGTATTAACAAAGAATTAAATAACATTTCATTTACTGTAAAAATTGATGATTTAAAGGAAGCTGTGGCTATTTCAGAGCAAATTAAGGAAAAAATCGGAGCTGAAGGAGTTTCTTACAAAGAAAAAATTGCAAAAGTTTCCGTTGTTGGAATCGGTCTTAAGAGTCATTACGAAACTACTGCCGAAATTTTTGATACACTTGCTGAAAATGGAATAAACATTGATATGATTTCCTGCTCAGAAATTAATGTTTCTTGCATTATTCACGAAGATGATGTAAATAAAGCAGTAAATGCGTTACATAAAAGATTTATTGAAAATGAAGATTAATTAAAAAATTATAATTTAGAATTTGATAGATAAATATTTTATATTTTTAAAAATTAGAAAGCGTTGTTTTTATCAGTTTTATTAAAGATAATCAAAATACATAAATTTATGAAATAGTGCAAGAACACTCGCAATTTTAGTCGTGGGAGGTTCAGACTATTTGTTAAAGTAAAAAAGATTGTCAAATATATTATTTAAATAACTAAACTAAAAACAAATTAATAATATTTATTGAAAGAAAGGACTTTAGAAAATATGAAAATAGGAATTATTGGATTGGGAACTGTTGGTGAAGGAGTTCTCAAAGTGCTAACAAAAGAAAAAGAAAGCATTTTTGAAAAATCAAGAGCTGATATTGAAGTAAAATATGCATGTGATTTAAATATAGATCGTGAATTTTCATTTGATTTTGATAAATCTATTCTTACAAATGACTATAAAAAGGTGTTAAACGATCCTGAAATCAAAATCGTTGTGGAACTTATCGGCGGAGAAACTATCGCAAAAAAAATAATCATTGAAGCATTTCAAGCTAAAAAAAGTGTCGTTACAGCAAACAAGGCACTAATTGCAAAATTTGGAGTTGAATTATTTCAAATTGCAAAAGAAAATGGCGTATCATTCTTATTTGAAGCGGCTGTAGGTGGAGGAATTCCTATTGTTACGCCTTTAATGGAAAGTTTAGTTGCAAATACAATTACTGAAATCCGTGGAATTATGAACGGAACTTCAAATTACATTTTGACAAAAATGAAAGAAGACAACTTATCGTTTGACGAAGCATTAAAAATTGCCTCTGAAAAAGGATATGCAGAAGCTGATCCTACATTTGACGTAGATGGAATTGATGCAGGACATAAAATTAACATTTTGGCTTCACTTGCCTATGGAGGTTCAATTAAATTCAAAGATATGCAGTTATCAGGAATTAGAGATATTAGCACAGTTGACATTTTCTCTGCAAACAAACTAAATTTGACTATAAAGTTAATCGCAAGTTCAAAATTATTATCTGAAAAATCAGCACAAATTTCAGTTGAACCGACATTAATTCCAAGCAGTGAAATCTTAGCAAAGGTTGACGATGTCTACAATGCAATTGAAACAACAGGTTCTTATACAGATAAGACTTTATTTTATGGAAAAGGTGCTGGAATGGATCCAACTGCTTCAGCAGTAGTAGCTGATATTGTAAAAATTGTAACAAGAAACCATATTGAATCAGATTACTTCTTCAATTCTACAAAAGTATTTGAAATTGTAGATTCAAACACAGTAAAAGATTCTTACTATGTAAGAGTTTCAGATGATTTTGACATAGAAAATTCACCATTTGAACTAATAAATCAAATTGAAAATTACTACATTATCTTGGCAGATAATCTTTCAAAAAATGAAATTAACGAAATTTTGAAAGATGCTAAAGAAAAACTTGTATTGAGAATTATGAAATAAAAATAATTGAAAAGGAAAAATCTTATGAAAATTAGCAAATATGTACAGGGAGCAGTAAGACAATTTTCCTATTGGTTTTTTAATGGAACTTTAGGTTATGATATACTTGAAAATATTGATTATTTATCAACTGTGAGGGAAGAACCTAGCTGTGGAGAATTAGCTTTTGCTATCTTTATGAATAATTTAGAAATTGATTCAGAAGGAAGAGTATTAAATTATAAATATTGTGAAAATCGTGCTGCAGAATACATTAAAAGGTATCATGATCCTAACTTTATTATGAATCCTAAACTTGAAGAATGGGAAACATATCTTTATCCAGTTAGCGAAGAAAGTTACACTTATTAAATAAAATAAAGTCAAAAAAATCAGGAATATTATCAAATGTACTCCTGATTTTATTTTATCTTATTTAAATTTCAAATTATTTAATAGCCATTAAAATATCCTCAACAATCTGTTCTTTCGTAAGTCTATTTTCCTCAAAAAATACATCATAAGGAACTTCATCAGTAAATTCTTTTTTAGCACCTACATTAAGCACTTTCATGTCAGAAGTACCGTAGAAACTAGAAATTTTCGTTCCAAATCCACCTTCTTTTTGACCACTTTCCAATGTAACTACCAATTTATGATTTTGTTTTAATTCATTTAATAAATTTTCATCAAGACCACTTATAAATCTAGGATTTATTAATGTTGCGTCAATTCCATCTTTTTCTTTCAACAATTCCTTCACTTCTTTACCTAACGCAAAAAATTCTCCCAATCCAACAATCGCCACATCTTTTCCTTTTTCCACAACTTTGTAACTATTCAAGTTAGAATAATCTTTATCCACATCAGTTTCAGAATGTTGAACTGCTCCACCAGGCACTTTTATAAATACTGGATTTTCATTTTGATCAATCGCCCAGTCAAGCATTGCTAAGTATTCTTCTTTTGTAGTTGGTGCCAAATACACGATATTCGGTATATTTGAAATCATTGGTATGTCAAAGTATCCCAAATGTGTTACATCGTTCATACCTTTTAATGTTCCACCAAATACTAAAGTAACTGTTGGTGCTTTATTTATTGCAATATCATTAGATATTTGGTCGTAAGTTCTTTGAACAAAAGTACTAATTACACCAAATACTGGTTTTGCACCATTTGTTGCCATTCCTGATGAAAAGGTTGTCGCATGTTCTTCAGCAATTCCAACATCAACATATTGTTTTCTCAGTTTATCCAATTTTTCTCTTCTGTCTTTTGTAAATCCAAATCCCATAGGAACACCAGCATTAATAAATGTAACGGTAGGATCTTTTTCCATTTTATCTGTCAAGAAATCAAATGTTATTGTTCCAAAGTCCTCTTTTGGTTCAGGTTTAGTTTTTGGTTCACCTGTTTTTGGATCAAAGTTTGCATTATAATGCCAAGGTTCTCTATCTTTTTCAGCATATGGCAATCCTTTTCCTTTTATTGTATGAATATGTAAAACTATTGGATGATCAATATCTCTCACTTCTTCAAATACTTCAATCAATTTATTAATATCATGTCCATCGGCCACATATCTATAATCCAAACCAAGTGATTTAAAGAAATTGTTTGGTGCCTCACCATTACTTTCTCTCAATTCCCTTAAATTTTTATACAATCCACCATGATTTTCCGCAATTGACTGATCATTATCATTCGCAATAATTATCAGATTTCCTCCTTGTTCAGCAGCATTACTCAATCCTTCATAAGCAAGTCCTCCACTTAACGAACCATCTCCAATCAATGCAATTATATTTTCTTTAGCACCTCTCAAATCTCTAGCTTTTGCAAGTCCTGTCGCCAAACTAACTGATGTTGAAGTATGTCCAACCCTAAAGAAATCATGCTCACTTTCATCTTGATCAGTATATCCGTTAACAGTTTTAAATTTATCCTCATAAAGAAATCCAGCTTTTCTCCCTGTTAAAATTTTATGCGGATAAGCCTGATGCGACACATCAAACACAATTTTATCAATTGGCGAATTAAACACATAATGCAAAGCAATCGTCATTTCAACCACACCAAAATTAGGACCTACATGTCCTCCTTTAGGATAATTCGTCAATCTATTTAATAACGCTTTTCTTATATCAGCCGCTAATTCAACCAACTCTTCTCTTTTTAATTTTTTTAAATCTTTAGGTGAATTTACTTTCTCTAATGCCATTTTTCCCTCCTACATTTATTCA
The DNA here is from genome assembly GCF_007990445.1 of Leptotrichia wadei. NCBI lineage: Bacteria > Fusobacteriati > Fusobacteriota > Fusobacteriia > Fusobacteriales > Leptotrichiaceae > Leptotrichia > Leptotrichia wadei. Next base: position 1,388,356 of record NZ_AP019841.1, read on the forward strand.
ATTAATTTTTTTTAAAACTTTCTGATAGAATTGTAGCAAATCTCTTTTATAATTTCAAATGCTTTTTTCTCATAACTCACTATGTGTTTTAGTTATAATTATTATAATAAATTTATTACTTAATACTCGAACCTATTTAAAAAAAATATAAAAAAATTATATAAATTCAGGATTTTAGTAAACCAGCCATAGCCTTTAAGTTTTGTTTATAAGTTTAGTTTTATTATAAATAAAAAATAACATAAATTACTTTATTGCAGGAAAAATTATGTAAAAAATCAAGGAAATTCACTTGACAAGTGTGATAAAATAATATATAATTAACTAATATGAGCCTTTCCCACAAAGGACCGTTATTCTATAAATATTAGAGAATAAAAACAGGAGGAAACAAAGTGAGTAAATACACTGTAATGCAAAAAAAAGAAGAAGTTGTAAGAAACTGGTATGAGATAGATGCAGAAGGAAAAGTACTTGGAAAATTAGCTACTGAAATCGCAGTAAGATTAATGGGTAAACATAAACCAAGCTACACACCGCACGTTGACGGAGGAGATTTTGTTATCGTATTAAACGCTGATAAAATCGCTGTAACTGGAAATAAATTATTAGACAAGAAATATTACAGACATAGTGGATATCCAGGTGGATTGAAAGTAAGAAGTTTAGAAGAAATGTTACAAAAACAACCTACTGAAGTAATCAGAAAAGCTGTAGAAAGAATGTTGCCTAAAAACAAATTAGGAAGCCAAATGATTAACAGATTGAGATTATTCACAGGATCTGAACATGCACATACAGCACAAAAACCAGAAAGAATAGAGTTATAGGAGGTAAATTTTCGTGGCAGAAAAAATTCAATATTTAGGAACTGGAAGAAGAAAAACTTCAGTAGCAAGAGTAAGATTAGTACCAGGTGAAACTGGAGTGACAATTAATGGAAAAGATATGAGAGAATATTTTGGTGGAAGAGAAATCTTAGCTAAAATCGTAGAACAACCATTAGAATTAACAGAAACTTTAAACAAATTTGGAGTAAAAGTTAATGTAAACGGTGGTGGAAATACAGGTCAAGCAGGAGCTATCAGACACGGTGTTTCAAGAGCATTATTAGAAGCTGACGCTGAATTAAGAGGAGCTTTAAAAGAAGCAGGATTCTTAACAAGAGATTCAAGAATGGTTGAAAGAAAGAAATACGGGAAAAAGAAAGCAAGAAGAAGCCCACAATTCTCAAAAAGATAATTGTATTATTTTATATACCCTTGGAAACATTGGTTTTCAGGGGTTTTTATTTTGGAAAAAGTATGGAAAAGTATAGAAATGTATGCTTACAATATACACACAATATACAAGCAATATACAAAATACTATATCTTTTCCACCGCTTTTCTCAGCTCTTCAATGTCCTTGTGAGTATAAAATTTTTCAGTTGTTGTATAACTGTTGTGTCCTATTAATTTCTTAACTGATGTTTTATTTGCGTCTGCATTACTTAGTAATGTTGCAAATGTATGTCTAGTATCGTGTGGCTTATGATTCATTCCAAGTTCTTCCATAATAGGTTTAAATTTTTCTTTGTAATAATTATCATATTTCATTTGTTTGCCTTTGAAGTTTACAATCAAGTATTCGTTTTTGGTATTCATCCTATTTTCAACAAGTTTTAGTATTTTAGAATGGATAGGAACTAGTCTATCTTTACCAGCTTCTGTTTTCAGTCCACCTTTAATGATTCTATCTTTCAAATCAATATCACTATTTTTAATTTCCAGCAATTCTCCAATTCTAAATCCTGTATAAATAAGAATTAGAATAGTGTCAATCCAGTCATTTTCATCCAGCAAATCCCACAATCTTTCAATCTCTTTATTTGTAAAAGGCTTTCTTGTGTTTTCTTCCGTATTTTTTCCGATATCTATATATTTGCTATAATCTTTTGAGATGATATCATTTTTCATAGCATAAGCGTATAGCTGATTAAAAGAATCTTAATTTTTTCTTCGAACCATATTTGATTTTAGTGCTGGAAAAAACTTCTTGCAAATCAGAAGATTTTAAATTTACAAATCGTAATTGGTGTAAAATTTTAGAGTTCTTAAATGCAGCAATATATCCTAATTGTGATGAACGACCAATTGTATCAAATTTTTCTGTTTTCCATTTTTCGTAAACTTCCGAAAATGTGAGACTTTGAACATCTACATTATACGGATGTTCATTATAATAAAATAATTGTTGATTAGCTTCTTTTTGAGTTTTATAATAACCTATATATTTATATTGTTGTTTACCAGTCTTATCCCAATGAGTTGTAACCCTTACAGCAAAAGGTTTTCTTCTTTTGCCTCTTAATCTAATTACAGAACCATAACCGTTCGGATTTCTCATTTTCATACCGCTACCTCATTTTTAAAAAATCCTCATAGCTTATTCCCATATATTTTTCAGCTCTTTTTATAGGGATGTGGTACTTATATCTAGGTTTATTATTTATAACTTTTGTAATTATTGCACTTCCTATATCTAAAGTTCCGCTAATCAATCCACTTTTCAAAGTTCTTTCGTTCATTTGAAGAAAAGAGCAAGCTTCTTCCACATTTAACAGTAATTTCATTTTTTTGTTATCCCTCCATTTCTGTCATATCAAAGTAATTTGATATAACGTATTCTTTGCTTATTAAATATTCAACAACTTTTTCTAAATAACTGCTGCTAAAACTATCTATCATTTCGTCTCTATAAGTGACATACATTTTTGCTACATATCTTGTTTCATTTTCAATTTTGATTTTGTGTATCTCAGCATATTTTATCATTGATCCATCCTTTTCCAGTCTTCAACTAAATCAATAACTTCGGCATTCGTAGAATAGATATTTGCTCTGCTGTTTACATAAAATCCTACCTTGTATTTACTCACTTGTTTTCCTCCTGTTTTGTTATAAAGTGCCCTCAATTAACCCTTGCTTTTTTTAAAACAAATCTTCTGAATTAAAATTCTCAACTATTTCATTATCACTTTGAGTATCGTTATCTGCTGTTTCCTCTTCGACAATATCGCTTGCATTGTCAGGACTGTCTACATATTCAACTTCCACGTTTCCGTTTGGCTCGACTTCTTTTATAACAGCCTGATCTACTTTCTGTGCTGTCTGCATTTCAATGCTTAGAATTCCAAATTTACTCAACAATAATTTTAATACAGTTTTCTTTGCCATACTGTCAAAATTTGTTTGCCAACTTGAAGAACTTTTAAGAAATGTTTTACTGAATTTCTTAGCATGTTCTCTTACTTCTTCCTTGCTCATTACATTGTATTTCTCGAATCCATTTGTGGTTTGAAAATATGCAATATAATGAGTTACTTCATCGCTTATTTTTCCATCAAGATTATATTTAAGCTCATCAGTAATTGGATCATAGCTTTCAAACTGTCCTTCGTAAAGTTCTGTAACATTAATTTTTTTATATTGTCCAGTTCTAATTGCAAGCTGTATAAATCCTTTGTAGCCCAATTGAAATTGTGCCTCGTTCTTTTCTTGCCAGTTGCCGCGATTATCTTTGTATTTTCTTTTGTAAGGCACAACATAGGCGAAACCTAAATTTGGATCAATTGGTAAATCCAATGTTGCAGCTATTGCTCCAGCCTTCAAAACGCTTTGTGGCTCTGCTTCCTGTAATTGTTTATTTCCATTTGTAGTATTCAGCAGTGAAGTTAAGAATCCAGCTGCCTTGTTTCCTAGTAATTCTTTGAATTTATTTTTTGTTCTTTCATCATTTATCATTGATTTTAGTGTAGCTGCACCTACTATCCCTTTTGTTTGTTTTTTAGGATTTGTTAAAGTTCCTGCCATTTTATTTCATCTCCTTAAAATATTTTATGTTATTTTTATCTAAAAATCGTTTTAATTCTAACGCTATCTCTTTAGAAAGCCCGTTAACTTTTATGCAAATGTAAGTATCCTTTTTTTGAGTATTATCTGTTTCTTTTTGCTCTTTTTCTTGAAGAGCTCTAGCAATTGCTTCTTGCTTTTCAATTTCTCTTTTCTTTCAAGTTCAGCGATTTCTCTTTGTTTTCTTCTTCTGCTCTTATTCTTAAATTTTCTTCAGTTTGCTTAATTTCATTCATTTTATCATTTATCGCTTTAGAAATGACTGTATAGTCTTCTTGAATTAAATATTTCATGCTTTCAAATACAATTTTGAATTTAATTTCTTTATTTGCTTTTTCAATTTCCTGTTTTATAAAATCTTCTTTTCTGATTAATTCATCGTATTGTCGCTGCATTTCAGTTTCAATATCATCCTCTTTAAATGTTTTGTTTTCCCATTTTTTATTTTCTACTAAATAAACTAAGTACTCTGGTCTATATTTAAATACAAATTCTTTTATTGATTTTATTTTTTCTCTTTTAGCGTTATCTAATTCTTTTTCTTTGTCATGTAAATATTTTCTGACTGCATCAACTCTCTTGATTAAATTAATAAGTTTTTGATTGATTTCTTTTGTGTCAGCTGTTAAATAATCCATCAAATCCTTTTTAAATTTTTCAGCACTTGATTTTGTGCTCGCTACTTCTTCTCTATATTTCTTGATGTCTTTTACATCCGTAAATACAATATTATAAAGTTTTTCTATTTCTTCAACTTTTTGTTCAGCCTTTTCAAAATCAATCATATCTTTATCAATTTTGGCTGGGGTTATTTTTTCACTGTCAAAAACAAACTCCATTTTAGGTAATGCAACTAATGATGTTTCAATTATTTTTTCCATTTTTAACCTCCATAACTTTTTATCATTCTTGGTTCTGTATCGTTTTTGACACATTCCCAAAATTCAATTTCTTTATTTAAAAGTTCCTGTATCTCATCTTCCCAATCTGACCTATTGATTACAATTGTCTGCAACCTTTTATCCAGATCAAACGGTGTTGTATCTTCGTTTTTAAAACATTCAAATTTTATTTCAGCAACTAATACGGCGTATTCATAGCCAGTCACCAAAAAGTAATGTAAAATTTGATATAAATAGGTTTCAGGAATATTGTTCTGCCATTCCTCAACATATTTATTCCACTTATTTATTGTAGTTGTCTTTATTTCAAGTATCCCTTTTTTATCCTGATAAACAATTTCTCCATCTAAATTAGCCCGTATGAAGTCATATTTTGGATGGATGTACATTTTATTGACTTCTAATATTTTTTTATCGAGATTGTCTTCTTTGTAGGAATTAAATATATTTTTTTCAAGGTTCTTACCTCTTTGAGCTGCAGGGCTTGCGAAATTATTTTGTATTCTTCCAGTTTTATCTTTCCAAACATCAATAATATTTCTATATTTATTCTTTCCCATTATCGCTCCTGCATCGCTTCCACCAATCCCTTTTTTTCTTATGCTTAGCCATTCTTCTTCGTTTTTATAACTTATTGCTTTATAGTTCACTTTCTTCTCCATTTCTTTTATCTATGCCCTGCTCCTAAGTTTCAATGCCTGTTTCCTGCTATAACCAGCCCATTTTATCTTGAATCCCGCTTCCTCAAACTTTAGAAGTTCCAGCATATCTTTTTCAAAGTCTGTTTTTTCATTTTCTTTGATAACTTCCTCTATTTCCTTAAATTTTCTGTTCGTTTTTGTGATTAATGTTTTTAAGTACATTCCAGTTATCTTGCTAAACTTTCTTTGTTCGACTTCTCTTTTAAAGATCTTGTAATAAGCAAAGATTATAAACATTTGATGTAAAGCAGTTTCAGTCGTATTGTATCTAGTTTTTGAATATATCTTAAACTTAGATTTTATTTCCATGAGTTCTTGCTCAAACATCTTTCTGAAATGTACAATGATAAATTCGTTCTTAAAATCTTTGATAACAGTCTGCTCAGGATTATGTAAATCTTCAAATTCAAATTCATTAATCAGTCTTGTCAAAGCTCTGAAGCTTCTTTGTATAATATCTTCAAGACTGAAAGTGCACCAAAGTGTTTGTTCCTCTGTTATCTTTTCTATTTTGGTGTCACCACTTTCAAGATTTTTGTCAGTTATTTTTGGAATCTTGAAATAATTTCTGTAACTTTTGCATAAGTTCGACAGAGACATCATAATCATTATTTTTGATTTCCTGTTTTCATCTTTAAAAATTTCCTTTGTAGTGACAGCTTTCTCTATAATTTCCTTTCTAATTTTTTTCTTTTTTGCTTTTTTTAGTACTCCCAAAACACATCCTCCTGTTCTCTTAAATTGCCCCTATTTACAAGACCCCATAAATTCCTTTACTGCTCTAGGACACCACCACAGCAGCATGACCACTAAAAATGGAAAAGCCACATTGCCTCCAATTATCCAATGCCCTTTGGCTTCAATTGTTGCGATCTGCATTAGAGCAGTTGCTACAATTAAAATTATTGATTTTATCAAATTTTTTTCTGACGTCATTTCCACCTCCTACTTTTTAAACCCTGCATCGATACCGTATTCTTTTTGAACGTAGTATCTTAAGTTTTGCTCCATCAATTTTTTTATATTTTCATCAATTTCGCTGTCGTTTTTAATTTTCTCTATCATTTCATTCATTTTTCCTAATTTGTTACTTGCACCTGCAATTTTTCTTTTCATCGCAGGCAATTTTCTAAAATTTTGCATTTTATTATCTCCTTATTTTTTATATTTACAATGTCCTAATCAGTAATATTCGATCTGCTTTAAATGCTCTTAGATAAGCTCTTTTGTTGCTCAGAAATGCTTTTTTTGATACTGATTAAGAATATTGTATTAATTTAATCGTGCCATCTATACAGTTAAAAATTAAATAAATATTAGAAAAGAAGACTCATTATGACATTTCTGCATATTCTAGTAGCTATGCCTTGTGCAAAAATATGCAGTGACATAGATGGCGCGATTAAATCAACATTGTTGATTTTATTTGTGTTTTATAGACTTTAGCACCTGTCTTCTGTTTTAAAATATGTACCAATCATCGTTTCCAACAAACTCCTCATAGGAGAATACTGGCAAGAATTCTTTATACGCTAACTCTATTCCTGCTTTATTAAAAATTTTTGTTTCAAATGCAGGTTCTCCATATTTCTGATCCCATCCACGATATTCTGAGATTATTGTCAGCCCTTTTAACTCCTTTATTTCTTTTGTTCCTATTTCTTCATCGTATGCGAAATTTCCGCAATTTTGTTTTACAAATTTTTCTATTTTTTTAATTCTTTTCTCATTCTGTTTCCTCCTATTTTTTTTTATTAATATCTTATCCAAACCCACTGCAATATTTACAATGAGCTTGATAAAACATCAATTTATTTCCAGTCTGGATTTAAAATTAGTCGCTTTGGCTGTTTTTTGTTAAATAGCTTTTTGATTCTGTTTTTAAATTTCTTTGCTTCAATTTCTTCTCTTGCTTTTTGACTGTTTTCGTTTACTATTTTCAATGCTCCAAATTTCATCTCTCTACCTCCATTTTGTAATTATTTTTCTTAGCCATATCCATTAAATCAGTATATGATATATAAATATTTTTTATTCACAAAGATTTTATAAGATACATTTTTATGGGATAAAAATGTTTTCTCTGCATAATAAACTTGTCGTCTTTGTATAAAGTGTATTTCATTTTGTAACCTCGTTTTTTAAAAATTTTATATTTGTATTGTTCTCTAAAAGACGTTCTATAAGTTCACAAGTTTCATTTACCGTTAACTTGCATCTTTTAGAAATTGTTAAAACCTCAAATCCGCTTAGCCCTTTCCTTATCTCACACTTTGTGAGCTTTAAATCACTTATAGTTTTTGCAAGTTCACACATCTTGTCCATTACATTTCTCCTAAACTAAATTTTCGTTTTCTTCCTACAATTACACATTTTATATTCGATACATTGTGAATCATATCGGATTTTTTCATAATCTTTATCAAATCTTCGTTTCCGTACTCTGATGGGCTTAATTCGTATTCATCATATATTCCGTCGTATTCAAAACCTTTTATTTCATCTTCTGTTACATCAGGAATTCTCTTTTTCAGTTCTTTAAAACCGCTTTCATAGTATTCCATTTTTGCTATGCCTTGCTGTGGATAACCAAAGCAATTTTCTTCTGCCCATTCTCTTATTATTTTTTTTCTTGCTCCTTCTTCATATTTTAATCCTTCGCTAAAACTCATTTTTATCATCTCCTGCTATATTTTTTCTTGCAATAATGCAAGATAATTTTTAAAAAAATATAGATGTTTATTGGCTTTTTTCCATCTACAAAACTATTATACCACATAACTTGCAATAATGCAAGATATTTTTTTAAAAAAAGTTGCAACTATGCAATTTTTTAAGGTATAATATACTATAAAATTCAGATTAGGAGTAACAGATATGGAAGACAAGGAAAAATTGAGAAAGATTATAAAAGAAACTAGGTTGCAAAAAAATATAGCTAGGGATAAAATATCTGAATTACTGAAAAAAAGAGGGATAAAATATGCCGAATCTTCATTATCACGTTATGAAAACGGTATAACAGAAAGCATAAAGGCAGAAGTATTGAAAGGGATTTCAGAGATATTAGGGCTTGATGTAATTGAAATGTATAAATTGGCAGGATTGCTAAATGAAAACGAAGATATAAGATTTGCTAAATTAAATAAAAGAGAACGTGATCAGTATAGTGAAATTGAAAAAGGGGCAGCCTACTTTTTTAACGATAATAGCATAAGTGATGAAGATAAGAAAAGATTGCATGATAGTTTGCAAGAACTTTTTTTTGACGCTAAAATGAAAAACAAAAGAAAATAGAGGTTTTATATGAGAAAACGTAGAAATATGAAACTCAGAGTAAAAAATTTGGTAGAGAAATATAATACTAGTAATCCGTATATATTGTGTGAAAAATTAAACATTGAAATAAGATACTTTTATTACGAAGGTATAAAAGGCTTCTTTAGGCGAATATTAAAAAGAAAATACATTGTTATAAATGAAAAACTGGACGAATATTCAAAGTTAGTTGTGCTGTGCCACGAATTAGGACATGCGATTTATCACAGTTCAAAAAATAAACTTCTTATGAAAATTAATTTTTTTAATTATAATCCAGAGTTGGAAAACGAAGCAAATGAATTTGCAGCAGAATTAATGAAATATCAAGAAGAAGTTAGTTATGAAGTTGCTAGAAATTGTGATTTAGGATTGCAAGTGTTGGAAGAAATGAAAAGATATATAAAATAATAAAATTTGGGGTTAATTTTGGTTTCGGAATATAAAAAGATGGAGGAATCAAAATGAAAAAATTATTTGTAATTTTGACATTAGCATTTATCAGTACTAATGCATTTACGGAAACATTATATTTTAAAAATTGTAAGGAAGCTAGATCAAAAGGCTATAAAAATATCAAAAAGGGTGAGCCTGGATATGCAAGACATTTAGACAGGGATAGAGATGGGATCGCTTGTGAAAGTAAATAATTTATAAAATATAAATGGAGGAAATTTATGAAAAAAATGCTGTTGATTTTGTGTTTAGGTGTTTTAATCGCATCATGCGGAGATGGAAAAGGGGTAGAACTCAAAGAAACTAAAGCAAATAAAAAAGTAGAAAAAGAAAACACTCAAACAGAAGCCTATGAAGTTGAATTATCTGCAGGACATTATGTTGTAGGAGTAGATATTCCTGCTGGGATTTACGATATAACTGCTATTAAGGGTACTGGAAATGTTTCAAGTAGTAACATGTATGATGGGGGAATCAATCAGGTGATGGGAACACAAGATGATGGTGTAAGTGTTAAAGAATTTAAAAATTTAAAATTAGATAAAAAAGATATTTCTATTACAGTAAATGGCACTGCAGTTATAAAACTTTCAAGTAAGGCTGCACAAACCAAAAATTTAAAACCCAAAGAAAATCCAGCCAAAAAAGAATATACTTTCAGTAGTGGTAACTATGTTGTTGGAAAGGATATTGAACGTGGAATTTACGATGTTATCGCAGTAAAAGGAAATGGGAATATTTCATCAGATAATATGTTTGAGGGTGGTATCAACGAAGTTTTGGTACGAGCGGGGACGGATTCTATGTAAAAGAATTTAAAATGCCTATTTTAATGATGATGTCCAATTAACAGTTTCAGGTGTCACTATTAAATTAGTTCCAAGCAAATAGTGTCAGTAAAATTGATTTTTATAGAGTTATTTCAAAATTGGAATAACTCTTTTTATTCAAAAAATTCTTGCATTAACGCAAGAATTGTGGTATCATAATACAGAGGTGGTGAAAAATGAAAATTGATAAATATACACAAATCAGAATGAAAATGATAGAAAAAAAAATTTACTGGAAAGATATAATGGATAAAATTGGGTATTCTAACTGGGGATTAAGGCTGGCAATAAAAAATAATAATTCTGAAATAATTAAAAAAGTTGAAAAATAATAGATGACTTTTAATTTTTTTTGAAAATTTCATTGCGTTAATGCAAGAAAAAATTCAGGAATCGAGGGAGGAGGTGTGAGATGAAAATAAAAAACTATGGATAAAGATTATATCCATAGTGGCTGAATTTTGGATTAATATACTGCTGTTTCATATACCTGTAAGATTTAAGAGGTTTTTCTTTGTAAATATTTACAAAATAGTGATGGCGAGTATATTAATCGTTTTAGGAATTATAACGTATTTTATTTTAAAATTCTTAATATAAATTTATAAATCTAAGAAGTGAAGGAGATTTAGCGTATTGAGATGAAAATAAGAGTTAAGAAAGGAGAGAAATGAAAGATATAATAGCATTGATAATTTCTATGATAATTTATCATTTTTTTCAGGAAAAAATTAAAAAGATAGTGATGTATTCACTACCTTTTGCAATGTTGTATTTATTGATTAAATCAATTTTGTACGTTACTTTTTAGAAAGCTTTCTAAAAATAAAAGAAATAAAAGCAGGAGTTCCAATAGAAAAAGTAAGCTCAGCAAATTTCTTTGGAGTTTTATATTCCAAAACGATAACACCAAAAGATTTTAAAACTTCAACAATCCATTTGAGAACTTCTAATAAAACAGGCTCTAAAGCAGGAACAAATGTCGCATATGGTGCAAGCCAAAGAAAAATATAACTTGCAAATCCTAAATAAACAGAAATATTTTCAGGAATTTCCAAGTTTTGAAATATCCTGATATATTCATTTAATCGAGGTTTCAAAAAAATAACTGGAAAATTTTCGATAACAACTTCAAATTCCTCTTCTTGAGTAGAATTGTAAGCACCGATAGCTGAACTTATAATATTGTTCCAATTATACGTTTTTGAATAAACTTCAGAATAATTTTTTATAATTTGCAATTGGGAATCCATTATTTGAATCGGCATTTGAATATTCAAATTACTATAATAAACTTTTTCCCTGAACTCGTTTATTTTTGGATAGTTGTCAAATATTTGCTGCATTCTTTGGACGCTTGGGTAATTCATCATTAATTGCATTTTTTGGATATTAGGATTATTCAGCAATTTTGAAGGCTTTCAGGTAAAGGCATAAAAAGTACCCCCTTTCTTTTAGGATGTTAGCACTCAATTTAAGATATTGCTAACACAGAAAGTATATCATAGTAAATTATAAATTTCAAGGAGGATAAATGTTTAAAGAATTTTTAGAGAAATGTCTGAGATATGAAAATTTGTATATCTTAGAAGAAACAGGGAATAGGGAAAAGATTAAGAGGGTTAGCAAGAGGCACGGAAAAGTAACAGGAGCAAGTATATTATTATTTGATTCCAGGACAAAAAGAACGACAGTAAACGAAATATACTTTAACAGTCAGGGATATTTCATAATAAGGGGATCAGAAAAAGATTGAGACTGGGAAAATTTAATTAACAAAAAAAGCACTCCGAAGAGTGCTAGAAAATAAAAGATACTATATATTGTGTTTATTATAACATAGTATGTTTAAAAACACAATATATAGGGAGAGGGAAAAGATGAGATTTTCAACATATTTAAACAATGCGAAATGTATGGAGTGGCAAATAAAAGCTACTCAAGGAATTTTATTTTCTTTGCTTTACGAGGCACCTGCTTGGGCAAAAGAAGAAATTATTGAGAATAAAACATATTATTTTGTATCAAGAAATTTGATATTAGATGAACTGCCAATGTTTTTTGAAAAGTCTGATACTGTTTACAGAAATTTGAAAGCACTACAAGAAAAAGGACTTATTGAATATATTAAACAAGGTAAAAAGGATTTAATAAGAATTACTGCAAAAGGTAAAACTTGGAATGAATTTAAAGAAAATAATTCGGAAAAAAATCCGTCTTTTGAAGAAAACTCGGAAAAAAATCCGAATAATCTCGGAAAAAAATCCGAAAAAGAGTCAAAAAACTCGGAAAAAAATCCGACAAATAATAATACTATATATAATTATAATAATACTAATATATTAAATAATATATATAGTTCGGTGATAGATTATTTGAACAGAAAAACAGAACGTACAGGAAAAGAAAAATATAGTTCAACATCACCTAAAACACAAAAACTAATAAAAGCAAGGCTAAGAGAAAAATATGAGCTGGAAGACTTTAAAACCGTTATAGACAAGAAGTGCAAAGAATGGCTAGGCACAGATATGGAGAAATATTTGCGTCCAGAAACGCTTTTTGGAAACAAGTTTGAGAGTTATTTAAAACAAAAAACAGGAGGAAATAACAATGGAAACACAAGGAATAAGAGAAGCTATACAGGAAATGCTGAGAAAAAAGGGTTTGACAAGCACAATGATTATAAGCCAGACTACTCAAAGGGATTCGATGACTGGAATTAGTGCTCCAAGTGTATCAGCTAGTATTTTTAAAGAGAAAGAAATTGAAAAATATATGGGCTTATCAAAATTAATGGAACAGGATTGGCATAAGAGATTTGAAAATGCAGAAGTCAAATCAACCAAGGAAATGGAATTTAAAAAGTCATTTGAGAAGTATTGCAAAAACTTTGAAATAATCAAACAAAAAGGGCTTGGGATATTAATGAGCGGTAATCCTGGAACTGGCAAAACTTATTATACAACTTGCATAATGAATGTTTTGAATCAAAAATATCTTGTTTACAAGACAACTTTATCTGATTTGCTAGAAGAAATCAGAAAAAGCTATAAAAGTTTTGAAAATGAGAATGATGATTTTTTATTCAGCAGATTATCCAAAGCGGAATTGATAATTTTTGATGACCTGGGAAATGAATTTTTAAGCGACTGGGGAAAAGAAAAAATGTTTATGATCCTGAATTTCATTTATGAGAACAATAAGCCTCTAATAATAAACACAAATTTAGATGCTAAGCAATTATCAAGTTTTTTTAACATAAACGGCAGCGATAAATTATTAGACAGAATCCGCAGTAAATGTAAAACATATATTTTTAGCTGGGAAAGCCGAAGAAAAGATTTATACAAAAAAGACTTTGAGGAATTATATTAGGAGGAATAATGGATAAAATAAATCAATTGGAAGGTAAAGTAATATGTTTTAAAGGTCTTCCAGAAGATTTTTTTGAACAGACAGAAAAACTAAAAAAAATATTTGAAGAAAAAAATATGAAAAAAGAAGAATTGGTTTTTATTTTAGAAACATTGGAATTGCAAGAAATAAAAGCAGAAAAAAGTGTTGAACAAAGATCTTTGATTTATAAAGAAATTTTATTTTTAATTTTTTTATCAATAGTGATTGCTATTATTACAACAATCACTATATTGTTAGTAAGAAAATTACTTATTCTTTAATATTTTTATTAAATCAAAAATAAAATCTTTAAGTTTGTTATTAAAAATGCTGAAACGAGATTTTTTTAAAATTTTTTTTGATAAATTTGATAAAAAATAGAATTCTGTTTCGACATAGGAGATTTTACCAAAAGAATTTTTGTGTTTTTTATATAATCTACAAATATATGGGACACCAAAAATTGAAATATCATTAATTTGAATACTATCAAATTTTTCGAGATTTTCCAATCGAAAAGATGTATCAAATTTATATTCTGGAAATTTCTTGAAAATTTTATGTCGTGGAACAACTTCATATTTATTAATAAATTTTAAAATCTTTATATCAATATTGTCTATGAAAAACACCCCTTTCTGTATAAAATTATTGTCGCTAATATTATATCACAAAGGGAGAATATATAGAATGGTGGAGAAAATGATGAAAGTCAAGATGAAATAAAATAAGGAGGAAATAAAAAATGCTAAAAGAAAATGTAAAAGCAAAAGTAATAGTGATAGATTTTAATGACCGCAAAGGGTGGAAATTGTATCACAACGAGGACTTATATGGAAACACAGAGATTGCAGATGACAGATTCTGGAACGATGTGCAGGAGGGGTATTACAAGTTCAGCAAGGGGACAACTTTAATTGCTGATATTAAATGCCCCTGGAAAATTGAAGAGCCTTTAAAAATTCTGAAGGTACATGAGGTGATTTATGGTGATTAGGTTGGAATTACCAGTTTACTGGAACGTAAATAAAAAACAGCAGACACTTATCGGTATGAACTGGTATCAAAGAGCAAACGGATTTCAAATTAATGAAGTCAAGAAAGCGTATCACGAATTAATCAGATTGAAGCTACTCAGCAACAAAGAAAAAATAAAAGGAAGCTATCAAGTAAGGTATAAATATTTTTATAAAAATGATAATTCTGATTTAAAAAACGTAACATCTGTTATTGATAAATTTTTTAACGATGCCTTGCAGGAACTTGGGATTGTTAAAAATGACAATGTAAAATATTTTAAAGAATCAATTGACCGAGTTGGTGGAATGGATAAGAAAAATCCGAGAGTTGAAATAGAAGTGGAGGAAATAAAAAAATGATAAATGCAGAAATATTAGATTTAAAAAAAATGGATATAAGATATTTGGAGAAAATGAAAAAACTTGTCAAGGAGTTCTATGTGGCTTTTGGACAAGAGAAATATCTGAACAAGGAAGTATATAGAGCAACAAGCATTGAGCGGATGAAATTAAGAAATAGATTGTTTGATGAAGAACTAAAGGAATTTTTAGAAGCTGAGACAGATGTAGAGAAATTAGATGCTATTTGTGATATGTATTATATAGCGATAGGCACAACACTTGAACTAGGGGCATACGGCAACCAGTTTTTTGTAATTGATTATTACAAACAAAGAACTTGGTTTAACGATGAACTAATTTTGGAAGCATTCGAGGAAGTCCACAGAAGCAATATGTCAAAACTTGAAAATGGAGAAGCTGTTTTCAGGGAAGATGGAAAGATAATAAAAGGTAAAAATTATTTTAGACCTAATTTGAAACAATTTATTGAATAAAAAATAGGAGGAATATTAATGAACGAATTAATAAACATAGAAGCTAAAAATACATTGACAAGTTTAGAAGTGGCGGAAATAACAGGAAAAGATCACAAAAGTATTTTAAGAGATATCAGGGATGAAATAGATAAATTGGGAGAAGAAAGAGGTCGGCTCATTTTGTGCCGACTGAATATACGGATAATTTTAACAGAAAACAGCCTGCCTTTTTATTAAATTACAAAGGTGTCTTGCAGCTTGGAGCAAGATATAATGCTGAAACAAGGTTTAAGCTTATCGAAAAAATCGAACAGCTTCAAAAACCAATGACAGTAGAAGATATGATCATATTGCAGGCAAATGAAATGAAGAGCGTTAAGCATAGAATTGACATCGTGGAAAACAAAGTTGATAACGAGATAAGAATAGATCATACAGAACAAAGAAAGTTACAAAAAGCAGTATCTATAAGAGTATTTCAAAGACTTGACGTAGTAGATGCAGAAAGAAAATTAATGTTTTCAGCAATATACAGAGATTTGAAAGACAGATTTGGAGTTGCGAGTTACCGTGATGTGAAGAGAAAAGATTTGAAAAATGCCTTACTGTATGTTCAGAACTGGATAGAAAAAGCAGAATTGAGGAATTGAGATGGATGAAAAAGAGAAAACATTTAAAAGAATAAAAGAAAAGATATTATGCAATACAGAAATGAACAACCGTGATATTGAATTTGCAAAACTTAATGCCAATTTATTTAAGGGTATTAAATTTATTAAAAAAAGGAAGGCTAAAAATAAATGGCTTACACAGAAATCGACAGAGAAAATAAGAAAATAAGGCTTTTTTATCCAACTAACAAGCCAGCAAAGAGGATAAAAGAGTGGCAGGAAGAACTGAAAGGATATGATATAGAGATAATACCACAGAACACTATAACAGATGACCAGATGAAACTTTGCTATGTCCTATTTGACCAGTTCGCAAATTCAAAAGGCTGGGGTTTGGATTATACAAAAAACTATTTCAAAGCCCTGTTCGGAACAGTATACGAAATAAGTAACTTCAGCCTGTCACCGATGAAAAAGAATGCCTTGACTTTGGAACAGGCGACAAACTTTATACAGTTTATAATTGAGTTTGCAATAGAGCAAGATGTAAATTTGTATATATTAGATTCAAAGGATAAAAGAGCAAGGCACATAAGGGAAATAGTGCCAGATATACAGAGATACGTTATAAGTTGTTTGAGAAAAAGAATATGCTGTGTATGCGGAAGACCTCATAATGAATACAATACAGTCGACTTGGAGCATTACGATAATGTAAATGAAATTGGTGGCTATGAGTTCGATACAGGATTAGAAACAAGATTTTTGAGCTTATGTAGACATCACCATACGGAGATACATAACATTCCTAAGCAGGAATTTTTGGAGAAATACCATCTAGAGCCTGTTTACTTGAACGAAAGATTGGTTTATGAGCTTTTAGAAGTTTATCCCAATCACTTTAAGTTATTTAGAAAGAGGCTTAAAGATGGGTATTATAGAGGGATTATTAAGGAGGAAAAATAATGGAAATATTATATAAAATAACAGGAGTGATCTTTTCAGTTTCTATTATGGCATTTTCGATATTGTTTATGACAGCTTGCTTTAATAGTGCTATTTATGAATACAAGGAGGCAAAAAACAAAACAAGTTACTTGCTTTCACTATATATTACACTTTTAATTTCAGGTACTTTAATATTTTTAGCAGCAGTAGGAATAAAAGTAATAGTGTTAGCGTAGTTCAGTAGAAAAAGGTTAGGAAGAAAAATAAAAAAAGGAGAAAGTATGAAAAATAAGGATAGAATGCAGTTTAATTTAAAAAACTGGGAAAAACGTGGTTTCTTTGGAAATCTTTGGAGTAAAATGATAAAAGAGCAACTTTTGAGAAGATATTAAATAAAGACAAGTATAAAAAGAAATGAGGAAATAAAATGAAACTTATTGAATTATATGGAATAAAGATAAAAGAATTAACTGAAATATTGAAAGATGAAAGAGTAAGAAAATTTGAAATAAAAGAACACACAAATTACATAGATTATTTCATTATATCGTTTGAGTTAAATTATGAAAAGAAAATACAGTTTGATATACGTTTAAGTGATATGAAAGATTATCAAAGTTGGGATTTATCAATAGAAGAAATAAGTTCTCAATTTGATAAAAAATTTACAAAATTAAAAGAATACTTAGAAAGCAAAAATAAAGGTGAGCTTAAAGAACTAGAGAATAAAATATCTGAGTATGAAGCAGAACTTAAAAAGGCAAAAGAGCAATATGATAAAATAAACGATTATGGTGAGAACTTATAAAGTTAGGAGGAATAAATGGCAGAAAAAACAATATTAGACGGAATAATTTTGAAAATAGACAACGGTTATCCGTTGTTGCAAGTTGAATACAAAACACTTCTTGAAAAACTTCCTATCATAAAAAAGGAAGAAAGTGTTGGAGATTGGCATAGTGGAACAATAAATTATAGAAATGTTAAAAAAGAATACTATGTGGTAGGAAATTCAGAAAAAGGTTATTTTTGGTTTTATCACGCTAAAAGTGAATGGGTTGTAGATGGATATTTTGATATTAAAAGAGTTCAAAGAAAATCTGAACAAGTCACAGAAACAAGAGTTTGGTATGAATAAAAAAAGAAAGGAAATTAAAATGAAGAAATTATTATTAGGAATTGTAATTTTAGGATCGTTAGGAAGTTGTGCAAGATGGGAAGACAGTCGAAAAGATTGGAAAAGCGATACAAGTGGATTAAAAAGAATTGTAAGGGTTTATACTCTTGATGGGAAAGTCTTAAAAGAATATAAAGGAATGATAAGGGTAAGAGATTCAAATAAGAGTGGAAGAATATCGTTAAATTTAATAAACGAAAACAATCGTAGAGTTACAATTGACAATGCAATCGTGATAACAGAGGAGGAATAAATGGAAATAATAATGAGAATGATAAGTGGACTAATTACATTAACGGCTGTATTAGCGCTGGTAAGATACATCTATGGATTAGTTATTGTATATAAAAACAAGGCAAAGAGATTCAGATTCAATATAAGCAATGTAATAATATTTTTAGTTGCTACAATAATAAATTTATTCGTGATTTATGGATTGATTTGGATTATAAGTTTTTTTTCGATTAGAGTATAAAGAGGTATAATTAATTATAATAAAAAGGTATTTAAGGAGGATAAAGAATGAATAATTTAATAGCAGATGAAGTGTTTATTTTAAGAAAAAATTTGAACCGAGTTAATAGTGAAATAGAAGAAATAGAAAGAGATTTTGAAATAAAATATCCAAACTCGGTGGTAATAATTAATTCTGAATTAAATGATTTATATAAAAAAAGAAATCGTTTAAGTACAACTTTAGCAGAAATTGAAAGAATATTCGGTCCTGGTCAAATTAAGATAGTAGTTTGGAAACATAGCGATTAAAGTGTAGAACGAAGAAAATGGAAATTTATAGAGAAAAGGATGTTGAAAATGCAAGAGTTTATTTTTAAAAAAATGAATGAATGGGAATTTTTAAAATTAAAAAATAAAAGAGAAAGTTTAAAATTTGAATTAAGAGAAATAAATCAAAAGATACAAAGAGAAGAGGAAATAAGGGAAAGAATAGAAGTAAAGGAGCAGTTAAGAGATGTTGAAATAAAGAAAGTATCAAATATTTTAAAAGTTTTAAACGCAAGAGGAGAATACGAAAATATTTTTTTAGATTGTAAACATGAGGATTACGAAATAGAACTAAAAAGAGTGTTGAAACAATATTTAGATTTTTTAGAATATTACTTATAAATACTTGAAAATATTGATAAAATAAGGTATAATAAGGAGGTAAAATGGATAAAAAATATGAAACCTTAATTGAAGATGATGTTGAAGTTAAATATTTACTTGACGATATTTTGGCTTTAAAAAAAACAAAGAAAGAATGTGAAATACGAATTGTTTTCAACAAAGGTAAACTTAATAAAAAAAGATATATAGTGAGAAGTTTATATCGTTAAATTACAATTGAATAGGCAAGACTATAGATATATGAGCCATTAGATAGATAGATTTTAAAATGAGTCTATTTATTTAATGGCTCTTTTTTTGTCTAAAAATCAAAGAAAGGGGGCAAGATGAAGATTGAGAAAATAAATATCAATGAAATAATTGAGTATTCAGGAAATGCTAAAGAACATCCTGAATGGCAAATTGAACAGATTAAAAACAGTATTCAAAAATTCGGATTCAATGATCCGATTGCGATTGATGAAAAAAATATTATTATCGAAGGACACGGAAGATATTTGGCATTAAAAGAACTTGGATATACAGAAGTTGAAGTAATCAGATTAAATCATTTAACAGAGGAGCAGAAAACAGCTTATGCTATTGCTCACAATAAATTAACTATGAATACAGAGTTCGATATTGAAAAATTGCAGTACGAGTTGAATAAGCTGGAGGTAAATGATTTTGATTTAAGTGTGCTTGGTTTTGAACAGTCTGAACTTGATGAGATTTTGCAAGAGGAAATGGAAGAGCTAGAAATTGAAGATGAAGATACAGATAACACAGAAGTCAAACGTACTAAATTAATTTGTCCCTGCTGTAATCATATTGCTGAAAAGAGCGAATTTAAGGAGGTAATGGATGGCGAAGATACATAATGACAAATATTATACTCCTGATCCAGTTGTAAGAAAAGTGATTGAAGTTCTTGAAAAAGATGTGATGCCAATCAATAAGTTTTCAAGAATTATTGAGCCAAGTGCAGGTGCCGGAGCGTTTCTTAAAAGACTTCCTAAAATTGCGGTTGGATACGATATAGAGCCACAAGGTGAAAATATCATAAAAGGCGATTATCTTAAACAGAATGTTCCATATATGAAAAACAGCCTTGTAATTGGAAATCCGCCTTTTGGAAGTAGTGGAAATTTGCATACAGAGTTTATAAAGAAAAGTATGGAACATTCTGACTATGTGGCATTTGTGCTTCCAGGTGATATGTATAAGAAAGATAAATTTGAAAATATTGAATTATATAAGTCGTATATGTTGCCAGCGGTCAAATACAGCGGAGTTAAGTTAAAATGCTGTTTCAATATTTATCGCAAGAGAAAAGGCAAATTAAAAGAAAAGAATATCAAAGATGCTGAAATTTTAACATTTTCTAAAACTAAGAGTACTACAAAACAGCAGGAATTGTATTGGTTAAATATAAAGTCTGATTTCAGATTCATAGCATTTGGAACAATAAGATTGCTAAAAAGCACAGATAAAAGAGTACGAGCGAAAGAAATAAAAATAATCTTGAAGAAAAAGGTTAATTTAAAACCAGTTTTGGAAAAGTATTTGAAGAATAGGGCTAAAGTTGCAGTATCAACTCCGAATGTAAGCAAAAAAGAAATCGTTGAGTTAATATATGATAATTTTCCACAATTGAGGGAATAAACATGACTAAAAAATTATTACTGAACGAATGGGAAGAACTTGGAGGAGAAAATGCTGCAAAAGGAACTTTAAAGAAACTGGCTGACAAATATGGTGTCCCCGGGGGGACTGTGAGGCGCTGGAAGAGTGAATATTTAAAGAAGAATAAGGCGGCGAATGTTCGGAATAAAAAGCGAACGAACAGCGAACGTTCAAACGAACGTGACATTCAAGTAAAAAAAGATATTTTAAATGGTATTCCAAAAGAGGAAGTTATGAGAAAAAATGAGATTTCAAACGCAACTTATTACAGAAAAGAAAAAAATATAAGACAACTTAGGTTAGAAAAAACAGAAGAGCAGTTGGATGATATTCTTTTAAAAGTTTATTCTGATTTAGGGGATGTACTAAAGAATGTGGAAATTTCAAAACGTAACTTAGTAATAAGGATGGCTAAGGAAATCTCAAAAGATGAAACGCTAGATGCCAAAAGACTCCAAATAATTGACAAGGCTTACGTAACTATTAAAAAAATGGGAAACGATTTAATGAGGACTGGTAAAATGTTGACTGCGTATGAATTATTAGAAGTCGACAAGCAACTTGCAGAAGAAGCGTTGCAACAAGAGAAATTAGAAATTGAAAAATCTAAAATTAAAAAAGATGACGAAAAGGAAATTGAAAAAGAAAATGAAATGATTGAATTGTTAAAAAATATAACAAAGAAGGTTGAAAAAAATGAATGATTTAACACCAAAACAGTATGAAGTGTTAGAAGTATTTAATAAAGAACAGCCAAGAATCACAATTTTGACAGGAGCAAAAAGAAGTGGAAAAACATTTTTAAATAATTTTCTTATGTTATCACACATAGCAACATTGGCTAATCAAAATCTTAATTTTATTGTAATTGGAGCAACAAGTGGAAGTATTTGGCGGAATGTTCTAAACGATTGGGAAGTTATGTTAGGAAAGCAATTTAAGCCAAAAAAAGATGGAAGTTTTAAGCTATTCGGAAACAATGTTTATTTATTTGGCGGAGAAAAGGCGGATAGCTGGAAGAAAATGAGAGGGATGACTTCTCACGGCACTTATATAAATGAGGCAACAGCATTACATCAAACTTTTATAACTGAAGCATTTTCAAGAACATCTGGGGAAGGAGCTAAGATATTTATTGATACAAATCCAGATAATCCAGCTCACTTTGTTAAAAAAGATTATATCGACAATGCTGGAGATAGATTGGAAAACGGCAGATTGAATATTCTAGTTAGTAATTTTAAGCTAGACGATAATGTTTTTCTTAATAAGGAATATGTGGATTCTATTAAAAAGACAACTCCACGAGGAGCAACTTATGACAGAGATATTTTA
Organism: Leptotrichia wadei; assembly: GCF_007990445.1. Taxonomy (NCBI): domain Bacteria; kingdom Fusobacteriati; phylum Fusobacteriota; class Fusobacteriia; order Fusobacteriales; family Leptotrichiaceae; genus Leptotrichia; species Leptotrichia wadei. The sequence continues at coordinate 1,410,556 of NZ_AP019841.1, forward strand.
GGATTATGGGTAGCTCAAGAAGGAGTTGTATTTGCAGATTTTTCAGAAAAAGAAAATGTAATTGAAAGTATAGATAATGTTGAGATAAAGGAATATTACATTGGAGTCGACTGGGGATTCGAACATTACGGAACTTTGATAGTTATCGGAGTGGATTTTGAGGAAAGTTATTATATTGTCGAAGTAATAGCAAAACAACATAAATATTTTGATTATTGGAAAATGCTAATTTTACAGAAATATAAAGAATATAGGGCCTCAAGAGTATTTTGTGATAGTGCTAGAGCTGAGTATGTACAAGGACTTTTAGATTTTGGGATAAACGCAGAAAACGCTAAAAAAGATGTAAAAGAAGGTATTGATTTGGTTGGGGCTATGTATAAAAGGAATAAGCTAAAAATTACAAAGAAAGCATTCAAAGGAAAGTTTGAGAGTGAGATATACTCGTATGTTTGGGGTAAAAATGATGAACCGCTTAAAGAAAATGACGATGTAATGGATGCGATAAGATATGTTTTGTATAGCTTGAAAAAAGATGAAGGTGGAATTGCTTATTTATATTAGAAAGGAGGGCTAATGAATAAAGAAGAGAGAACAAGAGTAAAAACTTATTACGACAGAGAACAATATAGCAAATCTAATTTGAGTAAGAATATGCCGGGATTGTTTGAAGGAACGGTTGAAATTTTTAATCCGATTAGAGATATTGTTAAGGCCCTTTCGAACACAGCTTTAAAAGATTTGAACATAGACAATGATAAATTGAAAAAAATTTGGGAAATTAATCAAATGACAACATTTAGTAAAAAGATAGCTAAAGAGATGTACTTAAATGAAGAAGTATTCGTCGAGGTTATATTAACACCTGATGAGCAGATTAGGTATCTTTTGCATAGTGTAGATGACATCGAATATGTGGAAGTGTTTGGGGAGATAAAAAGGTTTAAGGTCGAAGGCGAGCAAGTCTATTATGATGAAAATGGAGAAGAGCAGAGTAGAGAGTATTCAAGAGAGTATATAAAACTCGATAATGGAACTGTTAAAAGAGTTGAAAAAATAGAAGGGGATGTTATTGAAACGCCTTTTATTTTAGAAAAAATACCTGTTTCAAGATTTAAGAATGACAGTAATATTATTGAAGCCTTGAACATTATAGATAAAATCAATGAAACAGAATGTTATATTGGAAAAATCTTTGGGATACATGGTGATCCGTTACTGCATGCAGATAACATTAAGCAATTTGCAGATGTAAATACAAGTAATTCTAAAATTAAGAAAAATGCGCAGCTTTTAGAAGAAGCAAGATATAAGAGAAAGAGAATCATAAACACTTATAACACGAAAGACTTACAAGCTAATTTTAAATATATCGAGTTGACAAATCCACTTATTAGTGAAATGCAAAACGATATAGCGAGGTTAGAAAAGAGATTATCTAATTTGTTTCCGGAGTATCTTTTGGTAGATACAGCGACACAAAATGTCAGCGAAGAAACTTATTTGTTAAAAAATAACGGGCTTAAGACTAAAGTCGCAAGCTTCAGAGAAGATTTTATAAAAAGTTTGCTGGAATTAGACAAAATAGCGTTGGAATTATCAGGAAGTTCTGAGGAATTAACTGAAACAAGTTACACATATTTTGATACTTTTTTGGAAAATGAAAAGAGCGCTAAATTAACAACTTTATCATTAGCTCTTGATATAATAAACAAAGCAAAAGATATTGATGAGGAGTATAAACTTAAAAATTTAATAAATAAAATAACGGACGATACTTTACAAGATTTGAGTGGTTTGTATGATTAAGATAAATTTTGAATGGAATCATAGAGTCGAAAAAAGATTATTTATTTTTTTAAAAAAGATAGCTTTTTCGATTTTTAATGATAAAAAAATAAATGTTAATTACTCAAATTTGCTGAAGACATTTATTAATTATAGTGTGAATTTTGAAAAAGAGTATAAAAGCAAAAAGAATATTGATGTTGAAAAGCATTTAGAATTAGCAAAAAAACAAATAAAAGAAATTAAAGAATGGCAGAATAATTTAAACAATTATGTTGAAAATAATAAACAAAAATCAAATTTAAAGGATATATTAAAAAATAATGCAAAATTCAGAGCAAGAAACATGCTTGGAAATTACTATAAAGATTTTTTAAAAGAAATAATTGCTGGAGAAAGTGAATATTTCGAATGGAATACAATGGGAGATGAAAGAGTTAGACCCACGCACGAAGCAAGAGATGGAAAAATTTATAACTGGGATAATGCCGAAATAGTCCCTGGAGAAGAGCCGGGTTGCAGATGTTGGGCTACTGTTTATTTTCCTAATTCGCAGGAAGAAATTAATGACATAAATCAAAATTCTTGAGAGTTGAAGTATTATAAATCATTTATGAGTTATTTGATGTCGAATCTCAAAAATTTTATAGAGTATCAATATTCTAAATCATTTATGAGTTAGAACAAATAATCTAAAGGAGTGAAAAATGTTTTTAGGACAAGATTTATTAGAAAGAATGAAATTAAATTATGACACTACAACGGAAACAACAGGTGGTGCAGGAGCAAGTAATACTGGTGAAAATAATGGGACACAATCAAATAGTGAAGCTAATGAAACAATAGAAAACTTAAAGGCCCAAATTGAAAAGATAACAAATGATACTAATAAAGAAATCAATTCTTTGAAATCACAATTAGGTCATGCAAATAAGCAAATTGAAGATTATCAAAAAAATGGGAAAAGCGCTGAGGAATTAGCAAAAATGGAAAAAGAAAAATTAGAACAAGAACTCGCTGAAGCTAAAAAACAGTTGAATTTAACAGCGTTGTTAACTAAAAAAAGTGAGTTAGTTGCGCAATTAAAAATTAGTCCGCAGTTTGCTGATTTAGTACAAATTACACCAGATATGACACTTGAGAGATTAGAAACAGCTGTTAAAGATGTAGCAGCGAAAGAAAAAGAGTTTACAACAGAATTTTTGAAAAAAAACTCTATAACAAACGGAGGTTTTAATTCGAAAGATAAGAAAAGAGATGAAAAAGATTTTGTTGATAGAATGATTGAAAAAAACAAAAATAACGAAACAGATCTTACAAAATTTTAGGAGGTTGGGATGTTAAAAAGAACAGTTATGCACAAGGAAAAGTTAAATGTGCAAATTAAAATATTAAAATCTGATTTTGCTAACTATATTTACAAAGATAAAAATACAAACAAAGAATATTTGTTAGCTGGAGCTTTGATTAAAGCAAAAAATGGCGAAGATTTAAGAGAAACAGGGGCCTTTGTAATACCGAGTGGAACTGGTACTAGAGCCGATGGTGTGTTAGTTCATGATGTTGAATTTAAATACTACAACGACAATGAACAAGCGACAGTTGCAATCGAAGGTGTGGCTTATTTGGATAAATTAATCGAGGTAGGGAAAGAATACACTGCACCAGTCACAATAACAAAAGCGGAATTACCAGAAGGTGTGACTTATATTTATAAGGATAGAAAATAGGAGGTTGAAATGGCAATAAGTTTAACGGATTTATTAAATGCGAAAAGTTTAAATAAGTATTATGCAGGAGTGAAGGGCACTACTTTAGTAGAAGCAATGTTTCCAGCTGGGTTCTCAAATAATTTTGATATAAATGTTTTTGTGAGTTTAGACGGTGGAACAGTTGAAGTATTGCAAAGCAGTCAGCTAGATGCAGATGTAATGTTTAGAGATTGGGATTTGAAAACAGCAACTAAAGGGGATAAACAATTTTTCAGAGAAGCCATGACATTAGATGAAAAGCGTAGAAAAGAGTTGCTGGAAATTTTAAACACCGGGAATCAAACGGTAATTGATAATTATTCAAAACAAATTTTTGATAAGTTTGCAGGAGCAAAAGGATTTTTGGCAAGTCCTCGAGCAATCGCATCTTATGCAGCAGCTCAATTTTTATCAACAGCAAAAGTTATATTTCCAAATGAAAATGGTGGCGGTCAAACGATTAATTATAAGTTAGCTGATAAATATAAAGAAACATTAGCTGGGACTAATATTTGGAGTGCAGCAACTGCTAAACCGCTTGAAGATTTAGAGAGATGGAAAGAAATTGCTGAAGAAGACGGCGGAACAGTTGAAATTGCTTTGATGTCAAAAGCTACTTTTAATATGTTGAAAAAACACGATACAGTAAAGGAATTATTTAAAAATACAACTGTTACAGTTACTCCAGCGTTAGTTAAAGCAACAATTGAAGAAGTGATTGGAATGACTATATTAGTTTGGAATGAAAAAATAAAAGTTGGTAAAACAACAAAAAATGTATTTCCTGATAATGTAGTAACATTAATTCCAAATGGTCAATTAGGAGTAATGGAATATGGGCCTACTCCGACAAAAACCGATGAATTACTTGGAATGTTAGGAGATAGAGACGTGGTTGATATTGCTGGAACATTTTCGACTGTTGAGGTTGTAGCAGAATCAAAATCAGCTGGAGTTGTAAATAATGTGAATGTAGTCATTGAGGACTTGGTAGCTCCAAATCCATCTATTATGGATGGCATGTTTATAGCAACAGTAGGGTAGGTGAATTAAATGGCGAAAGAGAATAAAAAGGAAGAGGTAAAAGCTATTGTTGAAGCAGTAGCTTTAACACCTTTGAGATACAACGATGTTAGATATGAAATTGGTGATAAGTTGGAATTAACTGAGGCAGAATTTGAAATTTTGTCAAAAAATAAACTTGTCGGCGAAAGAGTTGATGAGTAATGACGGATGAAACTTTGGAGGAACTGAAAAAATATATTCCTGAAACTTCTGATTTTGATTTACAAGTGGTTGAGCAATTTTATGAAGTTGCTGAAGAAAAGCACAGTACAGAGAGAGAAAAGCTGCTCAAAATATTTTTGTTTGGTTATTTATTAACTTCGTTAAATGATTTTGATTTTACGAAAGTCCAAATTTCAAATATTGTTGTCGAAGAAGCAAATGGAAATAATCCTTATCTTAGGATGTATCAGCAATTATTAAAAACTCTTGATGTTGAAGAAAATGAAAGTGTAACTATATCAATATTTTAAAGGAGTTGAAATGTTTAATTTTAAAAACAAAGAAAAAGAAGAAATATTACTTGTTGAGTTGAATCATATACTTTTAAATGTTGGTGACAATGAATTAGATTTGACTCAACGAAGAGTAAATATTGCAAAACAGGAGATAGAAAAAAGAAAATTAAAAATAGAGATTATAAATTTAGGTGATAAAGATGCCTTGCAAACTAACAGTGAAACAGAAACCAAAAAACAAAAATTTGGAGAAGTTGTTGGCAATGAATCCTCAAAAGATAGAAGTGGGAACGGTAACGAATTATAGTGTCAAAGGTGGATTTGATGCTTTTGGATTATCAAATGTATTGGATAGTGGTTCAAGTCGTGGAGTTCCTGGGTGGAATTATAACCAAAAAGCTTTTGAACAATTTAATCCAATGGCTGCTAGATACTTTAAAGAAGGAGTTGCTAGGATTATAAACGGAAGTTTTGATGTTGCAGCAATGACGAATAAAATTGGAACCGAAGCTAGTACAAGATATAAATCAATGATTGAAAGGATAAAAAGTCCTCCAAATAGTCCTGTGACGATCGCAAGAAAAGGATTTAATAATCCAATGATTGAAACTGGGCATTTTAAGAGCAATATTGCAGCTAAAATTAACGGGGGGAGAATTGTCGGTAGAGGTGGTGGATAATGGATAGGAAAACAAAATCAGCTATTAAAAAAACTTTGAAAGTTATAGAAAAGCTGTCAGATGATGTGATTGTGTATTCAGAAAATTCTGAGATTGAATTTGACGAAATGGGCAATCCTATTCAAAACAAAATAGAAAAGACAGTAAAAATGGCTATACTGACACCTAAACACAATTCATCGTTTCCACAAAGTATGGACGGGAGTTTTTTATCGAATAAAAAAGAGGGATATTATATTTTGGATGATAATCAAGATTTTAAAGTATCGGAAGGTATAAAAATAAAGCATAAAGATGTGATTTACAGGGTTTTAAATATTGAGGAAAATTATGGGGAATTTTTGAGAATGGAGCTGAATATAGATGACAAGCGAAATTAAAAAAGAACTTGTGACCGATATAAAAGAGTTCTGCAAAAAGTTTGGTATAAATCAAATCATAAATGAAGATAAAAGAGACGAGATACTTGCTGAGCAATATGAAAAACTCAAATTTCCAATTGTTTTTTATAATATATACATTGAAGACGCAGGGAATCCAATTCCTTTCGGCAATGATGAATATTGTTATGACGAAGAAATACAAGTTATCTTGACGTTAGAATCAAGAGAAAAACATAATGATTTCGATGTGCTTTATTTATTTTTAGCTAATACAAAAGCAACAAATGATTACTTTGGTGAAAGAAAACATAAAAGGAAAGTTAGAAAAGTATACAAAATCCAGGAAACAACTTTTAATTTTATGGGTAGAAGATATTACAAGGAAGTTTTGCAGTTTAGTTATTTCGCAGAACATTATATAAATAAAAATTTTAAGGAGGAATAATGGCAATACAGAGAAATGATTTAAATACTTTGAATAATGTACAAATTAAATCAGAAAATAACAGAGCTTTTTATGCTGATGTCAGAAGTTTGATGTTTTTTACAAAAGATTTTGCAATATCGCCGACATTTATTACAGAACCTGGCGATTTATTGGAATTAAACATCAGTGGATTAAATGAAAATCATAATTTTTATAAATTAATAGCTAGTGCATATTCGCAAGCGTATACACCGTTAAATGTAGTTGTTTATGGGAATAATACAGCAGCAACATTTACAGAACTTATGAATACATATATAAATCATGAGGACGCTTTTGAAGTCACTAACTGGATTACTAACATGGATATTGTTTCTGAAAAAACGTATATTAACAGTATAGTATCTTATGCAAAAACTGATAAGGATAAACAATTTTTTATAGCTGTTGATTATGAAAAAGTAGGAAGTGCAGCTGAAGCTGTAAAATTACAAACAGAAAATAATGTGAACAACGTTGCGTTTGTAATTGAAGGAACTAAAAATTTAGCTAAAGGAAATTGGCTTACAGGAGCCTTGGTTGGTGGAACAATAGGATATAAAGATTTAGGAAGTTATATTGTTCATTCGACTCAAATAACTGGTTTTGTCCAAGAAAATTTTACAAAAACTGAGCAAAAATCTTTTTGGGACGCTGGATTAAATTACTTATCTAAACCAACTCAAGGTTATTTTCATATTGTAAATGGACTTAATTCTGATAATAAAACATTTATCGAATTGAAATTAATTGAAATTTGGTTGAGAGATGGTTTAAAAAAAGATTTAACAATATTCCAGGTGAGAAAAGACAAAATACCTTTGAATGATATTGGAAGATTAATGATTGAATCAATCATTAGAGAACGTTGTAGACAAGGGGCAAGTGCTGGAATGTTTATGGTTGATAATGCTGGAAGTTATTTTGGAACAATAATGCAAAAAGATAAAAACGGTAATGAGTTTAGTATAAAATTAGGTCATTTAACAGTTAGTGAATTAACACAAGAATCAATTAGAGAAGGTAAGTTCAAATTTGATTTAAGAGTAACTTTTCTAAATGGTGTGAGAAATTTAGCATTAACAGGAACAATCACAACAGATGGAGAAATTGTATTCGATAAATAAAAGGGGGTAAATTAAATGTCAACAAAACAATATAATGTGGATAACGTTAAAATTGTGTTAACTGCTGCAGGTATTCCTTACGCAATTACTTGCAGACATGAAGATGGTTTTGAGGATGATCCAAACACAGAAAGTTCGAGCTCAACAATTGCGAGTTGTGGGCAAAAGGTTGTTAATGTATCAGTCGACGAGAGTGTATCTATCACATTAAGTTTACTTTACGGAAGCAGCGAGCACAGAACAATGGAAAGATTGCACAAACTTTGGAAAGCAAATAAAGGACCGTTTCCAATGTTTATGGTAATAACTGATACAAATACAAATGAAACTTATATATATAATGGTGTTTCATTTAAGAAAAAAGCTGCGTTAAAATATGCAAACGAAAGTGGAACTGAAGCAAGAGCATGGGAGTTTGAAGCAGAAAGCAGAGAACTTGTAATGTAGAAAAATTATTTAACAAAGGAAATAAAATCATAAGGACAATGGCAATTGAATAATGACTGTGAAAACTAAAATATTTGTTTTTTAAGTTTGGGATAATGGTATAATTAAAATTATTCTTTAATTTCTCTTAGAAATAGTGTATAATATAGTAAATTATTTTTAAGGAGGAATGATATTAAATGTTTTTAATATTTTGGATAGCCTGTATATATTTCTATGTTAGGGTAATTAGATTCAGCTTGAAAGAAATTCCTAAAATTAAAGAATACAGAAAAACTATGAGCAAGAAAGAGGCAAAAAAGAAAATTAAAAGCGAAAGAACTAAAAGGGATAAACTGGATTCCGTATTAGCAGTTGTATTTTTGTTTTTAGCGATGGTTAGTTCTCCAAATTCAGGGAATAAAACTGAAACAGCAGAGAAAAAAGAAGTTAAGAAAGTCGAAGCCAAAAAGGAAGAGGTTAAGAAAGAAGAGCCAAAGGCTGAAGCAAAAGCAACTGAAGTCGAAACAGACCCTTACAAAGAAATTGAAGATAATATAAAAAGAAAGTTTCCAAAAACTAGAAAGATAGTAGCTACTGATGTAGGTGTTGTATTAGAAATTCAAGCAAAGGGTGGTTTTACCAAAAATATGATGGTTAAAGAAATGTTTAGAGATGCCAGAAAATATATAAATGAAATTAACAAACAGTATAAAATGAGAAACTTAAAATATGAAAGTATGGCACTACAATTTTTTTATCCTATGAGTGATGGTGAAACAAGTGGAAATATGAAAATACTACAATTGGATGTTGATAATGATATGATTGAAGTTGGATTTGTAATGCCTACAATCGCTGAAGAAGTGAAACAAAATTTTAAATAAAAATTTTTAAAAAAGTTCTTGACTTTTTACGTGTAAACGTGTAAAATATAAAAGTCAGGAGGTTAAAGATGGAAAATAAGAAAAATATATCATTTAAAGTAGATTCGGAATTACACAAAAATATTAAATTGAAAGCTACAAATATGGGAATAGGGATAAAAGAATATATTTTAAATTTGATAAAAAAAGATTTGGAAAGTGAGGAGAAATAAAAAATAAGACCTCTTTGCAAAGAAGTCTTATGGTATTTCTACCTCATCAATAGAATTATACCATATTGACTTCTAAAAAACAATATTTTAGGAGGAAATTTAATGGAAAACATTATGGATTTAGTAAAAGTAGAAAGACATGAAAATTACGGATTAGTTGTAAGTAGTAGAGTTATTGCAAGAGCATTGGATAAAAGGCACGAAAAAGTTTTAAGAGACATTGATAAAATTTTAATCAACCCAGATTTGGGTAGATTGATTTTCACAAGTAATTACAAGGATAGCAGAAATAGAAACTATCGTGAATATCTTTTAACCAAGGACGGATTTATCCTTTATATGTTCAATATACAAGGACACAACAAATTCAAACTGGCTTACATAAACGAATTTAACAGAATGGAAAGATTGTTAAATCAGCAAAGATTGTTACCAATGCCAAAAAGTGACAAAGTTTCAATACCACTTGATAAAGCAGTTCATTGGGCTAAGATAAAAGAAATCGCAAACAAGGCTAATGAAGTAAGAAGTGATACTTATAGAAAAATATGTAAACTTTCTCAGGACTTGGCAATGATAACAAATCAGATTGACGAGCTTTCTGGAATGACATTTGAAGTTGAAAATTTACTAGACCAAATTGAAAATTAAATAGAAACACTAAATCACAGTCATTAATTTGATTGTGATTTTTTTATTACAAAAAATAAAATTAAAATATATAAGGAGAAATAAAATGAATTTAGAAAGAAAATATAATGAAGAAGAAGAAAAAGCAATTAATATGTCAAGAGAAATGGCTGGATTGCCACCTATTACACAAGATAATGAAAATATAACAGTTGAAAATAAAGAAGTTAAGAATGAAGCAGCAACGATTGAAGCTATTGCAACAGAGGAAACGGCTAAAGGGAAGTTAAAAAAAGAAGAAATGAAGCCGAAAGAAGAAGAATAAAACAGCAAGGTGGCTTAAGACCTAGACAAATATTTAAGCACACTTTGGTTGACTGGGACGGAAAACCAAAGGATGTGATTTGTACATATCCCACTACAAAGCAAGCGTCAAAATATTCAAAAATGGATTTTGATCCAGTAACTGGAAAAGGAGTACTTGATTTTGGCGATATAGTTGATTGTTTTTATAATGATGACTTGTTACCACGATTTAACATTGAGGATTTTCCATCAAGCGAAATCATTGGATTAGGTGTATTTTTATTGGAAGTGGTAAGAAATCCCTTCCTTAAATAGGAATCCGGCATTTTTTCATGAAGGGAAAATATATTTTAATAAAGACGAAATGTTAAAAGATATAACAGAAATTGAAAATTTAGCATTTCAATTGGAAATAAATGACAATTTTAAAAGTTTTAATTCTTTTGTTTTTTAAAAAATATAATGAAAATAAAATCTCTGAAAAAGAGTTTGAAACTTTTTTGAAAATGTGTTTTTATGATACAGAAATCCAAAAAGCAAAAGAAAAAGAACTAAAAAAGATTAAGAAAGGGAAATAAATGGCTAGTGGAGTAGGAGTTACTTATGAATTAGAGTTTGTTATTAAAGATAAAAATGCAAAGCAATGGATACAATCAATGCAAAAAGAAGCTGAAAAACTAGCTAAAACATTAGATAAGGTTAGTTTAAATAATTTTAATAAGCAGATGCAACATATGCAAAAGCACTTGCAGGCACAAGGGGATAAACTCAAATCTCAAATGAAAATGGCTCAGGATATGATGAAAACTCTTGGAACTGGCAAAACTGTAAAAAGTGGATTGGATAACGTAAAAAAAGAAACACAAGAAGCTAAAAAGAAAATGGATGATTTGAACAAAGTCAAAGAAGCAGTTGGAAAGTCGGTTAAGAATCCTCTTGGAAACGTGGCTAAAGGTGCTGACAGTGCAATAAAAAAAGTTAAAGGGCTTTTAAATAAAGTTCGGGATGGAGCATTGTATAAGGCAGGAAGTTTTATTACACAGGCTGGAATGGAAGCGTTGCAGGAATATGGACAAACTGATTATGAATTACGTGGCGCTTCTGCCAAAACAGGTGGATATGGTGTTGATTTAAAAGAGTATAGGCGACTACCAAAAAAAGTTGGTGGAGATACAAAATTTAATAACTTAGATGTTGCACAGGCTATTAATGCTGGAGCAACGTTAGGAATTAAAAAAGACGAAATGAAACAAATCATACCAGCAGCTGCTAATTTGGCACAAGCGTTTAATTCGGATATAACACCAGCTCTTGAAATGGTTAAAATGCACATGAACTCTTATCAATTATCTGCGAAAGAGGCTCAAAAAGTTACTGATATGATAGCTGTTACATCTAAAAATACAGCTGCTGATTTACCTAGATTGGCAGAAGGATTTAAGTATGTTGGAGCGTCTGGGAAAGCATTAGGAGTGCCACTTGAAACAGTTTATGCGATGTTAGGAAAATGAATGACAACGGATTAACAGGGTCAACAGCAGGTACTGGATTAAATCAAATGTTTGAAAGTTTAAAAGATTTTAAAAAACGTGGGAAACTTGAAGATTTAATTGGTAAGGTTACAGATGAAAAGGTAATTTACAAGATATGGTTTCAATTATTGAAAGATTAAAAGGTGTAACTGACAAAATGGGTAACGCGGATAAAGCTGGAGTATTAAAAGCTATATTCGAGTACAAGGAGGTAGAGCCGCCAATACGCTATTGAATGGAAGTATAGAAGACTTAAAAAAACTTCAAAACGAAATAAAAAATAGTAGTAGCTAAGCAATTGAGTGACTTTATGATGCAAGGAAGTGCAGGAGCGGTTGAAACTTTAATGGGAACAATGTCAAGCACGTTTGCAGCGGTATTTGATTCATTAGAGCCTTTATTAGTTCCGGTTGCAGGGTTATTTATGGGAATAGCTGAAGCAATTGGACAGGTAGCAGAAAAGCGCCTTGGCTGTTGCAATTAGTTTCTATTTTGGGAGCTTTAGTAATTGGAGAAATGGTATTTAATAAAATGAAGTCAAGCATTGGGCCTTTCATTTCTGGGATAAAAGAAGCTATTGCAAGTGTTAGCTTATTAAAAATAGTTCTTTACGGACTATTGGCGATTGGTTTAGTAGTTATATTTAATATGTTTAAGCAATGGCAAGATTATTTGCAACAAAATGCTGACGTAAACAAAGTGTGGACGGCTACATTGCAAAGTTTAGGAAGTGCATTAGGAGCAATCAGCGACTTGATAATGGCTGTTGTAGGTGCGTTATTTGGATTTAGTACAAAATCAGAAGATGCAAAAGATAAAACGCAAATTTGGGGAATGACAGCTGATGAAGTTAAACAAAAATTAGAATCTTTTAAAGAAAAAGTAGATAAATTTTCAGAAAGAGTCCGCGAAATGACCAAATGGGTCGAAGAAAACAAAGAGACTGTTAAATTCTGGGGAACTGTATTTTTAGGATTAGCTGTTGGAATAGGTATATTATGGGCTTTAACTGCGGCACAATCAGCATTTAATGCAGTTGCAGCTTTAAATCCATACGTTTTAATAGCAATGGCAATAATAGGTGCTATAATGCTAATTTGGACGGGACTTACTTGGCTATATAATAACGTATCTTGGTTTAGAGATGGTGTTAATATGGCTTGGGATTTTATAAAAGAACACTGGATAATGATATTGTCTTATTTAGGAGGTTTTTTAATAGGCGGACCAATCGGTATAGCACTTGTTTGGTTATATAACAACGTGAGTTGGTTTAGAGAGTGTTAATGCAATTTGGGATCAGATAAAAGAACATTGGGAAATGGCGGTAGGAGCAATCGCCGGTCTTTTATTAGGAGGTCCAATCGGGCTGCGATCGGGCTTTTATTGGCTGGCTTGTTGAGCTTTATAATAAAACGAAACTTTTAGAAATGCGGTTAATACAGTTTGGAATGCTGCCAAAAAATTATTTCAGAGGCTTGTTCAGTAATTGCAGGAGCGATTGGAGGAGTTATTAGTATTTTAGGAACTGCAATATCGAGAATGGCAGAATTTCTTGCAAAATCTAAAACTGCTTCACAGCAAAAGCAATAGGAGTAGCGTTCACTCCGCAGCCTTTAACATATCAAAGTGCAAGTTTAGGTAATTTAGGACATAAAGCGGTGGGAACTAATAATTTCCAGCACAAGGTGGTGGGGAATGACTACTATCGATGAGCATGGAGATGAAGCTATTTGGTTGCCAAACGGCTCAATGGTTGCAAGAAACACAACAACTAACGATATGTTAAACAATTTAAAATCTATTAAAGCTAATACTCGTGGTGGACTGAAAGACAGTGGAACAGTTGTTACAAATAATAATCATTTTGTATTTAATGTTAATGGAAATGATGAAACACTAAACGAATTAAAAAATGAACTTGAAAAATTAGGAATAGTTTAGGAGGTATAGAATGCAAGTATTAGATTTTTAAAAAAGCAATTGCAGGATTTGAAGCACAAAAGATAGACTTGAAAAATGTATTTAAAATATTTTGGCATAAAACCTAATGGATTTTTAGGTACTATACCTCTTTTAGTAATTTCGACCGATTATAGTCAAGATAATGAAATAACAGGCTACAAATCGTATTTAAAAGATAATTTTAATGAAAATATGTTTGTGAATCCATATACATTAAAAATTGAGGTAATTTTACACGGTAAAGAATGGAAAGATGAACTCGAGAAATTAGTTAAAGAATCAAAAAAAAGAAATTATACAACATTTATGTATACTAAATTTGATAAGGTTTATGCTCCACTTGCAATAACTAGTGTCAGTTACTCGAAAATTATCAAAATTATACTAGTATAAAAGTTTCGATAAATTTAAAAGAAGTAAACTTGTTAAAATTTACTACAACTGACGGAAAGACTACAACGAGTGCTTATGATCCAGAGACTAATACCCAAAATCGAGAAATGTCTGAAGTTTCGATGAGTGAATCAATGAAAGGTGGACTTGGAGATGATCCTAGAACAGGAGATATTAAAGCATGAGAAAATTATATAGTTTTGATATTTTATATAAGAAAAATAAAAAAAGTAGTTACAGAATTTTATTAGACGATGGAGAAGAAACGTTGTTAGTTATATTGGAAATTTACAATATAAAGAACTTTGGTATTTAGATGTAAATACTGATAACGAAAATTTACATATGGGTCAAAGAATTAATGCATACGAAGATTTGTTCTTATTGTGCAGAAGACGATATAAAGAATCCCAAATGTTAAAATGATAGCTTTGCCAATTAATTTGAATGGCTTTGATGTTGAGTTTACAACAGAGACAGCTGGAATATTACAGGATATTATGGTGGTGGTTTAATGGCTGAGAACACAGGAAATGATAATTACTATATTTTGTGGGACAGATATGCAAAAGTAACTTTTAAAGTAAAAATGGAGATGAAACAGAGGAAATTGAATTTGAAAGATTTCAAATTGAAAATGGAGTTGATTATTCGCCAGATTTCGAGATACAAACTGAATTTGATATAACAGAAAGCACTAATATTGCTAAAATAGTTATTTATAATTTAACAGATGAAATGATTAAAAATTAAAAAAAGGTGTTGAAGTAGTTATTGAAGCTGGGTATTGGAATGATGGAGTAAATAAAGATATTGGTGTTATCTATAAAGGGATTATCGAGAGTTTGAAAGGAAGTTGGAGCAACGCTGATAAGAAATTTGAGATAACTTGTAATACTTATAATGATGAATACAAGGATACAAAAATAAATCTTAAAACTGGAAAAGGGACAAAAGCTAGCACAATAATAAAATTAATTTTATCAAAATTGGATAAATTAAAAGCTGGGACAATAGAGCTTGGTAAGGATATTGATTATAAAGACGGAAAAACAATGCATAACAACGTAAAACACATCTTTAAAGAAATAGCAAAAGATACTAAAAGTGTTTTTTTATAACAAATGGAGTTGTCACTTTTCAACCACGAGATAAGATAAATAGAGGTATTTTAGAATTTGATCCGAATCGATTTCAAGATGTAAAAGAAAATGACGGTACTTATACATTGAAAAGTATATTTGATCATAGATTTCAAGAAGGTTTTAAGATTAATTTAGATTTAAAAAAGGAATTTGAGCAACTTGAAATTAAAGGAGAGTATCTTATCACAAAAGGTAAGCACGTTATTAATTTTAAAAGCGATGCATATACAGAGTTGGAAATAAAACTAAATTTGATGATGAAGAAGCTAAGAAAGCTAATGAAATCGAAATTGTTTCTGGAAAAAAAGGGAAAATGAGAAAGCATCTAAAAATAAAAGAAAAAAAGCAAAAAAAAAAAGACGATAAAAGAGTAAGAAAAATGAAAAAATACTAAAAAAACAAGCAAAAAGAAAACGAGGTTAAAAATCTAATAACACAGAAACTAAAAAAACTACTACAAAAAGTAGCGGAAATAAAAAGAAAAAAAGACTGGGATAGAATAGTGAGAACATATGGAGTAGGAGGTAAAAAGTGAGAAAAAAACAGGAGATCATATAGAATCAATGATAAGTGGAAGATTTGATAATTTGAATACTTTTGCAATAGCTAAAATTGTTGAAGTAGATAACTCTAACATGAGCTGTAGTATACAAATGTTAGATATTCCTGAACTTTTTGGCACACGTGATGAAGTTGAAATAATTGAAAATGTTCCAATTGCTCCGATTTTTTGGGGGTGTAAATGCAAAGTAAATGCTCCATTGGCTGCGAATGATAAGGTTTTAGTAGCTTTTTGCCAACATGATACATTTAATGCAAGAAACGCTTCTGAACCTTGCGAGCCGAACTCTAGTGCAAAATTTGATATAAATAATGCCGTTGTAGTTGGACAAATAACAAGTGATGCAGAAAAGAACATATCTAACGACTTCTATATCACTTATGGTGGAACGCTTGTAACAATAAATGATAGCGGTGTCAATATAAAAGGTGGTTCAATCAGTATAAGTGGGCCTGTTAAAGTTGACGGAAGTTTAGAAGTTAGTGGAGACGCTACAATTGGTGGAAAGTCATTTTTAACTCATACAAATGGTGGATTACCATTGGATTAGGAGGATATCATGGAGAGTGTAGAAAGTTGGCTAACAGAAAAAAATGATGATAAAGAAATAGATGTTGCAATCGGTAAAAATATTATATTAAGTTCAGAATTAGAAAAAATAAGATTACGTTTGGAAAATAAATTAAGGTTATTTTTTAACGAATGGTTTTTGCATAAGAATGAAGGTATTTATTGGCTTAAAAGAAATGAAAATAATGGACAAATAGGAAATTTATTAGAAAAATTTAATATAGAGGCCCAGGTCAAAGAAACGATTTTGTCGGATGAAGATGTGGCAGAAATAACAAAGTTTGAAAGTGATTTTGAAAATAGAAATGGAAACTATAATTTTAAAGTGGAAATGTTATTGAAAAATGGAAAGACTTTAGCGTTTTAGAAAGGAGGAACGATGGATTTCGGAGTAACAGAAAAGGGATTTGTGTTAAAAAGTTTTACAGATATTATGAAAGATATAGAAAATAGGTACAAAGCAAGATTACAAGATAATAATTATATTTTAGATTTTAATACTCCTGAAGGGATTCATTCTGAAGCGATAGGCTATGAATTATCACAAATATGGGAAGAATTGTTAGAATTTAATAATCAAATGAATCTAAATACAGCAACAGGAATATATTTAGATTTCTTTGGAACTTTACTGAGAACTCCACGGGAAGCAGGGCTTATGCAACCGGACAGGTTAAAATAATAGGAGAAAAGAATAGAGTTATACCAGCACAAACAATTATTAAATATGCTGAAAAGAATATAGACTATTATCAAACGTTGCGTTGGATAAATTAGATAATAATGAGTATTACGGAATAGGATTTATTCAGGCTCTTGAAATCGGAGAAGAAAGCAATATCACAAGTGATGTTACTTTTACGACTGAATATGAAGGAGTTGCTAAAATTACAAATGATGCGGATGTAACTGGTGGTGCAAATAATGAGAGTGATAGTCTTTATAGGGAAAGACTTAAAAGAAAGGAAACAGTTGAACAAACCGCTACACATGCAGCATTATATAACGGATTAATGGCTTTGGAAAATATTAAAATGTGTTGATATTAGATCCTGAAACTGAGCCAGCTACTGAAGCTGGAACAGTTAAAATATTTTAGAAGGAACACCGGATGACAAAATTTTGAAACTATTTTAGATTTGAAAGCAGATGGCATATTGACTCTCGCAGATTCTAATGCACAAACTTTTGAAAAAAAAATAAAAAGAGGTGTATTTGAAAGAAAAATAATATATAACATCATAAAATATAGTACGTTATTAATAAAAGTTGAAGTTTTGGAAACAAAAAATTTAGATGAAAAAGATAGTCGTTGGACAAAACAAATACAACAGGAAATTTTAAATTATATTAATAATCTAAAAACAGGAGAATCTATTAGTTATTTAAAGACATATTCAGAAGTGTTAGGAATTGACGATATAAGAAAAATAAATTTGAAAATGGGATTAACAGAATCCGATGTTGAAATACAAAATTTCGACAAAACATTTACAGTCCCAGTTGGTCAAAAATTTCAAATAAACGAAAATAATATCGAGGTAATTTATGTTTAAGAGTAGCGAAGAGTATACAGATGAAATAATAAGTAGATTTCCACATATGTACAGAAGAGACAGGGGAAGCAATAATTATTTTTGTTAAATTTATATTTAGAAGAAGTAAGACAAGCAAGTAAAGGAATATATGAACTTTTGAAATCTTTAAACATTATGGAGGCGGAAGGTTACGTATTGGACAAATTTGGAACATCTTTTAATTTGAAAAGGGACACGAACGAAAAAGATGAAAATTATAGAAAAGAATACTTGCTGAAATTTCAAGGAAAAGTAAAATGCAACTTTTGAAACAATCTTAAACGTGCTCAAGATTATAATTGAAAATTATGAGCAAAATATTTTTATTTTAAAGAAGGGATTATAAAAGATAAAGTTAAAAACATAGATTTTAAAGTTAAAATGGAAGTTTTAACGGAAATTTTGAAACACAATTTTATAAAGAAAAGCAGGAAGCATTTACATTATATTGAATAAAAGACTGTCTGCATATATAAAAGAGTATCTTAAATATCTTGCTCGAAATAAGAGCGAAAGGTGGAAATAACTGTTGATTTTAAATATAAGGTGCAAACAGCTAATTATATTTCAAATGGGGCCTTTGTTGGAGCGAAAAGAATTTTAAAATAGAGGATAGCTTTTATGATGAGATTTTGCAACAAAAAAGTTATGAGAGTAATTTAGCAAGAATAAATGTAATTACACAAGAAGGAGTAAGATAGATGTTAAAAAAAATAAAGGATTGGATAGGAACGAATTTAGATGTTTACAAAGTTGAAAGTGCAAACGATGTTGGTGCTGGATTGGTTAGGCATATTTGAAAGGTGAAGAAACAGCAACTCAAGTTGGGACAACATTGTCAGCACAAGTCATGAATGATTTACAAAAAGGGTTGGTGCATACTCTAGATACAATTAGAACTGTTGGAACTAACAAAGATATCTACGAAGTTGCATTGACTGGAATCGAAGAATTTGGTGTATTTGACGGATTAAAATTGTTAATTAGAATTGATGGAGAAAATCAGTTTGAGGATGTATTTTTAAAATTAGGTGGTGCAGAATATCAGATCTATCAATTAAAAAATAATATGTTAGATAAGATTGACAAAGGGATTTTGAAAGACAAAAAGGAATATTTGCTCAACTTCAAAAACAATTCTTTTGTTTTATCAGATAGCACTTTGTACGGATCACAAAAAGGAACGGCATTGGAAGGAAATCGGTTAGCTGAAATTCTAGGATTACAATTCGGCGGAAACATACAGGACATTGGCAATAAAACGAAAGGTAAGTTTTATTATGATAATGTTATGAAATTCTATTACGAATGTATTGAAGACAACAGTCTGACATACAACGATTCAGGGAAATTCAGGGCGATAAGTAATAAACCAATTTCCGATAAAGTGGAAAATTTATCCAAAGTTCAGCAAGCGAGACTTTACGTTCATGCAGAAGCAATTGGTGCTGGAAGAACTACATGTAATATTGTAGAAAAAGTTGGGAATATTGTAACCATCATCTTTGACAGTGGTAATGCATTAAGTGGGATTAATGATGGTACTGTCATTTTCCAAGTTCCAGACGGATTTAAGCCCAAGACATTTCTTTCGGTTAATGCATCACAGTACAACGTCTCCAACGGAGCGGTTTACATTGAACCTAATGGGATTGGTAAATGGAAAGGCGCAACGGTTAATTCTGCTAGTATTATTTTTCGGTTAGCTATATTGTTTAATAAAGTCAATAAAATCAATAAATATTTTTCAAAATTCTGTATAAATTCATAAGTTAGCACAGAATAAAATCAAAAAAAAAAATAATAAAATAGGAGTGATAAAATGGCAGTAATTTACATTTATTTAATCGCAACAATGGAGTGTATAGCACGACCGACAGTTACAACAGCAGAGGAATTTAAAAAAAATCCGAACTTGTTTTATCCTGACTGGAATGAAGAAACTATGAAATTCTCAACATCTTTACTTTCAAATCCAACTTTGGACAAAAAAACTGGAGAGTTGAGAGAAATGACAGAAGTGGAGAAAATAAAAGCTGGTAAAACAGTTTTAAGCGATGGAAATTATTTGGATGAGGTTAGTGAAACAATAGTTACAATCGCAAAACCAAATGACTGGAGTATCTGGGATAAAAATGGCAATACTTGGAAAGTCGATAATGATTTACTGAATAAAAAATTAAAAGAGTTAAGGGAAAAAGCATTAAAAGACTTAGCAGAAGCTAAATTAAATTTTTTAAATCAATCTCTCGAAATCGAAAAAGATGGTAAAAAATACACATTTGAAAATAACGAAAGAAATAGAAACAGCTTATCGTTAAAAATGTCGCTAATGTGGACTTTGGAACAAGATAAAATCGAGAAAGTAAAAGTGCAAAATGATAAAAAATGGTTGAGTTTATTGAATTGGACAGCCCCCGAATTAAAAGTTTTGGCTAAAAAAATTCAGGATATTTTAGAAATTGCTGACATGGCAGAGCAAATGGCAGTAGTTGGAATCAGCAGATACACTATTGAACAAATGTTGGATTTAAACGTAAAAGATTTTTTCAAAATTAAGAGGAGTGATTTGAATGAATATAGAAAAATTGATATGCACAGAAATAGAATTGGATGGTAAAAAATATAAAGTTGTTGGAGTAAAATTTGAAGAAGACAACATAATATTGAATGTTGAAGAAATAAAGGAAGTGATGTAGATGAATAGATTTGAAAAATATTTGATTATTTACTAAAAGTTGAAGGTGGATACTCAAATGATAAATATGATGCTGGAGGAAAAACAAAATACGGAATAACTGAAGAAGATGCAAGAGACTTTGGATATAAGGGAGATATGCAAGATTTAACAATAGATTTTGCAAAAAATATATATCTAAAAAAATATTACTTAGGAAACATGCTAGATAAAGTTGTAAATGACAAAGTGGCTTTATCTATATGCGACTGGGCTGTAAACAGCGGCAGAAATGGAACAAAAAACGCACAGATTGCTATAAACCAATTGACAAATGCAAATCTTGATGTGGACGGAATAATCGGAAACAAAACATTGGAAGCATTAAATTCGGCAGATCCTGAAAAATTTTTGGAAGTTTATCATAATTTACAAAGAATTTATTACAAAGGAAAAGTTGAAGCTGACAGAACACAAGAAAGATTTTTTGACAGGTTGGTTAAACAGAGTTCAGAGAAAGGAGGAGTATTTGAAAGATTGGGATAAGGAAAATGTAGGGACTGAAAATAAGAAATATTGAAGTAATGAAAGCTGCAATTGAAAACAGTCCGTATGATTTTAGAATTACGAGTGGAGCAAGAACAACAGAAGAACAAAAAGCATTATTTGCGTTAGGAAGAACTAAACCAGGGAAAATTGTAACATATGCCAATGGTGTTACTTCAAAATCTAATCATCAAATTAAAAGTGATGGATTTGGACATGCAGTTGATATATTTTTAACAGGAGTTTATGAAAACGGAAGTTATCGAAAATTTTCAGAACAGGAAGGTTACGATGTTAAAAGATTGAAAGATGTTGCAGATCATATCTTGGCAGTTGCAAAATCCAAAAACATTAACATCGGATGGGGTGGAAACTGGAAAAAGAAAGATACGCCACATTTTGAACTAAAATAATGTGCAAATGGCTTGAATACAAGCTGAATTTGAACGTTAAAAATAATTTTGGATAAATAGGTTGGCTAGCAAGATAAAGTTTGTTGTATAGCTTGCTGGATAGCTTAAAATTGATGTTAATTAAAATAAGAAAAGGGAGAGATAAAAATGGATAAACAGTTACAAGTAATTTTAATAGGGATGTTAGTGGATTTCACTAGAAAAGAAATACTAGAAAAGGAGATAATCTTTGGGGCTAAAAAAGGAATAGAAAACTAGAAGCTGTTAAAAATAACTTTTGGAAAGTTTAAGGAATTTGTAAAAAAGGCACAGGAGATAAACAACCCATACATTCCTGATGATATTGAGAGCTTTACTGAAGATTTATTACTGAAAGGTGCTGAAGCACTTGAAAAAACTGTAAATGTGGATGAAATAATACACAAAATACTTGGAGAAGAAAAAACAGCAATAGGAATATAAGGAGCATAATTAATGATAGAGGACTTAAAAGTAATAATAGACAATCACGGACTTTTCTTATACTTTTCTTTTCAGGAGTGCTGTTTGGAGTAGTGGCACAGAAGATGGTAGACAATCAGCCAGTAAAACCATATGTTAAGCGTATAGCCGTCGCTGGAATGACAATGGCGATTGCTCTATCCCTTAATAAAGTGGTGGGTCATTTCAACGCTGGGTTTCTGTATCCGTGGAGTCCTGTCTTGGGATTTTTCGGAGAAGCTCTGCTAGAAACAGTAAATCAGAAAAGATATGGTATAAGCACTGGATTTTTGGAACTTTTACTGGAAAAGTTTGGATTTGTGAAGAAACGGAGTGATAAAAATGAAAACATATCACAGAAGTCGTAAATTTCTTATAGTAATGTTAGGGTTAGTTTTTTTAAACTCAGTTCTGACATTAAAATTAAGAGGATATCAAAGAAAAGAAAATTTGACAATGATAAAAACAGAATTAAGGAATAAATATCCTGAGCAGCTTTTTAGTTACATAGAAGAAAATCAAAAGAGAGGATTTGTATCTTTTGATTGGGACTAATGCAATAGTCTTAATCATGATAGTGGGATTTGATCGTTTCGGAGTTTTTGAAGAAACAGATGAGACTGTAAAAGCTAATAAGAAAAAAATAAAAAAAAAGAATAGGAATATTTATATAGGGCAGTCGTAAAGATTGCCCTGTCTTTTATTGACTAACTAAGAAAGTAGTGATATAATTAGTTATCAACCTATCTGGAGGATCTCTATTGAAAATAATCATAAATGTAGTAGTATACTCTGCATTTTTATCGATGCATATGAAAAAGGAAGTACTTTTATGAAGATGATTTTTAATTTAGGGAATGGTGCGGTATGAGGGAGTTTCAGGTAGAAAAGTTGACAGCACCATTAATCCCTCACCAGTAAATAAGAATTTTAATATATATTAGACAGTTGATTGACTGTCTTTTTGTAGTTGTAAAAGTAAAAGAATGATGTAAAATAATAAAGAAAATGAAATAAAGGAGTTGGTCAAAATTTGTATCAATAAGATAAGTGAGGATATTGTAAAAGATTTTAAAATAGATGGGAAAAATGAAGATTTAAAATATTATGAGGACGTTTTCAATGTGAATGATTTTATTAAACAAGAAAAATTTTAATTTTAGGATATAAAGGCACAGGAAAAACATATTTTTAAAAAAAAGTAAGAGAAATTAAAGAAGAAAATAATTTTAAAATTATTAATTGCAATATGGAAAAGTTTTATCTTATTTTGAATAAATTAGATAAAACTAAGATAGAAAATATAAGAAAAGAATTAGATATGATTTGGAAATTTATGATTTTTATTGAAATCTTTAAGAGAATAAAAGATGAAAAATGAATGGAGAAAATAGAAAAATCTTAAGTTAATAAATAAATTTTTGCAAAAAAATAGTTTTCTTTTGAACCTATCTTCTGATAAGATAATAAGTAAAATTATAGAAAGAGAAATCGAAACACAAATTGAAACCAATTTACTTGAAAAATTATTTTCTACTATAAAAAATAGATTTAATTTAAAAGAACAGAAAAGTTCTGTAAAAGCAGAATACTATGATTTTTTGGAAGATTTTGAAGAAAAAACATCATCAATTTTGAGTGAATGTACATTTGGAATAGGAATTTTTTTGATGAATTGGATTCTAAGTTTGAAAAGGTACTGAAAATGAAAGAATATTACTTTCGTTATTAGAAGAAACCAAAAGATTAAATTATGAATATGAAAATCTCGATATTTTTGTATGTTTGAGAACAGAAATATTTGAATTGTTAAATTCTCCTGATTTAAACAAAATAAAAGAAGATAAATCAATTACCTTTAAATGGGATAGACGGACCTTATTAAAAGTAATAAAAAAGAGACTTGGAGAAGACAATGAATCTGACTCTGAGTTTATAAAAAAATATTTTGAAAGTAACAAAAAAAGAATAAATTTAAAAAACAATAAAAAGAAAATAGAAATTTTTAAATATATATTAAACAAAACGAGATACAGACCAAGAGATGTAGTTGCATTCTTTAAATATGTTTTTGAAAATAATCCAGAAATCCCTATAATTAATGAAACGTTGGATAAAGAATATGGTTATTCCAATTATTTGTATCAAGAAATCAAAAATGAATTATCCGGATTTTATGATAATAGAAAAATAGAGGATATATTCAATAAAATAAAAAAATTCAATAAGAGTGCTTTTATCATTAAAGATTTTTTAAAAGAAAATAGAATAGATAAGAAGCAAAAAGAGTTTTATTTGAATTTTTTTAAGAAATTATACGATTTAGGTATTATAAATATTGTGCAAATACAAAATGGACATAAGGAAAATATTTTAAATTATAATATTGATGGTTCATATTTATTAGATGAAAAATGTTTTGTAGCAATAAACTACGGATTAAGAAATCATCTAAAATTATATAATCCAGATAGCAATAATTAAAAAATGCCTTGCAATTCTAAGCGGCTGCTGAATCACAAGGCGATATACTAAAAGTATTTATCAGTTTTATTTATGTTTTAATTATAGCATATTTTCTTAAAATGTCAACCAAAAAACAAGAGCCAATTAAGGCTCTTCTTCAATTTCTTTTATTATATTTTCAATTTCAATTTTTAATTCTTTTAACTCTTTAAGATCCATTTCTTTTAGAACTTTTATTTTAAGTTCATTTAAATTTTTAATTTCTTTTTCTTTGATTTTTTTCATTTTAACTCCATTGCCTTTTCAATTTATCTGTGATAAAATGAAAGTGTAGTAAATATGTTTATAACTCTAGCAATACTGCGAATATTGTTAGAGTTTTTTAGTGCAAAATTACAATATACGCACAATATACAAATTAAACAAGAAATATTGATTTTATAGGTATTTGAATACTGTTAAAAATTCTCAAAAAGATAATTGTATTTGTATTATTTTATATACCCTTGGAAACACTGGTTTTCAGGGGTTTTTATTTTACGAAATTTTATTAAAGCTATTGAATATTTTTTTAACAAAAAGATAGCAAGAAGTCTCCGACTTCTATAAGTGGGAGATGAATTGCTTTTTTTTATTGAAAAAAGGATACATCCATGATATAATTTTTGTATAAAATATCGAAGAGAAGTTATAAATAATAAAATTTCTAAAGGAATAATTAGAAATAATATTCAAAATCAAAAGGAGGTGTAATTTTATGAAATATAATTTAGCATTCAAATACAGAATTTATCCAAATAAAGAGCAGAAATTATTGATAAATAAGACTTTTGGATGTGTTCGTTTTGTTTACAATACGATTTTGTGTATCGCTAATAAAATTTATGAAGAAACTGGAAAAAATAAAATAATTACACCTGCCAGTTTGAAAAGTGAAAATCAATTTTTAAAAGAAGTAGACAGCTTGGCACTTTCAAATGCTCAATTGAATGTAAAACGATCGTTTACAAATTTTTTTCAAAAGAGAGCAAAGTTTCCAAAGTTCAAATCTAAAAAAAATAGTGTCAAAAGTTATACGACAAATTGTGTGAACAATTCGATACGAATTGAAGAAAACAAATACTTGGTTTTGCCAAAATTGAAAAAAGTTAAATTAAAATATCATAGAGAAATACCGAAGGATTACAAGATAAAATCAGTAACATTGACAAACAGTAAT
Organism: Leptotrichia wadei; assembly: GCF_007990445.1. Lineage (NCBI taxonomy): Bacteria > Fusobacteriati > Fusobacteriota > Fusobacteriia > Fusobacteriales > Leptotrichiaceae > Leptotrichia > Leptotrichia wadei. The sequence goes on from NZ_AP019841.1 coordinate 1,436,280, forward strand.
GGAAATTACTATGTTTCTATTTTGACGGAATTTAAAAAGGAAATTCAAAAGGTAGCTAGTAATGATAAAGTAACAGGACTTGATTTTTCAATGTCTGAATTATTTGTCAGTTCTGAAAACCAAAGAGCTGATTATCCAAAATATTTTAGGATGTTGGAAGAAGAATTGAAAAAATTACAGAAATCATTATCGAGAAAAGTGAAATTTTCTAAAAATTGGTATAAGCAAAAAGCGAAAATATCAAAATTGCATGAGTATATCAAGAATTGCCGAAGAGATTTTTTGCATAAATTGTCGAAAAAATTGTCTGAAACATATAATGCTGTGGTTGTTGAGGATTTGAATATGAAAGGGATGAGTCAGGCATTAAATTTTGGTAAAAGTGTAGGAGATAATGGCTGGGGAATGTTTTTGAAAATGCTTGAGTATAAGTTGATGTTTTTAGGGAAACAATTTTTTAAGATAAATAAATGGTTTCCGTCATCGAAAACTTGTAGTAGATGTGGAAATATTAAAGAGGAACTGAAATTATCAGAAAGAAGTTATAAATGTGAGTGCTGTGGGATTGAAATTGATAGAGATTACAATGCGGCACTGAATATAAAAAACATTGGAAAAGCGATGTTGGAATATTAAGAAAATAAAAGAAAACAGGGCAGGGACTGCCCGAAGAGCTTGGTAAATATATTTGGCTAACAAAAGCAGATACTTCCCAAGAAGCTCTCGCTTCTAAAAGCGGGAGTAGTTCACATTAAGATATACTATAATAAAATAAAAACTAAATCTACAGATCATAAAACTTTAAGAAGCTAGATAAGCTAGATAAGCATATTTTTTTGAAAGAAGGGATAAATAATGATAAAATTAATTGCAATTGACATGGATGGAACTTTGCTAAATGAAAAAAAACATATTGACAAGGCACAAAAGGAAGCTATTCACGAAGCGGTAGAAGCAGGAATAAAGATTGTACTTTGCACTGGCAGACCTTTATATGGAATTTTGCCATTTTATGAGGAACTTGGATTATCAGAACTTGATTCAGAAGGATATGTTATTTTAAATAACGGCTGCTCTATTCATAAAACAAAAGACTGGGAACTGATTGACCAAGTAAATTTCACTTCTGATGATATTGATTATTTACATAAATTCTCTGAAGGTTATGATATAAATTTTACTTTGGTAAATGACTATTATTATTTCAACATAGGCAGAAAACCTACAGATGAGCTTATTACAGATGCTGGATTTGTTTTTTCAGATATTACAAATATAAGTCTTAAAGAAGCAAAAAATGGAAAACATAAAATAATAAAAATAATGTTCCTTGGAAATCCTAACATAATGGCAGATTTTCAAAAAGAAAATGAAAATATTTTAAAAGATAAATATAGCAGTGTGCTAAGCCAGCCTTATGTTTATGAAATACTGCCAAAGGGAAATAATAAAGGAACTGGATTGAAAAAACTTGCGAAAAAACTGGGAATTAAGCAGGAAGAAATAATGGCAATTGGAGATGGAAATAACGATATTGAAATGTTTGAATATGCAAATTACAGTGTTGCAATGGAAAATAGTACAGAACTTGCCAAAAAGGCTGCAAAGTATCAAACTGACAGCAATGAAAATGATGGCGTAGCAAAAGCAATTAGAAAATATGCCTTGAACAATTCAAATTAATATTAGAATTATAATAAAATAAATTTCATTAAAAAAGAAATTAAAATAAAAATTATGAATATAATATAACCAAAAAACAGTTAGTCATAAAAGTTTTAAGGTTATATTTTTTTATAACCCGTTGATATTTCAATTTTTTTATAGTACAATATATGAGAGTTATATTTAATAATAAAACTTAATGATTCTTTCAAAAAATATTAAAAAGAAAGGGCTAAATTTTATGAAAATTAAGGAAATAAAAGAAAAAATCAAAATTGGAATAGATAAAATTGGTTTTGCAATGCCAAAATATTTTCTCGATATACGGGATCTGGCACTTGGACGGAATGAAAATGAAAATAAGTTTGTAAAGGGGCTTATGCAAAGTGAAATGAGCATTTCAACAGTTACAGAGGATATTGTGTCTCTTGGAGCTTCTGCCGCTGCACAGATTCTTGACGAGGAAGATAAAAAAAATATTGATATGGTTATTGTTGGAACAGAATCTGGAGTTGATCAAAGCAAGGCATCTGCTGTTTTTATTCATCATCTATTGAATATTCAGCCATTTGCACGATGTATCGAAATTAAGGAAGCCTGCTATGGTGCAACTGCCGCACTGAGTTTTGCAAAAAATTATATTGAAAAAAATAACGACGCTTCTGTTCTTGTAATTGCTTCAGATATTGCAAGATATGGAATTGACACTCCTGGGGAATCTACACAAGGTGCAGGAAGTATAGCAATGTTAATAAAAAAAGATCCAGCAATCGCCGTAATAAATGATGAAAACGTATGTCAGACACGTGACATAATGGACTTTTGGCGTCCAAACTACTCGGATTTTCCATACGTAGATGGACATTTTTCAACAAAGCAGTATCTTGACTGCCTTACAACGACATTTGAAGAATATAAAAAAAGGTATAATCAGAGTTTAGATGATTTTGATGCCTTCTGTTTTCATCTTCCATTTCCAAAACTTGGATTAAAGGCAATTAATTCAATTTTAGAGAAAAACATTGAAAAAGAAATAAAAAATGACTTTCTAGAAAAATTTCACGCTTCAATAATCTATGGAAAACGAGTTGGAAATATCTATACTGGCTCTCTTTATCTAAGTTTGCTGTCATTGCTTGAAAATTGCGTGAATTTAAATGGTGGTGACAAAATTGGGATGTACAGTTATGGAAGTGGCGCTGTTTGTGAATTTTTTAATCTAACTCTTGTAGAGGGATTTAAAAATCACTTGCGATGTGATAGGTTAAATGACTTTGAAAATAGAAAACAATTGTCAATGGAAGAATATGAGAATATGTTTTTTGAAAAAATAGTTTTAGATGAGGAAGGAAACTGTGATTTTTCAAATAATAAATTTATTCAGGAAAGTGATAATTCATTTGTTCTTGCAAAAATTGAAAATCATAAAAGAGTTTATAAAAAATTAAATGAATAAATTAAAATTATTATGAAGCGACTGAAAGGAATTAATCTTAAACTATGAAAAATGAAAATAAAGAAAAAATAAAAAAATTAAACTGGCTTGGATTTCAAAAAAAGGAACGGCTTGAAAGAATACAGATGTTAAAGGAAAATGGCTTTTTAAGTGATGAATTTGAACAAATTTTGAAAAAGAACGAAAACTTGCCGCTTGAAACTTCAAATCAGATGGCTGAAAATGGAATTGGAACATTTGCTTTACCGTTTAGCATTGCTCCAAATTTTATCGTTGATGGAAAAGACTATGCTGTTCCAATGGTTACAGAAGAGCCTTCTGTTGTAGCCGGATGCAGTTATGCAGCTAAAATTATTGGAAAATCTGGCGGTTTTACGACAGAAATTTTGAACAGAAAAATGATTGGACAAGTTGCATTGTATGAGATTCTGGACTTTGACAATGCTATTTCAATGGTTTTGGAAAATAAAAATAAACTTTTGAAAATTGCCAATGATGCTTATCCGTCAATTGTGGCACGTGGCGGCGGCGCAATTGATATTGAAGTTAGAAATATTGATGAATTTTTGGTTGTTTATCTGATTGCCGATGTGAAGGAGGCTATGGGGGCAAATATTTTAAACACAATGCTTGAGGCTATAAAAACTCCGCTTGAAAACATTACAAACGGAAAAAGCCTAATGGCAATTTTATCAAATTATGCGACTGAATCTCTCGTAAAAGCCAAATGTGAAGTAAATATAAAACTTCTTAGCAGCTCAATGGAAAAGTCTATTGAAACTGCAAAAAAAATCGAACTTGCAAGCAAATTTGCAAAACTTGATGTTTACCGTGCAACAACTCATAATAAAGGGATTTTCAATGGAATTGACGCTGTGGTAATTGCAACTGGAAATGACTGGCGTGCGATTGAAGCTGGCGGAAATGCATTTGCTGCAAAAAATAGCAAATATGAAGGGCTTACAACTTGGACTTTTGATGAAAGTGAAAATAAATTAAAGGGCGAACTTACTCTTCCAATGCCGATCGCAAGTGTAGGCGGCTCAATAGGGCTAAATCCAAGTGTAAAAGCTGCATTTAATATTTTGGGGAATCCCAATGCGAAAACTTTGGCAAGTATTATCACTTCTGTTGGACTTGCTCAAAATTTTGCTGCAATAAAGGCACTCGTTACAACTGGAATACAGCATGGACATATGAAATTGCAAGCTCGTTCTCTGGCATTGCTTGCTGGTGCTAAAGGAAAGGAAATTGACATTGCCGTAGAAAAACTTTTGGAAAGCGGAAAAAGTATTAATTTGGAAAATGTAAAGGAAATTTTGGAAAAAATAAAATAAGTAAAAAAAGAAAGAGGTAGTTAATCGCTACCTCCATTTTTTAATATTATAACCTAAATTATTACATCATTCCTGGCATTCCCATTCCACCTGGCATTCCACCAGCTGGTGCTTCTTCCTTTTCATTTCCAACTGCAACTTCTGTTGTCAATAATACTGAAGATACTGAAACTGCATTTTGGATTGCAGAACGTGTTACTTTGGCTGGATCAATAATTCCAGCTTTTACCATATCTACATATTCTTCTTTTGCTGCGTCAAATCCTATTCCATTTTCAGAATTTCTTACTTTTTCAATTACAACGCCTGCATCAATTCCTGCATTGATAACAATTTGTCTAAGAGGTGCCGATAGCGCTTTTTTCACAATTTCCACTCCAAGCCCTTCTTCGCCTTCCAATTTAAAGTCTTCAATATCTTTTGCAATTTGAATTAAGATTGTTCCTCCTCCTGGCACGATTCCTTCTTCCACAGCGGCTTTTGTCGCATTCAAGGCATCTTCAATTCTTAATTTTCTTTCCTTCATTTCAGTTTCAGTCGCAGCCCCAACTTTTATTACAGCTACTCCGCCAGATAATTTTGCAAGTCTTTCCTGCAATTTTTCTTTATCATAGTCAGACGTTGTTTCAGCAATCGCATTCTTAATTTGCCCAACTCTTGCTTGAATTTCTTCTTTTGCTCCCAATCCATCTACGATAACTGTATTATCTTTAGTAATTCTAACCTTTTTAGCTTGTCCTAATAAATTAATATCAGCATTTTCAAGTTTTATTCCCTTTTCTTCAGAAATAACTTCTCCACCAGTCAAAATTGCAATATCCTGTAACATAGCCTTTCTTCTATCTCCAAATGCAGGAGCTTTTACAGCGGCCACATTCAATGTTCCACGAAGTTTATTTACAACAAGAGTCGCAAGTGCTTCACCTTCCACATCTTCTGCAATTATCAACATCGGTCTTCCAGTTTCAACTGTCTTTTCCAAAACTGGCAATAATTCTTTCATATTTGCAATCTTTTTATCTGTAATCAAGATAAATGGATTATCCATTTCCACAACCATTCTTTCAGAATCTGAAACCATATAAGGTGATAAGTATCCATTGTCAAACTGCATTCCTTCCACAACTTCTAAAGTCGTATCCAAAGAACGAGCTTCTTCCACAGTAATAACTCCAGATTCTCCAACTTTTTCCATAGCTTGCGCGATTAATTGACCAATTTCCACATCTCCTGCTGAAATCGCCCCAACTTGTGCAATTTCTTCATTTGATTCAACCTTTTTAGCTCTTTTTGTAAGTTCTTCAATTACCTTTTTAGAAGCAACTTCCATTCCACGTCTTATAAATACAGGATTTGCTCCAGAAGCTACCATTTTTAGCCCTTCCTTAATTAAAGCCTGTGCCAGTACAGTCGCAGTAGTTGTTCCATCTCCAGCCACGTCATTAGACTTTGTAGCCACTTCCTTCACAATTTGCGCACCAAGATTTTCAATCGGATCTTTAAGCTCAATTTCCTTTGCGATTGTAACACCGTCATTTGTAATCATCGGTGCTCCAAATCCTCTATCTAGCACTACATTTCTACCTTTTGGTCCAAGTGTAATTTTCACGGCATCAGCCAATGTATCTACTCCAACTTCAAGCGATTTTCTCGCATCTTCATTAAATTTTATTATTTTTCCCATTTTTAATTTCTCCTTCTAAATTTTGTAAATTTTTTATTATGAAATTTATTATTTATATTTTTAGATTTACCAAATTCATTATTCAACAATTGCTAAAACATTATCTTTTTCTAAAATCAAGTAACTTTCATCTCCATCTTTAACTTCTGTTCCAGAATATTTTTCAAAAATTACTTTATTCCCAACTTTAATATCCTCAACTTTTGCCCCAATCGCCAAAACTTCTCCTATTATCGGCTTTTCCTTAGAAGCAGTCCCTGGCAACACGATTCCACTTTTTGTAACTTCTTCCTGTTCTGTCTGTTTTATTAAAACTCTTTCTCCCAATGGTTTAATTATCATTTTGTCCTCCTAAAGTCATTTATTTTCATCTTTTTATATTTTTTTAAATAAAAATTTCCGAATTTATATTTTGAAAATTTTAGCACTCTATAACTTTAAGTGCTAACAATATAATAATACATTTTTGAAGATTTTGCAAGCCTTTTTTTTAAAATTTTTATTTTTATTTTGTATTTTATAATAAAATGCCCATAATTCCTGAAACTATTAAAAAAATTTTTAATTTTTTGCTTAAAATATCCACAAAGAATTCTCCTGTTACTTTATATAAAAAATAATTTTTAAAAATAAGTACAAAAACTGTAAAAGTATGGTATAATAATATATACAAAAATTTTTTTAAATAATAAGTATAAATTAAAATATAAAAGTAAAGGAAGGTAAAATAAAAAATAATGCAAAAATTTGAAGATTTTGGATTAAGTATAGAAATGCTTAATGCTTTGAGTAAAAAAGGATTTGAGGAGCCAAGTGAAATACAAAAACTGGTAATCCCTGAATTACTAAAGGAAAGAACACATTTAATAGGACAGGCGCAAACAGGAACAGGAAAGACTGCCGCATTTGGTATCCCAATTTTAGAAACAATTGAAGCGGATAAAACAGTTAGAGCCTTAATTTTAGCACCGACAAGAGAACTTGCCAATCAAGTTGCTGATGAAATTTATTCATTAAAGGGTGAAAAGGACTTAAAGGTTCTTGCAGTTTATGGTGGAGCTTCTATTGAAAATCAAATAAAAAAATTAAAGTCTGGAGTTGACATTGTCGTTGGAACACCTGGGCGTGTTATGGACTTAATGAGAAAGAAAATCTTAAAAGTTGATCAACTAGACTATTTTGTTCTAGATGAAGCTGATGAAATGCTTAACATGGGATTTTTAGAAGATATTGAAGCAATTTTGGAAAAAACTAATGATGAGAAAAAAATGCTATTCTTTTCCGCTACAATTCCAAAAGCAATTATGGCTATTGCTAAAAAATTTATGCCAGAACATAAATTATTAAAAGTTGCCAAAAAAGAACTTACAACTAATTTGACTGAACAAATTTATTATGAAGTTAAACAAGAAGATAAGTTTGAAGCATTGTGCAGAGTTTTAGATTATGAACAAGATTTTTATGGAATTGTATTCTGCCGTACAAAATCAGAAGTTGATGATGTTACAAATAAATTGAAAGCTAGAAACTATGATGCTGAATGTATTCACGGAGATATTACTCAAGCTCTTAGACAAAAGGCTCTTGATTTATTCAAGAAAAAAATATTGACAATATTAGTTGCGACAGATGTTGCTGCACGTGGAATTGATGTAAGCAACCTGACACATGTTATAAACTACTCTATCCCGCAAGAAGCTGAATCTTACGTTCACAGAATTGGAAGAACAGGACGTGCTGGACAAAAAGGTGTAGCAATAACTTTCGTAACTCCAAGAGAAGCAAGCAAACTTGCTCAAATTAAACGTATTACAAAAACAGAAATCAAAAGAGAACATATTCCAAATGTTGAAGAAATTTTAGAAGCTAAAAAAGAAGCGCTGCTTGCTTATGTGGATGAAATTATAATGGAAAACGACTTTGACACATATTCAGAACTTGCCCAAAGGCTTATGGATGGAAGAGATGCCAAGCAGGTTCTAGCCTCTGTATTAAGACACGTTTATGAAGATGAATTCTTGCCTGAAAACTATAATGAAATAACAGATGTAAAAGTTAAAATTGATGATAAGACAAGATTATTTATTGCTCTTGGAAGTAAAGACGGCTATAATGTTGGAAGATTGCTTGACTTGTTAAACAAAAAGGCAAAAACTCCAGGAAGAAAAGTAAAAGATGTAAAAATTATGGATAAATACTCTTTCATAACAGTGCCATTACAAGAAGCAGAATACATAATGAGAGCTTTGAATTCCAAAAAAGATGCAAAACCGCTTGTTGAAGAAGCTACTGGAAGTAGAAACGGCGGTGGAGAAAAATCTGGTAAAAAATCAGACAGAAGAAGAGACAGAAAGGGAAGAAAAAAATCTTCTGACAAAAAATCTGGTAAATCTGGTAAAAAATCAGATAAATCTTCTAAAGGTAAAAAAGATAAAAAAACAAGAAAAGTAAAAAAATAATATAAAAAACAAAAAAACTCAGAAGATAAACTTATTTTCCGAGTTTTTTATTTTTTCTAAATATTTAAATTACTTTTACTAATTTCCATTATTTGGATTAGTCCTGTATTCCTTCAGCAATTCATCATTTTCCATAATAAACGGCTTAGCCACAGGCTGTCCCCATGCAGTATCATATTTATTCATCAAATAGTCGTTAAGTTCTGTCCGATTGTTAAATTTTAAAACCTGATAAGGCTGTTGAAATGCCAATTTTTCAACGAACAATAACTTTCCATCCTTTTCAGGAATTAAAATCCCAACATGCCCTATAAACAGGATATTTTCTTCAGGATCATCATTAAAATGGAAAAATACAGAAATCATTGATATTTTACTATTTTTATCAAACTTAATTCCCCGCTCTTTCCAGGCATTTTTCACATTTTCAGCATGAACTCTCACATCCTTAGTCATCTTTGTCGGAATTTCTGAAAATAAATTAATAAATTTATTCTCTTCATTTTGAGAAAACAGCTTAAACGGCATATTCTTCAATGATTCTATATCCATAAAAAGCATTTCCCCAGTTTTTACAACTGGCTTTTCCATTTTTATATAATTTTTCATCAATGTGAATGCTGTTATCCGACAGTTAAATCCAGGAAAATTTTTATTCTTTTTGTCCCAAATTTTCTGTATCGCCACTTCATCATAAATTGGATTTATATTTTTAGAATTAATAAATCCTGACTTTATCAAATCTTTATTTTCAGTCGCTTCATTATAGTAATTTACACTTTTAAAAAAAAGATCTATATTATTAGAATCAACCCCTGCATTTTCCAAGCTTTCCTTAATCTCATCCTGAGCCATCTTATCTGCTATATTTGAATAATTTATGCTTTTTAAATATTCCTTTTCTGTTTTTGAATTTTTTATATTTTCAACAGCACTCTGTTTTTTTATATTGCTCTTTTCAACACTATTTTCATTGGAACAGCTTAATACAAATATAATTGCTGCTAAAATCAATAACATTTTTTTACTTTTCATTTAATCACCTTTTAATAAATATTTTTTATTTTACAATTTAATATTTGAAATTAAGATTTATTATTTACATTAAAACTTTTGCTATTATTTGTAAAATAATTTTTTTTATTTTGTGAAACTGAGATTTTCAAATCTTCCATATCATTTTGAGCTGTCTTATTATCAGAATCTTTATCTTCAGCTAATTCCAAATACAAATATTTTCCATCTTTCGCTTCCACATTTTCATCATCTATCTTATCACTTGTATATATTTTAGAAACTTCTCTATTCACTTTTGTTTCAGTTGTATTAACGATTGGTTCATCATTTTTATCTTCTGTATTTTTTTTAGAAATATTTTTTTGGGTAACTGTAACTACATTTTTTGACAATTTTTCATTTTTGATGGACTTATCAAATTCAATAACTACAGCTTTTACTTTTTTACCTGAACCTTTGTTCTCAGTTACTGTCGTTACATTTTTTACATTATTTACACTCAGATTTCCCTTGTCTGCAATTTTTATATCAATATGATTATCCTTACTTTCTGTCAGTATCACAAGCCCAACTAGCATAATCAAAGCTCCAAGCACTGCATTTCCTAAACTTTTCATTTTCATAACATTTCCTCCTATTCTTGAAATATTTTATATTTAATTACCTTATTAATTTATTTTTCTATTATACATCACATTTTTGTCAAAATTTTGTTTTTTTCCTAAAAAAACCTTTTAATTTCCCAGTATTTTACAGAGAATCAAAAATTTTATTATAAAATAAAAGGAATTACCTTAAACCAGTTAAAATAAATTCCTTTTATCATTTCAGTTATTAAGACTTTAATATTTAAACTATAACCATCAAAATTTATTATATGAAATAATTTTACAAATTATAAACTAAACAAGTCTATTTTACTTTTTTTGAAACTCATCGACTTTTTTCATAAGACTGTCCCATAATTTATTTCCTTCTTGAACTGCCTGTTGTCCCAATTCGCTATTTTTAACATCATTTATGCTCTTTTCAATACCCTTCAACGCACTAAGCATTTTTTCAACATCAATTTGTTTTGAAGAATACAATTCTTTACCCTTTTGAAGCAATTTTGGACATTCCTTGTCAAATGCCGCATCTCCAGTTGGATTACATTTTGTATTTTTAAATAAGTTACTAGATTTTTTTACATTGTCCAAAGCCTTTTCGCCATTTCTAATTCCTTCGCCTGTATCCTTTTTTTCAAAACTTTTCTTTAACATATCCATCAAACTTGATGTATTTCTTTCACTATCTGCAAACATTTTATCAATTCTAGCTTGTTCCCTTTTTACATTTTCCTGAACTTGTGCATCATTCGGGTTTGAAATTATGTTATTTTGAATAACTGGTGTTCCTTGATTTTGTCGATTCTGATCCTGCTGGTTTTGATCCTGATTTTGGTTTTGGTTTTGATTCTGATCAGTTGTTATATTTGCCATTGTCCCTTCAGATTGCTGTTGAGCGCTCATATTATCTGAATTTTCATTATTATATAAATAAATATTATAAAATCCTCCTCCTAAAAGAGCTATAAGTGATAAATAAAACAAGCCTTCAATAACTTTATCATTCGTCGTTTTGGCATCTCTTACTTTTCCAATAGCCTCATTTTTCCCAAGTCCTTGTTCTTCCATATATTCTTTCATCAATTTCCTATTTTCAATTCCCTTTTTCACATAAGGAATTCCTGTCGCAATAACGACAACTAATGCAAATATTACAAATAACATCATAACTGCTCCTTCTTTTACTTTTTTTTAAATTTTTTATACTAAACTCCATTTAACTATATTTTTATTTATTTACCAAAAAAATCATTCTTTTGTTAAAAACATTTATGACAATTCTACTTTATTTAAATGAAGAATATTATAAAATTTAAGATTTTTAATCAAAAAAGATACAAATCCATATACAGCAAGGGTTCTTGCTTGTATAACTGACTCTATGCCTTTCTTCCTTTTTTATTAACACTGTATCTCCTTTTCCTAATTGTAGTTTCATATCATTAGTATTTTTTATGTTTTTTATTATATTTTCATTTGCATTAAAATTTTTATCTTCACAGCTTCTATTTCTATAATATTCAATTTCAGCATTCCCCTGAATCAAAATTACAAATTCATTTTTATCAGATTCCTGCCAACCTGTCACTTGTCCAGTCGAAATAATTTTCTCAATTTTCACATTCTCATTTTCAGTCAAAATTTTTACAACTTCTTTTCTCTCAGATAAATCCTTTAAATCAAAAATATTTATCTTTTCCATTTTATTTCCATTTTCAATTTCATTTATTTCACTTGTCCCCATTTATTTCTCCCCCTTTTACATAAAACCTTATTTTAAAAATTTACGATAAAAAATTTGACTTTCTCATATAATTTAAATAAATTTAACCTATTTATTTTTCTTTTCACCTTCTGAAATATCAATAAATTTATATTCCTTGTTACCCTTTGCAGCTACAGTCTTTTTCTTCTTTTCCAGTTCCAAAACACGTTTTGCTATCTTATCTTGCTTTTCAATCAAGTCATCCAGTTTATAATGTAAATCTTCAATTATAATTTCATTTTTTAAATTAACTTTATAATCATTTTCAGATTTTCTTCTATCCATTTTCTTTTTTTTATTTTGATTAAAAACAATAAGTGAACAAAAAATCAATACTACAAACGACAAAATCACATTCATTATAACAAATGAATATGGATTAAACTTATCTGCTAAAAGAAAAACAACATCTATTAAAGTCCACGCCAACAAAAATATCCCCATAAAAGCAATGAATTTCCCGCTTCCCACAAAATTTAAAACTTTATATGAAAACTGTTTCTTCTCACTTTCTTCTTCCTTTATAACTTTTGAAACTTTTTGTTCCAGCAGCATGTGTATGATTTCTTCCCTTTTCATCTCATCATCCACATTTTTTAACATATTTTTTAATACTTCTTCTTTTTTAACTTTAGATTCATTTTCTAAATTATCTTTATTTAATTCCACATCCTTTTTTACCCTACTGGAAGCTACATTTCTATTTATCACTCTTCCATTTTGTTCTTCAATCCTGCTTTTCAATTCTGACTTCCCTCCTCATCGAATTTTAAATCATCCAATAAATTAAATGATATTAATATTTAAATACATTATTCCATTTAAATTCAATCTTAAACTAGTTTTATTATTATAATACCATTTTCAAGAGAAAAATACAAGCATTACATAAAAATAAAATTTTCCAATTTTGAAATCTCGAAAATATTAAATAATTTTTTTAATAATCAATAAAGTTAAAAACAAAAAGATTAAAAATTTATTTTTGAATTTATCAATAATCATAATCTTTCTAATTCTTTAGCTATATTTTTAAGATCATTATAAAGTGAAGAATTTTCATAGGCTTTTTTTCTCATTTCACTTTCTCCCCAAAGTTTTTCAATTTTATCTTTGTTTAAATAATCAGACGGCACATCTCCTAAATATTGCAAAGAATTTATTTCATGCTGCTTATTTGAACTGCTTGAATAACTTTTATTTACGAGTCCAAAAAGTTCTATTTCATAACTTAAATTTAGTTTTTCAACCGACTTAGTTATACTTTCTTGAAATTTAAATTCTTTTCTCACTATTTGCGCATCATTATTTATAATGTTTTTTACTTCAGATAAATTTCTTATTTGGCTAGGATATGTGAAAACTTGGTAATTATCTGTAACTCTACAATTTATTTTGACTTCAGCTTCGCTAGAATTTGTAAGAACTCCAATTCCTGATAAATAATCATTTAAATAACTATAAACTTTAGTATCATTACAGCCAAAAATATGATATTTTACATAGGCTTCCCCAAAATATTCTTTAATTTTGCTTTCTGTATCTCTAAAATTAGGTACAATTTTTTGCGCTTTCCTAAAAGTATATATTGCTTCCCTATAATCCTTTTTAGTTCGAGCGTAAGAAATTTTAACTAAAGCACTTTGATAAAGTTCATTTGCTTCTTGATAATCAGCCTTTTCCTTTAATTCTATAGCTTTTGTATATACGTTTTTGTAATTTCTTTCATATTTTCCATAAACTTTTTGTGCTGCTTCATTTAATTTTTGCGCATCACGATATTCTCCAACTTTTTCTTTTATATTAGCATATTCTATAAATTTATCAGCTTTAACTTGAGATATTTTTTTTAATACAGATTCATATTTTAATATTTTGCTTTTAGATACATTTTTTATTTCATTTAAATTTTTAGTATAATTAATAATATTACCATAGTATTTATCAAGTGTTGAAATAATATCTCCAAAATCTTTACTTTCCAAGTTTCTTGATTCTATACGTTTATCTATAATTTTATAAATTTCACTTAAAAGCTCATCGCCATCATATTTTGACAAAAAATCAGTAAAATTTGAAGATTGAGAATAAGTATCAAACAATACATAAATTCCATAAAGTCCTTCATAACCATCTTGTTTTTCCCTCAAATCACTACTTCCAGCTTCTGTCTTATAACGATTTACAATATTAGAAAATTTTTCCATAATTTCATTTTTAACATTCGGTTTAATTTTTTCAACTTTGTTTGGATGTTTCTCAAAATAACTTAAAGTAAGAGATACACTTTTTATATATTCTCCATTATTATATGCCCTTTGTGCATCTTCTAATTCACATGCCACAACGGAAAATAACAACAATAAAATTAAAAATATTTTTTTCATAAAAAACACACCCTTCCATCTTAATTTAATAAATACTTATTCTATCTTTCATTTAAATTATACAATAAATTTATTAAAAGAAAATGAGAATATTATGTTTTTTCTTCACTAATCTTGCATATTATAAAAAATAATAGTATAATTACTCTATATAAAAAATGATAAAAAAAGAAAAATAGAAAGAGGTATATTATGAACTATAAAAGTACAAGAGAAATTAATCCCAATAATGTAAAAAGTTCCACTTTTGGGGCACTTCATGGACTTTGCGAAGATGGAGGATTGTATATTCCAGAAAAATTGCCAAATGTGAAATTGACTTACGAAGAATTGAAAGACTTGTCTTATCAAGAAATTTCAGAAAAAATTATAAAATTATTTTTTACAGAATTTTCAGATGAAGAAATAAAAACTGCTATAAATAATGCTTATAACAGCACAACTTTTAACGACAAAAACATTGTTCCAGTTCACAAATTAAATGATAAAGTGAGCTTTGGAGAATTATTTCACGGAAGAACATTGGCGTTTAAAGATTTGGCTTTATCACTTTTCCCATATTTACTTCTTTTGAGTAAGGAAAAACAAAAAGAAGACAAAAAAATCTTAATTTTGGCAGCGACTTCTGGAGATACTGGAAAAGCAGCACTTGAAGGATTTAAAGATGTTGATGGAATTAACATTGTCGTTTTTTATCCAAAAAATGGAGTTAGTCCAATGCAGGAAGAGCAAATGAGAAAACAGCTTGGAAACAATGTGGAAATCGTTGCAATTAACGGAAATTTTGACGATGCTCAAAGCGCTATAAAAGTGATTTTTTCAAGCGATGAATTTAAAAAATATGCAAATGAACACGATGTTATGTTTTCAAGTGCAAATTCAATAAATATTGGAAGACTATTCCCGCAAGTTATATATTATGTGACAACTTATGTAAATTTAGTAAATGCTGGAACAATTAAAGCTGGGGAAGAATTTAATGTAGTAGTTCCAACTGGAAATTTTGGAAATATTTTAGCAGGGTTTATTGCAAAAAAACTTGGAATACCAATCAAAAAATTTATTTCAGCTTCAAACAAAAACAAAGTTTTAGCTGACTTTTTCCAAACAGGAACATATAACAAAAACAGAGACTTTTATGCAACAAATTCGCCATCAATGGACATTCTTCTTTCATCAAACTTTGAAAGATACTTATATTATGCGTTAAATGAAGACAGCAAGAGAGTAAGTGAATTAATTAAAAACTTGCTTTCAGGTGGAGAATTATCGGTAAGCGACAAAGAACTAAAAAATATTCAAAATGAATTTTACGGAGAATTTGCAAATGATGATGAAACTGTAAGTGCAATTAAGGAAATTTATGAAAATTATCACTATTTAATGGATCCACATACGGCAGTTGCTTATTCTGTTTATGAAAAATTAGACGAAAAACATTTAGATAAAAATATTCACACAGTAGTAATGTCAACAGCCCATCCATTTAAATTCCCGACTCCAATTGCAAAAGCACTAGGATTGGATGATACAAAAGAGCCATATACAATTTTGGATGAAGTTTCAGAAATTACTGGAGTAAAATTCCCTGAAAAATTAACTGAAGTTAGAAATTCTGAAATTAGATTTTCAGATGTGATTGATAAGGCTGATATTCAGGATTTTGTAAAAAAATATATAAAAGATTTAAAATAAAATATTAATTAATTATTCAATAAATCCAATGTTTAGATTGAAAATTATTGAAAAAATAATATTAAATATAAAAAGAGTCGTAATTTAAACGGCTCTATTTTTTTTGAAATATTATATAACAAGGGGCTTAAACCCCTTGCTAAAACCTAATATTTAAATAAGTATTATTAAATTTATGCTTTTTCAGCCATCATATCCTTAACTTTCATAAGCCTTGTAATACTTGATCTTTCATTTTCATCAAGTTTCATCTGGATATAACGGATTGTTTCTTCAAGTTGTGGAATTGTCATATATTCCAGTGCATTTACACGACGTCTTGTCTTTTCCACTTCATCTGCCATAAGCTGACAAGCCTTTTCTATTTCCGCCAGTTCAAGCAAATCTTTCATTACTTGATTTAAGCCGTCAACAGCATCATCTAGGTCAGCAGAAGTTTGAGCATATCCATAAGGATAGTTTACTTCCCTACTTTCCATATCCTTATTAAAAGTCATTTGAGGCACAATTACACTCATTACATTTTTAGTTTCTATATTTACAGAAAGTTTATCTTCTGAATAGGCAATGGCATTTTCCAGCATTTCATCAGACATTACTCCCCTTGCAAGAAGAAAATCCTTAAATGAATCTTGTAACTTTCCTTCAACTTCTACACGTAACTTTCTATTTTGTTTTACCAAAATAATAAATTGCCGCATAAGTTCATCTTGCTTGTCCTTTAACAGTTTATGTCCACTTTTAGCAGTTTTTAGACGTGTCTTTAAACGGCTTAACTCCATTCTTGTAGGATTTACATTTAATCTTGCCATAGTCTATTCATCTCCTGCAGGTAAATATTTTTCCAAATATTCATCTCTAATTCTTTTCAACTCTGTTCTTGGTAATATTTTTAGTAAATCCCATCCTAAATTTAATGTATCTTCAATAGTTCTGTTATTATCAAACCCTTGAGCCACATATTGTTCCTCAAATGCTGTTGTAAATTTAACAAATGCTTTATCAGTTTCAGACAATGCTGATTCTCCCAAAATTACAGCCAGTTCTTTAGCTTCTTTACCAGCTGCATAAGCCGCAAATAATTGGTTCATTGTATCCGCATGATCTTCCCTTGTCTTCCCTTTTCCAATTCCTTTATCCTTCAATCTTGAAAGCGACGGCAAAACATCAATTGGAGGCATCAAATTTTGTTTATATAAATCTCTTGATAAGATTATTTGCCCTTCTGTAATATATCCAGTCAAATCTGGAATTGGGTGAGTCTTATCATCTTCAGGCATTGTTAAAATAGGTATTTGCGTAATTGATCCTTCACGCCCTTTAATTCTTCCCGCTCTTTCATAAATTGTTGACAAGTCAGTATATAAGTATCCTGGATATCCTCTTCTTCCTGGAACCTCTTTTCTTGCCGCCGACACTTCACGCAATGCTTCACAATAGTTAGTCAAGTCAGTCAAAATTACAAGTACATGCATTCCTTTTTCAAATGCCAAATATTCTGCACAAGTAAGTGCCATTTTTGGTGTAGACAGACGCTCAATTGCTGGATCATTAGCCAAATTCATAAACAATACTGCTCTATCTATTGCCCCAGTTTTTATAAAATCTTCCGTAAATGTTTGAGCTTCTTCAAATGTAATCCCAATCGCTCCAAATACTACCGCAAATTTAGAATCTGTTCCCAAAACTTTTGCTTGTCTTGCGATTTGAAGTGCTAATTCTGCATGTGGAAGTCCTGAACCAGAGAATATTGGTAATTTTTGTCCTCTAACAAGAGTATTTAGCCCATCAATTGCAGAAACTCCAGTTTGGATAAATTCTGACGGATAATCACGGGCAACTGGATTTATAGCTGTTCCGTTAATATCCAATGTCTTTTCAGGAATAATTTTTGGTCCATTGTCTTTTGGACGTCCAAGTCCATCAAATACACGTCCAATCATATCTTCAGACACTCCAAGCGAAAGCGGTCTACCAAGAAATCTAACTTTTGAATCTTTCAGGTTAATTCCAGCTGAATTTTCAAATAATTGAACGACAGCCTTATCTCCATTTACTTCAAGCACACGCCCACGACGAAGTTCTCCCTTCTGAGTTTCAATTTCAACAAGTTCTTCATATTTGATTCCTTCAACACCTTCAACCATCATCAATGGTCCTACAACTTCCTTAATAGTTTTATATTCCTTAAGCATTTGCTACACCTCCTTTATTTACAAGTTCATCTATTCCTTTTTCCAATTCCTTTGCCACTTCATCAATTTTATTTAATTCAGCTTCAGGCAAATATTTTGCTCTTGCAATTCTTTCTCTCACTGGCATTGCTACAATTTCATTTAAATAAGCGCCATTTTCAAGCCCTCTTAACCCTTCATCATAAAATTTCAATACTAAATCAAGCATTTTATCCTGTTTTTCAAGCGAAGTATAAGTATCTGACTCCATAAACGCATTTTGCTGCAAATAATCTTCTCTTATTGATTTTGCAACTTCCAGTTTAAGCTGATCCTTTTCTGATAAAGTATCTTTACCAACTAATCTAACAATTTCCTGCAAACTGTTTTCCTCTTGCAGCAATGACATTGCACGAGCTCTATTTCTAGAAAACTCAGGTCCTACATTTTGATTCATCCAATTATCAACTTTTGCTTGATACAATGAATAAGAATTTAACCAGTTAATCGCAGGGAAATGACGTCTATATGCTAAATTAGCATCTAGTCCCCAGAACACCTTAACAATACGAAGTGTAGCCTGTGATACCGGCTCTGAAATATCCCCACCTGGAGGTGAAACTGCTCCAATAACTGTCAATGCTCCTTCTCTTCCATCTTGTCCAAGACAAATTACTTTTCCTGCTCTTTCATAAAATTCTGCGGCTCTTGAACCTAAATAAGCTGGGTATCCTTCATCTCCTGGCATTTCTTCAAGCCGTCCAGACATTTCCCTAAGTGCTTCCGCCCATCTTGAAGTAGAATCAGCCATTATTGCCACAGAATATCCCATATCTCTAAAATATTCTGCAATTGTAATCCCTGTATAAATACTTGCCTCTCTGGCTGCAACCGGCATATTTGAAGTATTTGCTATAAGTACAGTTCTCTTCATTAATGATTGTCCAGTTTTTGGGTCAATTATTTCTGGAAATTCCATAAGAACGTCTGTCATCTCATTTCCACGTTCTCCACACCCTACATAAACTATAATTTCAGCATCTGCCCATTTAGCCATTTGGTGTTGCACAACTGTTTTTCCAGATCCAAAAGGTCCTGGTACACAAGCAGTCCCACCTTTAGTTACAGGGAAAAATGTATCAATTACCCTTTGTCCTGTAATTAATGGAGCTTCTGGATTTAATTTCTGTTTATATTTTCTTCCACGTCTTACTGGCCATTTTTGCATCATTTGAACTTCTACATCACCTTTTTCAGTTTTAATAACTGCAATTGTATCAACTACTGTATAACTTCCACTTTTAATAGTTTTCAAAGTCCCTTTAATTCCAGCTGGCACCATAATTTTATGATTTACAACAGAAGTTTCCTGAACTGTTCCTAAGACGTCACCAGTTTCAACTATCGCTCCAGCTGATAAAACAGGTTCAAATTCCCATTTTTTTTCTCTATTTAAAGGCTTAACCTCTACTCCTTTATCCAAAAAGTCCCCTGCTATTTCCTGATATTCCTTTAACGGACGTTGAATCCCATCAAACATCGCTTCAATAAGCCCAGGACCCAATTCAACACTTAAAGGCTCTCCAGTTGTGAAAACCTCTTCTCCTGGTCCAATTCCCGATGTTTCTTCATATACTTGAATAGAAGCCTGGTCGCCTCTCATTTCAATAATTTCACCTATCAATTTTTTCTCCGAAACTCTTACCACGTCATACACATTGGCATTTTCCATACCTTCTGCAACAACAAGAGGCCCAGATACTTTTATTATTTTTCCTGTTTTCAATGAATTTCTCCTTTCATCTAAAATATGTTCGATCCTATTGCCTTTTCAACGTATTCGTCTATCTTTTTAAGTCCAATTCCTAGACTTCCCTGATTATTCGGAATCAAAATAACAGCTGGAAGCACTTCACGATTGTATCTTTCAATAGTATTTTCAACTAATGTGGCAATTTGCTCTGTTACAAAGATAATGCCATAGTCATTGCTTGCCATTTCATCAATTGTACTTCTGGCTTCTTCCTTTGTAATGACTGGATACACATCAATTCCCAATGCCTTAAATGATAAAATAGAATCCTTATCTCCAACTACACCTATTTTATGCATAAGTTTCACGCAACCTTTCCCTTATTTTATCCGAACTTATGTTGTTAATCTTGCTTACCATTATCATTCTGACTGCATTGATTTCACGCTCTTTTGCAACTAAATATGTAAATAATGGCTCTGGTCCGAATACAACATATTTTGATTCTTTATTTAATTCCATTAAATAATTATCAGAAATTTTCTCAAGTTCCGATAATCTTTTTGTCTCATTAAATGTTTCTAACCCTTTTGCCAGATACATTCCCAATTTTTCTTTCTTGAACTTATTCAAAATAGTATCTATATTATCATTTATTGAAGCGACAATTTTATTTTTTGAAATTGTTCCACCTTCAAAAATAACAGTTTCCAAGAATCTCGCATCACGATTTTGCTTTTGAACTCTAAGCAAAGTTATCATATTCTGAAAGTCAATCAATCCTTCAACATAATCAGTAATAACTTTTACATCAATCTCTTTTGCTAAACGTGATAAATTTCTAAAGTAATGCTTGTCTACAAGTATATCAATTCTTTGCGGATTATGATTTTCTTCAAAATCTTTTTGAACTTCAACAATTGCCTCTATTATTTCCCTTGGCAAATCATTACTTTGCAGCTCAAATTTTGTTTTAAATTTTCCAGCATCAATCGTTCCAGCCTGCATAAGCAAATTTGAAAAATCTTTTCCTGTTATTTTACTTTTTAATAATACTTTCAAGTTATGATAATCATACTTCAAAGATAAAATATCAACAATCGTAGTGTTTTTAACCATTTTTCTCACAATTGAAAATACCCGCTCTGTTTCCCTTTTCAGTATTGTTTCATAATCTTGACTACCATGAATATCAGCCATATCTTGAGAATATTCTGTTTCTCCCAATAATTTTAGCACTTCTTCGGGAGTTTCGGCTTCTATCATTCTTTCCAGTCTATTTCTAGTTAAAAGCCTCTTTTCCAGTACCCTAATAGTTACGACACTCTGTCCGTAATCCATTCTATCCATCTTTTTCTCCCTTTACTGATTCATTTTTTAGTCGCATGTACAAAGTTATAATTTTTACTGATACAGCATTTAATTTTTTATTTTTTTTATCATTTAAATGTTATTATTTTTCAGCTTTTTAATTTTTACTTTTACAATTAACTCTCAATTTATTTTTATGTTAGACCTATTTTTTAATTTATACTAAAAATATTAATTTTTTATTATTCAGCTTTCTAGTTATAAAATAAACCTGTTATGAAAATAAAAGTTTTGAAATTTCAACTTCCAGTTCATCCCTCATAAAGTCCAATTTCACTTCAAAAGTGTAATTTTCCTGAATCCCATTTTCTTCAATAATAAATCCTGAAGTTACAAACTCATTTCCCTTTACTTTTGCACCTGGAAATTCCTTTTTAACTTTTCCCACAAATTCTTTTTTTACAATTAGCTCTTTCCCAGTTATAGTTTTTTTATCAATATTTTTATTCAAATAATTAATATATTTTTTTTCATCCATATTAACAAGTTTTGTTTTTAATTTATCTATAACTTTATCAATTACAGCCTGCTTTGCTTCCAGTTTTTTATTTCTAGCCTTTAAATTAGCGCTTGACTTAATTCTTTCAGAAAGAAGTTCACGATCTCTTCTTGCATTTTCAAGAACAGTTTCTTTTTTTGCATTAATTTTTTTTATTTCAAGATCATATTTATGTTGCGCCTTTTCCTGTGCATCTTTTACAATTTTGTCTGCCTGTGCTTTAGCATCAGCTAATATTTTTGATGTTAAATTATCTAAATTAGACATATTTTCTCCTTCTTTGCTTTTTATGTCATATTTAATTCTTTTTATTTCCTTTATAAAATAAAACTAGAATTTTGCCAATAACATAATTGAAACAACGAATGCTAACAATGCATAAGTTTCAACCATTACCGCATAAATAATACCTTTTGTATTTTGTTCTTCATTTTTAGCAAGTAAGCTAATACCAGAAGCTGCAACTCTACCTTGTGCAATAGCTGATCCATATCCTGCAAATGCGATTGGTAAACAAGCCATTAAAATTCCTAATCCAGTTTGTATTGGCATTTCAGGTTTTAATTTTCCTAACACCATAAGTCCGATAACAAATCCATATAATCCTTGTGTACCTGGCAATAATTGCAATACTAACGATTTACCAAACTTTTCAGGTTCTTCACTCATAAGTCCTGATGCTACTTCCCCAACGATTCCTACACCTTTTGCTGATCCAATTCCTGCTAATAATGTCGCTAATGCCGCACCTAATGTCGCCATTACGATTCCTCCATTTTGTACTAAAAACTGTGAAAAATTCATTTTATTTCCTCCTAATTTTTTTATTTATTAATAATTTTATTAAACTTAATTTTCTTGAAAATCAAAAAACTAATCATCAAGATTTATATATTTATTTTCTGTTCTAAAATCTTTAAACGGCTTTCCTCCGCCTTCATAAAACTTACCAAAATATTCAACATACATAAGTCTTGAAGTATGAACATAAGCTCCAAGGAAAGACAAGAACATATTAAATAAATGTCCACCTAGCAATATTACTGGAATAAATATCATTCCAACCCAGCTTCCGCTAATCATTCCAGCGATCATATTTATAGCCGACGCAATAAATCCACCAGAAAGTCCCAAAGCCATAAGTCTTGAATAAGACACAAAATCTCCAACATAACTTGAGATTCCGTAAAGGCTATAAAGCCCTCCTCCAAGTTTTGCTCCAACTCCCTTAGCATCACGTCCACCAGTAAGTACGATTCCAACCATTCCAACAATCATAATCCACATTGACACACTTGTTACAGCAGGCGATAAATTTTTCATTTTAAATACTAAATAAGCCATTCCGCCCATAAGTGCCATATACCAGAATAACACGTCATAAACAGCATCCAATGCCTTACCATCTCTAATAAGCATATACGCCTTTATTGCCAATCCAATAAATATATGAACTACTCCAAATACAATCGAACCAATTAATAAAGTATTATATTCTTTTGATGGATTTATAAGCCGCCACATTCCAGGTATTTCTGCTCCAAAATATGAACCATATAAAATTCCCCAGAAAATAACTGAAAAACTTAGATAAAAGAAAAATTTAACCGATTTTCTCATTTGTGAACTTAAGTTTACCACTTTCAAGACAAACATTGTTGCAAGCAGCAAAACGAGTCCATATCCTACATCTGCTCCCATCATTCCAAAAAACAAAATATAAAATGGTGTAAACAGCGGTGTCGGATCAATTTCATTATATCTAGGATAAGCATACATCCCTGTTAAATTTTCAAATACACTCGCAACTTTTCCATTTTTCAATTTTATCGGCACTGTCGCATCATCTTTTTCCGCTTCTTCAAACGTCAAATAATAACTGCTTCCAGTTTCACCTTTTACAACTTTTTCAAAGTCCTGAACTTTTTCCGTAGGAATCCATCCCTTTATTAAAACAGTATTTTCAGTTTGTGCCAATTTTTCTGATTCTACAATACGTAGCTTTTTATTTTGCATATATTCATAAACCGCCTGTAAATCAGTCAAATCTTCACTATAAGTCTTAATTTGAGCCTTCAGTTTACGTTTTTGCTTTTTCAGCTCACCTATTTCCTTTTGCAATTCATTTTTATAGTCTTGCGGAACTGCATCAATATCAAGATTTTCCACACCAAAACTGCTATTTCTAAAAACTTCAGACAATTTTTCCTTTTCACTTTCATCTATACTTGAAATTACAAGATAATAAACTTCATCTTTTACTATTTTAAGTTCTTCATAATAAGTTTTATCAAGTTTAGAAATGCCTTCAATAAATTCACCCTTTAATTTTAACGGTATCGTTCCAAGAAATGTATTTACCTTTTTCAATTTCTTTAATTCCATAGGATTTACATCTAGCCGTTCCCACAAATCAATCTCATCATATCGTGCATATTTTTTAGAAATTTCAGATTTTATTTGTGAATACTTCACTCCAATTGAATTTAATTCTGAAGTAACTTTTTTCCAGTCATAAGTCAGTACTTTTTTAGACAATGTATCAAAAGTATAATTTTCATTTCCATGAATAATATCCCTTAAACGTGTCTTTCTTTCATCATACTTCTTAATAAGAGAAATTGCACTGCTTAACTGATAAAGTCTTTCATCGATATGTGTCAATTCTTCATTATTTACATATTTTGAAACACCTTCAACCGCATCCTTATCTATTTCTCCATTTTCATCACGCAACTTAATGTCTACAAAATTTACTTCCTTAAATTTTTGAAGTGCCTTTAATACTTTAGCTCTCTGTTCTGCGAAAACAACCAATTCAAATTTGCTCATTTTAACTATTGCCATTATTTCACAATCCTCTCTGCCAACAAATTGACAACTTCATCTATTTTTTTCTCATCAATATTCAGAATACTGTTAATATTCTCTTCTTCACTACTTAAAAGAGAGTTTACTTTTTTTTCAGCTTCTTCTATTGAATGTTTTTCCAGATTTTGTGCTTCAATTTTAGCTTCAGAAATTATTTTATCGCCATCATCTTTTATCTTCTGATCAACATCCTTCAAAATATTCTTTGCTTTTTCATTTGCATCAGCAATAATCTGATCTGACTCCACTTCAGCACTTTTAATCTTTTCCAAAACTTCTTTTGCCAAGATATAACCTCCTTCACAAATTATTTTTTTAACTAATCATAATACCCATTAATAGATAAGATTTTTCAAGTTGACTGATTAGTCATTATATCTATTATGTTACCAATTTTTTTAATTATTGTCAAGTTTTTATTCCTATATTTATACTACTTCCTTAAATAAAAAAAATATAACACAATTAATTATGCTATATTTTTTTAGCACTATTTTCCCAAATCTATATATGTAGGATCACTTGGAAAAGAAAAACCTTGTTCCTTTGCTTTTTGTTCCTGAATTTTTAAATTATCACTATTAATAAATTCATTATCTAATCTTGCAACATCTTTTTTTAATTCTTTTAATTTATTCTCTTCTTTTTGTATTTTTTTCCCTAAACTTGCAACATCATATCCAACAAAAGATCTTAATAATGCCACTGACGTTATAATCACAATATAAAACATAACCGTTTTTATAAGTTTTTTATCTAGCCCTGCAGTTCTGGAAAGTTTTCTTCTAACTTCTGTAGGAGCTACTACTTTTTTTCTTCTTGCCTCTTCGTGTGATCTTGCTGTATTTGTAATTTTGGGAACATCTAATATTTCCATTCGCATTTTTTTATTTTTAGATACACTATTCATACTCCTTTTATTCACTCCTTTCAAAAATTCTCAATTTTGCCGAATGTGCCCTGTTATTCTCTTCCAGCTCTGATGTTTTAGCAACAATTGGCTTTCTTGTAATTATCTTTCCTAAACTTTTCTTGTTACACACGCAAATCGGTATATCCTTTGGACAAGTGCAAGGATCTTCATATTCACGAAATTTTTCCTTTACAATCCTATCTTCCAAAGAATGAAAAGTAATTACCAAAAGTCTGCCGTTTTTATTAAGCAATTTTACCGCCTTATCCAACGTTTCACTTAATACTTCAAGTTCTTTATTTACAAAAATTCTAATAGCCTGAAACGTTCTTTTAGCAGGATGTCTTTTCATACTTTTCCCTATCGACCGTATAACAATATCTGCAAGTTCTGTCGTAGTTTCAATAGGTTTATTTTTCCTATATTCCACAATTTTCTTTGCAATCTTTCGAGATTTTGGCTCTTCACCATATTTGTAAATAATATCAGCAATCTCTTTTTCAGAAAAATCATTGACAACTTCATAAGCACTTATTTTCAAATTACTGTCCATCCGCATATCCAGCCTTGCCTCAAATCTATATGAAAAACCTCTTTTAGCATTATCTAGCTGATTTGAAGAAACTCCTATATCCATCAGTATTCGATCCACCTTTTCAAATCCTGCAAGATAAACAACTGTATCAACATTTCTAAAATTATCCTGAAATATTTGAAGCTTATTACCAAATTTCTCCAGCCTTTTCTTGGCAAATTCAATAGCCTGAATATCCTGATCAATTGCAATAACATCTGAATTTTCAGAAGAATTTTCCAGAATACCTTGTGTATGTCCACCGCCGCCAAGCGTACAATCAACATAAACCGCATCCCCATCTGTTATTATATTGTCCATCACTTCATCAAACAGCACAGGTTTATGATATTCCATAAATTTCTCCTTTCTAATATTTTTAAATTTCAAATTTTTTACGTATCACAATTAAATTAGTAATTTACAGTCTAATTAATTATCAGATTATTTTATTTCTTTTACAATTACTGAGATATTTTACCACACTTTTCTTATTTTTTCCATATAACTTTTTAAATTTTTTATTTTTCAATTTTTTTAAAGCACAATTTCCTTTGCAATTCTCTCAACCACTTCTTTTCCCAAAAGTTCACCGATAATCGCAAGTGAAAAGTCCATTGCAGTTCCAGCGCTTCGGCTAGTTATAATATTCCCATCCACAACAGCTCTTTCCTTCTTTAATATCGCCTTCCCCTTCAGCAAATCATCTTCACAGGCTGGAAAGCAAACCGCATTTTTCCCTTCTAGAATCCCAAGACTTGCCAATACTGTTGGAGCAGCGCAAATAGCGGCAACTCTTTTATTTTCAGTATCTTTTGAAAATTTCAAAACATTATCCAAAAGAAGCTGTGATTTAAAATAATTGCCTGTCCCTGGTCCACCAGGCATTACAAGCATATCATATTCTGAAAAATCAATTTCTCCAATAACTTTATCAGCCAATATTTTCACTTTTCTTGCACTTTCCACAAGATTATCATCTGTAATTGAAACCGTATCCACAGCAATTCCAGCCCTTTGAAGCAAATCAACTGGCGTTATTGCCTCAACTTCTTCAAATCCATCCGCCAAAAATACTGCAACTTTTTTTTCTTTCATAATATTTTCCACTCCTTTATTGTGTTATTTAATTTAATTAATGACAAAAAATTCCACTCTTTGCCAAAAAAATTTATATTAAATAAAAAAATAACGTTGACAACTTTTATTTTAAAAATAAGCAATATTGCTTCCCATTAGAGTAAGATATTTATAAATCCTATTTAACAAAAAATCTTGATCCTTGTTCAGAAAATAAATAAAATATAGTTTTTATTTTTCAAATAGAATTTATCATAAAATTATAAAGACAAAAAAGGCTAATAAATAATATCACTAGCCTTTTTTAATTTATTAAACTAATTTTGCTATAACATCTTCAGGTGTGTCTTGTTGCAAAATTAAATCTCTAAATTTTTGAGCATCAGCATAACTGCTATTTCTAATTATTTTCTTAACAGTTAAACCAGATGAAGCACTCATACTAAATGAATCAAGTCCCATTCCTAAAAGCAACTTAGTAGCTCTCTTATCTCCTGCAAACTCTCCACACATACTTACACTAATGTGAGCTCCATGTGCAGCATCAATTACCTTTTGAATAGCTTCCAATACAGCAGGGTTAAATGAATTATATAAAGTTGAAACCATTTCATTTCCTCTATCTACTGCTAAGAAGTATTGTGTCAAGTCATTTGTTCCGATTGAGAAAAAGTCAACTTCTTTTGCAAATTTATAAGCAACAATAGCTGTTGAAGGAGTTTCAACCATTATTCCTACTTTTATATTTCTATCATAAATTTTTCCGATTTCATCAAGTTCTTTTTTACATTCTTCCAAAATAGCGTTTGCTTTTCTAATTTCATTAATTGAACTTATCATTGGATACATAATTTTAATTTGTCCATATTGAGATGCTCTTAAAATCGCTCTCAATTGAGTTTTGAACATATCTTTATTTTCCAATGAAATTCTGATTGCTCTATATCCCAAGAATGGATTTAATTCTTTTGGCAAGTCTAAGTATGGTAATTCTTTATCTCCACCAATGTCCATTGTTCTTATTGTTACAGGTTTTCCTTGCATTTTTTCAGCAACTACTCTATATGCTTGATATTGTTCTTCTTCTGTTGGGAAGTGATCAGAGTTCATAAATAGGAATTCTGTTCTATATAATCCAATTCCAGTTGCTCCAGATTCGATTACAGCATCAACATCATTAGGACTTCCAATATTTCCCCAAATGTCGACTTTTCTTCCATCAACAGTAACTGCATCTTCATGAATTAATTTTCTTAATTCTTCTTTTTCTTTTTTTAACACTTCTTGTTTTTTAACATATTCGCTAATCAATTCTTCAGATGGTTCCAGATATAATTCCCCAGTTTCTCCATCCATAACAACAAGTTCTCCATCCTTAACTTCTGTCAAAATTCCTTTTACTCCAACTACTGCCGGTAATTCAAGCGATCTTGCCATAATTGCAGAATGGGCTGTTTTTCCTCCAACTTCTGTAATAAATCCAATACAGTTTTCCAAATCCAATTGAGCAGTATCAGATGGAGTCAAGTCTTCAGTTACAACAATTGTCCCTGGTTCCAAGTTGCTCAAGTCATGAATTTTCATACCTAGCAAGTTTTTAAGCCATCTTTTACCTATATCTTTTAAATCAGCAGCTCTTTCTCTTAAATATGGATCATCCAATTGTGAAATCATATCACAATATTCATTAATTCCATCGTGTAATGCTTTTGCGGCTGGAAGCCCATCTCCTTTAATTTTATCTTCAACTTCCGAAATTAAATCATCATCTTCAAGAAGCATAATATGACCATCAAAAATTGCTGCTTTATCTTCTCCCATTTTCTCTTTTACTTTTTCTCTAATTGCAATTAACTGCATTTTAGATTTTTTCAATCCATTTTCCAATTTTGCAAGTTCAGCTTCAATTGTTGAATTTTCATCCTTAGTTTCCGGTACAACAATTTCCTCTGTTATAAAAAGTAATACTTTACCTATAGATACTCCTTCAGAAGCACCAATTCCTGTCATTCTTTTCATGTTTTTCTCCTCTATATATATAATTTTTTTTTACAAACAAATTTTAATGCAATTTTTTTAAAATTAAACTAACTTTAAACTTAATAAACATAAATTTACTTATAATACTTACTTCTATTAGCCTTTATATGATCCCTCAAAACTTTAACAATTTCTCCCTTTCCAAACTTTGTCGCCATATCCATTGGAGTACCGCCATGCTTATCAGTAAGTGTCGGATTAGCTCCATATTTTAACAGCATCTTTACAATTTCCACATTTGCCTTCAATGTTGCATCTTCAAGCGGAGTCCAGCCATCCACCGTACTTCCAATATTAGCAAGCCTGGAATCCTTTTTTAACAATGTTTCCACTGCTTCTTCATTTCCATAGTATGCAGCCGTTCCCACAGTCGTTCTATTAAAAATTGGATGTCTTTCATATAAATTTGCCCCATTTTCAATCAGAAGTTTCAGTATTTCCTGATTTCTTGCTTCAATAGCAACAATAATCGGAGTATACCCATCCTTGCTTTTAGAGTTGACATCGACTAATTCAGCTCCTCCACCGGCAATTAGCGATGATTCGTTCAAATCTACTCCATATACTCCTGCAGGTCTATTTATATATTCTTCTAGCAATCCTTTACGGTTCTTAATATTTTTTTCAATTGCAAGATAAAACTGAACATATTTGTTATTATGCTTTCGAATAGCATCAAGCAATGATTTTATCTGCCTTTCTTTCGTATCCTCTTCCTTTTTTTTCGTTACCAGATTTTCTCCAGTGTCATATTTAAAAGTTATTGGAAACATTATTTGACTAAAAAGCAATAAAATTATACCCAAGATCATTTTATTCCTTTTAAATAAAAAAAACTTACTCACTTTTTATACCTCACTAATAGTATTATACCATATCATTTTAAAAGTGCAAATTTTTTTTCCATATTTTCATAATTTTTTTATATTTTTATTATTCTTATACTCTGTTAATTGTAAAACTGCCCATTTTCAAATAAATAAAATTCTGCTTTTATCTCTAGTATTATTATTTTTTCATTTATTCAATCAGTTTATCACGTATTTATTAGATGCTTTTCCTGATTTAATTTTTGTATTTTTTCTACTGATGAAAATACTTTAATATCTATATTTATAAATTCTTTTAAAAAAATTTATTTTTTCCGTATTTTATCATATCGTTTTGCCATTTCTATTGCCTTTTTTTCTATATTTTCTAATTTTTTCTCTTTAGATTCAGTATTTACTTTCGTATCCCATTCCTTCTGATTCAAACGCAACTTTTCCCTTTCCTTGTCAGATAACTCTCCTAAAAGTAAATTATAAAGTTTTGCAACTTCTGATTTCCATGCTTCTATCATTTGTCCATCTACATCCACAGGCAAGGCATCTCTTCTCGTATCTTCCATTCTTTGCTTCATATAATCTTCATAACTGATTTTTAAAATATCTGGCTTTTTTGAAACTGTTGCTGTATTTGGCTTTTTACTTTTTTTATTTTCTTTTCCATACTTTGAACAATTCATTATTCCTAATGCTAAAACTGCTATTATTAAGATTATCTTTTTCATCTTTAAAATTACCTCCTTACATATTTGTATTATACTATATATTTTAAACAAAAAAAAGAGAAATAACAAAGTTTATCAATGTTATTTCCCAATATTTTAAATTTTTATATTCTACTCCATAAAACTAGGCAATTTAAAATTATTTTTTTTCTTTTTATTATTACCTGCCTGATTTGAAGAATCATCATTTTCATCTTTATTTCCATCACTTCCAGAACCGCCATTATTATCAGAAGAATCATCAGAATTATTATTATCTTTATCTTTTTTATCTTTGTCTTTATTTTCATCATCATTTTTACTATTTTCTGTTCCTTCTGAATCAGAATCACCTTCCGATGACCAGTCTGATTTTCCAGTAATTTCTCTTACAGCTTCAGCTAGTTTTTTAGTTTTATTTTTTTCTTCCAGCTTTTTAGCATCTTCTTCCACTTTATTTTCTGTTTCATTTTCAAGTTCTAATTCCTGCTTAGCATCTTCTGCTGCTTTTTCGCTCTCAGATTTTTGAATTTCTTTATTTTTAACTTCTTCTGTTTTAAAGCTTTGAGTTTTTTCATCTTTGTCAGAATTTTCAGATTCCTTCAAAATTTGCTCAGCTGTTTCACCTTTAATGATTCGTCTAACTTCATCTCCAGTAATAGTTTCCTTTTTCAGCAATAATGCCACTACTTCTTCTAATTTGCTCCAGTTATCCTGTAAAGTATTTAAAGTATTTAAATATTCTTCAGTTAGTATTTTTCTTATTTCAAGATCAATTTCCCTAACTGTTTCATCACTTTTGTTTGGAGCAAATGAATATTCATCATCTGAATTTTCAAAGTTAATTGGTCCTAATTTTTTACTCATTCCGACACTTTCAACATAAGCTCTTGCGACTTTTGTAGCACGCTTTATATCAGAATAAGCACCTGTACTTATATCTTCCAATCCGATTTCTTCAGCGGCACGCCCACCAAACAGCACTTTTATTTCAGCCAGCATCTGTTTACTTGTAGTTACTAATTTTTCTTCAGGAAGCGGCATCATAAATCCACCAGCTTCACCTCTAGGAATTATTGTAACCTTATGAACAGGATCAGCTCCTGGTGTTAATTCAGTCATAATAGCATGTCCAGCTTCGTGATAAGCCAATAATTTCTTTTCTTCAGGTTTAATAATTTTACCTTTTTGTCCAAGTCCCATTCCAATTTTATCTACAGCTTCATCCAGATCAGCCATTTTTATCGTATCACTGGCTCTTCTTGCTGCCAAAATAGCCGCTTCATTTAACAAGTTAGCCAAATCAGCTCCGACAAATCCTGGAGTTATTTTAGCAATATCCTCAAGTCTTACATCTTTAGCAAGCTTTTTATTTCTCGAATGAACTTTCAATATCGCAATACGTCCTTGTAAATCAGGCGCATCAACTGTCACACGTCTATCAAAACGTCCAGCACGCAATAACGCAGGGTCAAGCACATCTTCCCTATTTGTTGCTGCAAGCACGATAACTTTTGTATCAGTTTCAAATCCATCCATTTCAACAAGCAGCTGATTCAATGTTTGTTCTCTTTCATCATTGCTTCCACTATTTTTTCCAACACTTCTTCTTCTACCAATAGCATCAATTTCATCAATAAATATAATTGATGGGCTAGATTCCTTAGCTTTTTCAAACAAGTCCCTTACACGTGAAGCACCAACCCCAACAAACATTTCCACAAATTCCGAACCTGAAATGCTAAAGAACGAAGCTCCAGATTCACCAGCAACCGCCTTTGCAAGCAATGTTTTCCCTGTTCCAGGTCTTCCTAACAAAAGCACGCCTTTCGGCACTCTTGCCCCAGCTTTTGTATATTTTTCAGGATTTTTCAAAAAGTCAACAACTTCCCGTAATTCTTCTTTCGCTCCATCAACACCTGCAACATCATCAAATTTTACATCAGGCTTTTTATCAATTTTATTAACTCTAGATTTTCCAAATCCGAAAATGTTTCCAGGTCCTCCACCTTGTGAACCTCCAACCATTTTTTTAGCTAAATAAACCATAAGAGCTATCATTATAATCATCGGTAAAAATTGCCCTAAAAGTAGCAAGAAGAAACTTCCTCCCGATGGCTGCAATGAATTTAACTTCACTTTCTTACGTTCAATCGCATTAATGATAATCGGTTCATTTCCGACTCTATCTGTTATTTTCTTTGTGAAATAAAGGGTATCTTTTCCATTTTCATGAGACTGTGCAATCAATTTATCATCTTTTTCATTTATTTCAGCAAATTCCCCAGCTTGTGTCCTATTTACAAATTCTGTATATGAAATTTCCTTTTTAGCTTGAAAATAAGTTTGTATATCCTGATGGAATATCGCTGTAAAAGTGAATAGCAACACTACGAAAATAAAGAACAGAAATCCTGAAAATGGAGATTTATTTCCATCATCCTGTCTATTATTTTTTCTATTGTTATCCTTCCGCAATTCTTCCAACCGCTTTCTAATATCGTTTTTATCTTTCTCTGCCATTTTTCCTCCCAATTACTAATAATTTACTTTTACTCCCGTTTCCTAATTTTTTTATTTCTTTTTCTATCTCATTTTCCTGAATTTTTTCCAAAAATTTTGAAAATTTTATATCCGAAATTGCTAAAATTTCTGTCACTTCATTAGTATTTCCATTTTCCAATTTTACATCATCACTTGAAAACTCTAAATTATTTTGAATTCCAGAAACCTTAACTCCTACAATCGGAACAAAATCTCTTTCCCCCTTTGGAACTTTTTCATCAATCAAGATTTTCTTCACCTTTTTATGTCCTAAATTTTTCAAAGAAATTCTATCTCCATCTTTTCTATTTCTGACAAAAAATTCCCCATTTTCTATTCTATCATCAATTTTAAAAATAGCATATTCTGCATTTTCATCCTTTTTAAAATTTTCAATATTTTCATATAGGGTTATTTTGTAATTATACCATTTAATACTTTGATTTTCCTTTAAAATTATGGTTTTATCAGATAATATTCTATTTTTATCACTTTCTAGATCTTCTTTTGTATTTCTATTTAAAATCTTTACAATTTCCAGTTTCCCATAAACATTTTGCAAAATTTTATTTTCTCCTAAATAAAATTCCTTTGTCCCTGCATTTTTCAATTCTCCATTTTTATTAAAAAAACTCCTAAAAATCTGATCAATCTTTTCCCTTGAAACTTGCACATTATTTTTTTTCAGAAAAAAACTCAATTCATCCTTTTGATTAACCTCATTTTTCTTTAGAATTTTAAAATTTCCCTTTTCTAAATTTTTCTCATTTTCAAATTTTTCCGCTCCAGCAAAATTTCTTTCATTAATTTCCACAATCAAAGATTCCACTTTTCTTCTAAAATCTGGATTAACCCTTTCAAAGCAAGGAAAAATTTCATTTCTAATAAAATTTCTCGTATAATCATTTTCATTATTTGTATAATCAACTAAATATTCCCAATTCCGACTTTTCAGAAAATACAAAATTTCACTTTTTTCAAATCCTAAAATTGGTCTTACTATATTCTCACGCACTTCTGGAATACCCTTTAACCCATTCATAGACGTTCCACGTAAAAGCCGAAAAATAAAAGTTTCCACATTGTCATCCATATTATGACCTGTTGCAATTTTATTATACCCAATATTTTTCCTAACTTCCTCAATCGCTTCATACCGTAATTCCCTAGCCGCTAATTCCAATGATTTCTTATTTTCTTTTGAATATTTTTTTACATCCACACTTTGAATATAACAGTCAACATCGTTTTCAGATGCAAACTTTTTTACAAATTTCAAATCATTCTCAACATCAGCCCGCAAATTATGATTGACATAAACAAGTGAAATTTCCATCGAAATTCGACTTTTTAAAAATTTTAGAAAATTATAAAGAAAAACCGAATCAGGCCCTCCAGAAAATGCAATAAGAACTTTATCTCCTTCTGAAATCAATTTTTTTTCAATAACTTCTATTGATCTCTTCAATATTTTCTTTTCTATTTTTTTTACTTTTTCCATTAAATTTATTCCCAATTTTTTATTTTTTTCCATTAAATCTATATGTCCAATATTTTTACTCTTACAAATAGCCAAACTCCTTGTTTTACACTACTTAATTTAACTATAATTTTAATTTAATTAGATTTATTTTAATTGCCCGCTCTCACGACGTTTTTTCAAATGTTCCTCATGTGTCTTTGAATAATATGTTTTTCCCTTATATGTAAAGAAAAATAAATCATCTGTCTTCTCAGCATTTAACACAGCCTTAAAAGTTTCAATTGGAGGATTTCCAATTGGTGTTGGAGGCAATCCTTTGACTTTATACGAATTATACGCTGTATTCTGTAATTTTAAATCATTTCTCGTAGCCTGTCTTCCCAACTCATATTTTAACGTAGCATCTGACTCCAGCTTCATCCCAATTTCTAATCTTTTCAAAAATATTCCGGCAACTTTAGGCTTATCCGCTTCATCAGGCACTTCTGCTTCCACAATAGAAGCCAATTTTAAATCATCGTAAAATTTCTTCTTGTCAGGATATTTTTCAGGCGGAAATTTTTTCAAAAACTCATCAAGAATAGTTCTAATAACTTGTTTTGTTGTAACATTTTCAGAA
Organism: Leptotrichia wadei; assembly: GCF_007990445.1. Classification (NCBI taxonomy): domain Bacteria; kingdom Fusobacteriati; phylum Fusobacteriota; class Fusobacteriia; order Fusobacteriales; family Leptotrichiaceae; genus Leptotrichia; species Leptotrichia wadei. Next base: position 1,471,805 of record NZ_AP019841.1, read on the forward strand.
AAAATATAAGTTTCAGGATAGAAATATCCTTCAAAATTATTATTTTCATGCGGATATGGAAAATCAACCTCGCTCAAAGCTTTATTAATTTCCTCAGTATTTCCCAATTCAAGCGCTTCCATCCGAGCAAACACTTGCTTTGATGTAAATCCTTCAGGAATTGTAAGTCTTATTCCATTAGTTTCACTATTCTTTATTTTTTTTATAATTTCATATTTTGAATATTTCCCATTAAATTTATAAGTTCCCACTTTTAACTTTATATTTCCACCATTTAATTTTAGATATATTCTATCCATAATTCCATAATTCAATTTTAAGTCTTTATAAATTTGTATAAAATTTGTCCCTTTTTTTACATTTACATTAACATTTTTATACTCCCTTTTTGCAAAAAAGAAGTTAAAAAAGAGTGACAGACACATAAACAATATTAAAAATATTATGACATAAGTAATTTTCAATGTATTTTTCATTTTTTTCTCCCAAATATTCAGTATTTTTATTTGTAAAAATCTACAAATTTCAATTAATGTGAACTTTTTCAATTAATTTTTTCATTTTTTTGTATCTTTACCATTATTTTCTATTTTATTTTTATTTTTTAAATTTTTATTTTTTAAATCCTCATCATTAAGCTCAATAACTTCTACACTTTTAGTTCCATCCTTAGTTTCAAACCTTGTCATTCCCTCTTTTCTCATTCTTCTCTCAAATTCCCTTTTTGCACCAATTGTATCAATTTGAAACACACTTGCAGGATTTTCACTCAATCTTCTTTCCAAATCATCCGTTCTATTTTTTAATTCAGCTTTTTTCCTTTCATTCTCAAGTTCCCGAATACTTTTCATATTTACATCATAATCAAGATTCTTAAGATTACTTTTATTATCCACAATTTTTTCAAACTCATCCAATTCATCATTTTCAAGTGAAATTTTATTATTATTCGGATAACGTGAAAGAACTCTTGTAACTCCATTATAATATCTTATAATCATATAGCGATAATTTTTATCAAAGAATATAATTTCATTCCTATTATTTTTAAAATATTTCTTTTCAATATCCAAATACACATTCCCTTTTTTTTCTTCGATCCACCCTCTCTGCATTTCTTCATTCCATTTATCAGTCTGCGGATCAAAATAACTTTTAATTATTCTATATCCATTTTCCTCCTGCAAAAAATCATATCTTACATTTTTCAAGTTTTTCTCCGAATTATCATCTGTTTTTATCAAATACCACGTTCCATAACTCTTTGCCGTTTGAAATTTTATAATCGGATTAACTTTATCATCTATTTTTTTTATAAATCGTTCAATTCTATTAGTTTTTTTCAACTTTTTCTGTTGTTTTTCCTCTTCCTCATCCTGAATCCGATCCAAATAAATCAAATCCCCATCTTCATCATCTGTTTTTTCCAAATCTTCATTTTCAAAATCAGTATTACTATCTTTATTAATAATAATATCAATTTTTATCGCCTCATCCTCAACTCTATTTCCACTAATTTTCTTTTCGCCACTTTTATTTTCACTAACAGCTTTTCTGCTCCCGCCAGCAAACATTGACAATGAAAATATCCAGAAACAGACTGCGATGTAAAATTTTACTTTCCTATATTGATTAAATTTCTGCTTATCCAAAGTATTCACCTTTTTTTCATTTTTTTATTATAATAAAACTTCTTTATACTAAATCCTGTTTGAAATAAATATCTTCACATTAGGAAATCGAAATCCTTTACTAAAATTTAGATAGAAAAAGCGTAAATTCCAAACCCTAAAGTTACAATAATTTTTTCAAACTTTAGTTTTATTATTCCAGTTTTTTCTAATTATATCACACATTTTTCAAATTTCAAATTAAATATTTTATATTATATTTTCCAATTTACAAGACTTAATCTCAAATACTGGCTTTTATTATATTTATTTATTTGGTAACAATGGAATTTTCCACTAAATCTAATTTAAAAAATAAAAATTATATTTTATATTAGTCCGCCGTTTAATAATTGTTTATATAACAAAAAAACTGTCCTAAAATTAAAACAGTTTTTTCTTCCCGATTATTTTACTTAATTCTACCTATATCCTTTCTAAAATACATTCCATCAAATTTAATTTTATTCAACAATTTATAAGCATTTTCCTTAGCTTCATCCAATGTCTTTCCAAATGCAACAGCATTTAATACTCTTCCACCATTAGTTTTGAATTTTCCATCTTCAAATTTTGCTCCTGCGATAAATACTAATTCATCATCTGCAGCATTTTCAATTCCAGTTATAACATCATCTTTTTTGTAACTTTCTGGATATCCTCCTGCAGCTCCTACAACACAACAAGCATGAAGTGGTTTCCAAGTAACATTTAATTCCGATAATTTTTTATCAAATGAATATTCTACTAATTCTAACAAATCATTTTCCAATAATGGTAGAACTGCTTGAGTTTCAGGGTCTCCTAATCTCATATTGTATTCAAGCAAGTAAACACCTTTTGCCGTAATCATTAGTCCAAAGAAAATTACACCTTCAAAATCCATTCCTTCAGCTTGCATTCCCTTTAAAGTCGGATTCATAATGTCATTTTTAAAACTTTCAAAAACTTCATCTGTCACATAAGGATTAGGACTTATAACTCCCATTCCACCTGTGTTTAATCCTGTTTCATTTTCTCCAATTTTTTTGTGATCTTTTGCTGATAACAATGGTACAATAACTTTGCTATCTGTAAATGAAAGTATTGAAGCTTCTACTCCATCCAAAAATTCTTCAATTACAACTTGATTTCCAGCATCTCCAAATTTTTCATCAATCATTATATCATCAACCGCTTTTATCGCCTCATCAAGATTTTGAGCAATAATTACACCTTTCCCAGCCGCAAGACCACTAGCTTTTACAACTACAGGAAAATCTTTCCAATTATTCAAAAATTCTTTCGCTTTTTCAGCATTATCAAAGATTTCATAAACAGCAGTTTTTATCCCATATTTTTTCATAAAATCTTTAGAATAAGCCTTGCTTCCTTCAAGAATTGCCGCTTGTTTATTAGGCCCAAAAATTTTCAACCCATTTTTATGAAATTCATCAACAATACCAGCTACTAATAATTCTTCACTTCCAACAAATGTCAAATCAATATTATTTTCCTTAGCAAATTTAACATACTCATCTATATTATTCGATAAATTCACATTTTCAGCTTTTGGCAATAACTCCGCTCCCGCATTCCCTGGTGCTATAAATATTTTCTCCACCTTTTCATTTTGAGATATTTTCCAAGCAATTGCATGTTCTCTTCCACCTGCTCCTACGATTAATACTTTCATTTCCTTGTCTCCTCCTTGAATATTTATATTTCTGATTTACTTTATATCTTTTTTATAAATATATTTTATCATATTTTCTTGCAATATTACATCATTATTTTACATTATTATTTACTTTCATTTAAAATTATTCAAATGTTTTTAATTAACTATTGACTTTTATTTTAAATATGATATACTATTATTGTAATTAAATTCAATAATAGTCAAAGCCCTTTGTTATTGGGGCTTATTTTTTTTATCTTTTTTTTCATTTTTCCAGTTGATGTATTTTAATGTCCAAGTTATAATTGCTAATATTATAATTATTATAGACAATACTAACATTATTTTTTCAAACATATTTTTTACTCCTCTTTTAAATTAATAAATGTAGTGAAAAGGCCAGAGGGTTTGTTGAACCATAGCCCTTTTTGTTATTGGTCCTTATTTTTCTTGTGCTTTTGGTATTCTCTATACACTTCTAAAGCGAATTGCAAGATACTACAAATTGCAGCAAGTAAAAATATTTTTTCAATAATAGTCATTTTTATCTCCTTTCCATTTCACTACAAATTTATAATATCATAAAAATTATACCCAAATCAATAAAAAACATTAAATTTATAAAATTTTCTTGCTCCCTAACTTCAAATATGTTATCCTAAAATCAAAAATACTAAAAAAAGGAAAAATATATGAAAAAAAACAAAATTCTTTATACGATAAACTATGACAAAATTGTGAATTTTAAGGAAAGAGTAACTCGATTTACTGTTAGATTTGAATTTAAAGATTCTGAAAATGAAGAATATTCAGGAGAAGACTTTGCTCATTTGCACGATACTGGAAGATTGACGGAATTATTGATTGATGGTGCAGAATTGTTGATAAAAAAGGCAAATAATAAAAATCGTAAAACTAAATGGGATATTATCGCAGTAAAAGTTCATGGAGAGATTATTCTTATAAATACGGCTTTTCATCGATATATTACAGAAGCCATATTTCACGATAATGAAATTTCTCCATTTGGAGAACCCTCGTATATAAAACCTGAAATTAAGCATAATAATAGTAAACTAGATTTCTATTTAGAAACTGAAAAAGAAAAAATTTTTATTGAAGTAAAAGGTTGTACTTTAGTAAACGGAAAAATTGCTCAATTTCCTGGCTCTCCTTCAATTCGTGCCTTAAAGCATTTGAGGGAACTTATGGAACTTAAAAAAGAAGGATTTCGGACAGCAGTTTTTATTTTAATATTCAGAAAATCTGAAATTTTTGCACCCGAACATATTGTCGACAGAGAATTTTCTGAAACTTTTTATGAAGTGATAGAAAATGGTGTTGAAATTTATCCGATGCTTTTAGAATATAGGGAAGATGGGAATGTTTATTTTGTTAAGAAAATTGGGATAATGGAGAAGAGATTTTAGTAATTTTCTAGAATCTCTTTTCCCTCTTATTTCTTAATCTGAAATATTTAATTTTTTGTTTAATTATAAAGAAATTTAATATTGCCTCAACTTAATTTACAAAAATTATAAACTTTATTTATCTAATTTTTGATGTCGTGGACAATCTATCAAAAAACAGTCATATAAAAATTTAGGATAAATTTTTACTTCTGGTTTATAATCTGTTTTCAAAATTTTCTCATACTCCGCCTTCAAATTCTTTATTTGCCTTTTTATCTCCCTAATTTCTTCTTTTTTCTCAGATTTTGTCCACTCTCTTTTAAATTCTCCATTTTTAACATCCTCTATTTCTTCATTTTTAAATTTCAATGCTTTCTCAAAAGATTTTTCTAATTTATCAAATTTATTTAATCGCTTTAATGAATAAAAATAAATTGGTAGTTCCTCATATGGTACTTGGCAATCCTTTTGAGCGTCTATTTTTAAATAAATTTCTACAAGTTTTTTATAATTCTCAGATAAATAATACAGACTTTCTAAATCACTACAAAAAAAATAATTATTATCAATATTTTCTAACATTAATTCATTAATTTGAGCCTCAATATTTACAAATTCCTTCAACTGAACCTTATTCGCAATATAAATATACTTTATCTTAGCAAAATCTTCTTTTTCAAATTCAAAATCTTTTTTTATTAATTCTTCTAAAATTATTTTCGCCTCTTTATATTTTCCATTAATCATCAGCAAATTTGCATATTCAAACTTATAAATTGGATTATTTTCTAATTCACAAGCTCTTTTATACATTTCTTCCGACTTATCATATTTCCCAGCACCATAATAATCCGCCCCAAGCCCATAATAAGCCTTTGAATTATTTGGATTAAATGCAACAGCCTTTCTCAAAGTTCTAATTGCTCTCTTACTGCCATATCTCTGATCATCATAATAAAAACCTAAATTAGTATAAATCCGTGATTTTTCCTCATTAGTCAATTCATTTTCATATTTTTTAATAAATTCATTCAATAATTTATAAATATCATCCCATTGATAAGTTAATTCATTGTAAACTGCCGCTAATTGACAAATAACTTCAACATTTTTGGGATTTTCTTTCAATTTATTTTCCAAAAATATTTTATACTCTTCATAAACAGAATCATAATCACTATTATTTCTAATTTTTTCTTGAATATATTTTATCCATTCTTTTACCGTTTTTCTTTCTAAATTTTTTTGTTTTTCCAATTTTCCTCCTAACCTAACTTTTGATGTATTGGACAATCAACTAAATAGCAAGTTTTATACATTTTTTCTAAATTTATTTTTGTATTTTGAGGCTTATAATTACTATTCATTATCTTTTTATATATCTCCAAAATCTTTTTTATTTCATTCTTTTCTTCTTCAATAAATTCATCAATCTCTTCTTCATTCCAGTATTTTTTGTCATAAATTTCTCCAACTTCAATTTTTTCAATATACTTATTATGTTTTTGAATCAATTCTGACAATTTGTTTTCTGCTTTCTTAAAATTTCTTAATTTTTTTAAACTGTAAAAATAAAATGAAAAACCCATATTATAATAAAAACGTTCTTCCCAGTCAAGTTCATCTATCTCTTTTTCAAAAACCAAGACACACCTATCGTATTCTTCAAATAAATAATATAAGTCTATAAGTTCTTCAAATAAAATTTGCTCATCATAATAATATTTCTCTAACGACACTTTCTCTAACAATTTATCCAGAATTGGCTCAGCCAATTTTTTATCATTGGTATAATGTAAGCACAGTGCCAATGCATATAAAATTCCTGCACTTTCAGGTTCCTTTTCATAACATCTCAATAACATTTCTTTCGCTTTTTCAAAATAACCACAATAAAACAACGTTATCCCATAATTATAATCATCTTCTATTTCCTTCTCATCTGAAAATTTTTCCATTTCCTGAAAACATTCAAGTGCCTTTTTGTATTTTTTTCTTTTTAAATAATATTCTCCCAATACTTCCCATACAACCACTGATTGTTTCCCCATTTTAATTAATTTTGTCAAATAATACTTACACATTTTATCATCATAAGCATCTTTTTCATATAAATCAGCCAAATCCTGATAAATAATAGCCTTCTCATCATCATTTAAATCTTTTGAATATTTTTTCAAAAACTCCTCTAATACATTCACACTCGTTTTTCCATCTTGATACACCGTAAAATAAGCTATCGCTAATTGACATACCTTTTCTACATCTCGCGGATTTTTCAAAAGATATTTCTCTAAATAATCCTTATATTCAATAAATGCATGCTTATAATTATCATAACTATCATTTTTTTGAATTTCATCCTGAATATATCTCGCCCACTCTTCTTTTGTTTGTTTCATAATTTTATTCCTTTCGTATTTCTTCAATCCTCATCAATTACCAAATGTTGTGGACAATCTGCCATCCAGCATTCATATTTAAAAAACATTGTTATTTCCATCTTAGGCTTAAAATCTGTATTTAATATTTTTTCCGATACTAAATTAATATTCGCCAATCTCTTTTTTTCATCTTCTATCATTTCCAAAAGCTCTTCTTCCGTTGTATCTTTCTGATATTCTTCATCAGTCTTCATTTCTTCAATATTTTGTAAAATTTCTTTTTCAGCTTTTTTCACTATTTTATTTATTTTTTCAAATTTTCTTAATTGCTTTAAGGAATAAAGATACGGTGCTATGGAATTCGCTTCTAAATAAAAATTACTTTTATCTGCATATTTACAATATTTTTCATAATTATCGCATAAATAAAATAAATCTTTTATTACATCTTCATCAAACGTGTGAAAACCTTCATACGTCAACCAATTCAAATATTTTTCATAATCTGTTTTCTCCAGCATTTCAAACTCTTTTATTTTTTCCAAAAGTTTTTCTATATTTTCAGTATCTTTATTTCCTAAATAAATTTTACAAAGGACCCTGTAAAAATGATATTTAATGTTGTTTGAGTCTCCCATTAACAAATTATCTAAAATTTTTTCAGCTTTTTTATATTCTTTATTTTGAATTAAAATCAGTGCATATCCATAACTATATTTCGCTTCATCACTCATTTTGCAGGCAATTTCTATATTTTCAAGAGATTTTTGATACATTTTAACATGAAAACAAATACCTGCAAGTCTGTAATAAATGTCTGCATTATTTGAATTAATTTTTATTGCTTTTTCAAGATAATCAATAGCCTTTTCTTCCATACATCCCCTATCTTCACACAAATAAGCCAAATCAGCATACATTCTAAACTTTTCATCTTCTGTTAAAATATCAAAATTCCTTTTCAAAAATGTTTCTAAAATTTCTATACCGTCGCATTTCCTGCTCAAATAGCAAACTCCCGCCAACTGACAAACGACTGAAACATCCTCAGGATTTTTTACAGTTTCCTTTAACAAGTATTTCCTATAATTTTCAAGTGCAACATCATATTCTGTTCTGTCTTCATTTTCCAATTTTTCCCATATTTTATAAATATATTTTTTCATACCTTCATTCAATTTAACTTCAATATCCAATTTCATCTCCCAATTTTTATTTTACACTTATTATAACATCTTTTCCCAAAACAAAAAAGGCTACAATAAAATTCCGTAACCTTTTTCTATCTTTAAATTATCTACTTCCCATTCTTCCTATCATTTATAACTTTATCCACATCTTTAACATACTCATAATCAGCTTCTCCCAATTTCACATCTTTTCCAGTTGGCACATACCACAAAAATTTTGAAAAATAGTCTTTCAATTTTTTGTCCGAAAAATCATAACCTGCCATCGCATAAGGATAGTTTCTCATTATTTTCAATTCTTCATCTGGAATATTTTTTATTTCATCTTTATCTAAATACCTTATCGCATAGGCATCATCTGTCAAATCATCCTTAAATTTAAAACCTTTTTCCGTTTTATCAGGAAATACATAATTAACTCTCAAGCCTTTTATTTCTGTCAATTCAAATTCTTCTTCAGGCTTGAAATTATTTGTTTTAAAATATAAATAACCTTTTTTCAATCTGGCATAAAGAATTTTGTATGGCTCATTTGTTTCATAATTTTCTTTGTAAGCATAATCAACATTTCCTTCTCCAGCCAATTGCCATTTTATTTCTTTCCCATCTTTTGTCTTTATCACAGGCATCGCAATAAGAGCATCTCCTGGCTCAACAATCACTTCAAAATCATCCACCTTCTGATTTTTCCATTTTGAAATAGTTGACCAAACATAGTTGAAATCAACAGTTCCAACACCACTGCTTCCATCATAATGATAACTGTGCTCAACTACATTTTCTCCCTTTTTAAAATTAGCCTTAAAATAGTAAACATAACTCTTTTTGTAATATTCATATTCTTTTAGTATCTTTTCTTCATCATATTCCTTAAAATATTTTTTAACTTCTTCCAGTTGTTTTACATCTTTCGGTGCAAAATCAGTCAATCTATACGCTTTTGTACTCACATTTTGTCCATTGACAGAAGTTTTAAAATCCTTGAAATGATCTCTTTCATCCCATGCTTCATTCCCACCTTCAGGCGTAATAAATCCAATATATCTCTCCCCAGCTTCAGGACTATCAAACACAAATCTAACAGTTACCACCATTTCATTATCTATCGTCCCATACTCCGACTTAAATTTTTCCAATTTAAAACGAAGCCTCTCACTCTTTATCGAAACATTCGACACATTCATCGGCACAATATGCCCACCTTCCGACCCAAATTCCCAGTCATTCGCCAATAAGTTCGCACCAAAAATCATAACTAGAGCAAATAATAACAGTATTCTGATTTTTTTCATGACTACCAACTCTCTTTCTTTTATTTTTATATTTCATTAAAATTATACCTTATTTTTAATTTTTCTCCAATATATTTATTCTTATTTTTAAGAAACTTGAAAAAAATTAGAATATTTTTTATAACTTTAAATTTTAAAAAGAAACGATAATTAAACATTATTTAAAAAGTTTAAAATTTTTTTTGTTTCAGTAATTTTTTAATTAATCAATATTTTATTTCCCAAATAATGCTAAAAAAATATCTTTTGAATTTTCATTTCCAATAACATAGACACCTTCTTTTAGTATTTTAACATATGTTATTTTAACTATTGGTTCATTTGACATTTCAAGTTTTTCAGTAATCTTATACACATTTTCTCCTATTTTTTCTACATCAGTTGATAATAATCTTAATTTGTATTCGGCTTTTTCTTTTTCATAATATTCTTTATATTTTTCATCTTTCCCATCATTAATTATTTTTTCAAAGTCTTTTTTATCTTTTTCAACTATAAACAATCTTTGTAAAAATAAATTTTTCTTTTCTTTGTCATATAATTCTGAGATTACATTACTGTACTCATATTCTCTAGGTTCTTTTACTTTTCTAAATTCAAGTTTTTCAGGCATTAATATCGAAATATTTTCAAAAATTTCTTTATTTTTTCTTTTACTCAAAATTGTATTCTGAATATAATTTTTTTCTTCTATTTCTTTTTTCAATTTTAGTTTTTCATCTCTTTCAATTTGTTTTGGAGTTCTAGACTTTGGTTCAGAACATACTCCAAACTCACTACATGAAATTGCTACAACCCACGGTACTGCATATCCCACACCAGCTGCCACTCCTAATGCAACACAAGAATTTAATCCAAATATCCCTAGCAACATTAAAAATAAAATTTTAAACTTTCTCATACCATTCTCCCTCTCTCTATTTTAAAATTTAATCTCATTTAAATTATACCCTATTTTCTTTAAAAAACCGAATCATTCCTTTAGAATCCATAGGTATTCCTGATTACCTCAAACCTAAGATTTTACAATTTTTACTGTATTTACATCCACATTGGGATAATCAATTCCATTAATATAAACCGTATTTTTATCCCTTGCCACACCTTTTTCCAAAATCTCAAATGTTTTTATATCTACTTCATTATCTCCATTTTGTTTTTTCACCGTTTCTCCATCATAATAAATAGTTCCTTTATCTCTTGCATACCCATCTTTTAATATTTTAAAACTTTCCACATCAGGTAAAAATTTATTGTACTGACTGACTACCCCATTTACATATTTCACGACAAGTTTATCATCCCAATAAACTTTGCCATCTTTAATCGTATATTCTGCAAATCCAATATTTCCAATTAAAATAATTAATCCTAACATCCTAAAAAATTTTTTCATAAACACAATCCTCCTTCATCAAAAATCATTTAATAAACAGAAAAAGACTGAAATAATCAGTCTTATCCAATAAATTAATCTAAAAATGTTGTATTTTTTACTTTCCACTGTTCCAGTTTTATGTGCACCCAAAAACCGTATATTCCAAATGTCACTACTATTAACAATAACCATTTTATCCAATTTCCAAATAATCCTACTGCAGTTCCGTTGAATTTTAGCCTTCTTCCTTCTATAACAGTATGGTTTATTTTCCAGCCATAAATCATGCACAAAGCCCAAGGATAACAAATTCCAAACGTACACCAAGTTAAAAGACTTCCTAAAATGATCCAGCCAACATAACTTAACAGTCCCCCATCAAAATAACTTCTATTTTCCATAATCTCTCCTTATAATAGATCTGTTCGACAACTTAATTTTTTTACAAAATTATCTATTTTCTCTCAGATAACTGATAAGTTCTTGTTTATTATATTCATCTTTTTCTTTCAATATCTTTAATGAAATCGAAAAAAGTTTAAATGCTTCAGCAATCCATTTTGTTTTATCAGAAATATAAATCATCGCTTTTTCAAACATATTTTCTGCAGTTTCTATCAATTCTAGTTGTTCTTCATTTACCATATTTAAAATATTTCCATTATTATCCATAAATTCATATTTTTTCTTAAAATCATATTTGATTATTTCATTTCCATTCATCATCGCAATGATATTGCCTTCGATTACAACTTCGTTTTCCTCTTGAAATAAACTTAAAAAATCACTTTCTTGCACATCTAATAATTTCTCTAGTCTTGGAAGATTTTCCACTGTCGAATTTTTATCAAAAAAGATTTCATCAACAAATCCTTCTTTCCAAATCTTTAATTTTACTTCAGTTTCATCATTTTTTAAAATCATATTAATCCTTCTTTTCTACCTGTAAAAATTTTAATTTGAGAATATTCTAAATTTAATCTCATCAATGTAATTTATATCACATTATTAATATATTGTCAATTATAATAAAAAAAAAGAGTTTAAAAACTCTTGTAAAACATAACTTTTATAATGGTGGGACCGGTGGGGATCGAACCCACAACCTACCGATTAAGAGTCGGTTGCTCTGACCAGTTGAGCTACGGTCCCGGATTGTTTATAACTTTTTTAACAACATAATTATAATATCATAATATCATATATTTGTCAAGACTTTAATTTTATAAATTTTAAAAAGGTGTATTGAGTGATTGCATAATCAAGATGATAAAATATTGGGATATACGAATTTATAAAAATATGCTATAATAAAAGTATAATACCTGTTAAATGAGGTTTTATAAAATTATGGAGATGATAGACAAATCATAAAAAGAAAGAAGGTTTAAAATTATGAAAAAATTTATTTTAATGTTAATGTTTGTTTTGGGAACATTTACTTTTTCTGAAACTACAATTAGTGAAGTAGAAAGTTTTTTCACCCCAAAAGCACAAATTTATGTTTCAAATCAAAAAGATTGGTTTTCAGGGATGGATCCAGCATCAGATAATGATGAAATAATATGGGAAAAACTTAATTATTTTATTAATGTAGTTCCAATTGGAAACAAATATAGAGTTTCATACACACCATTTGACAATGTAAAATCTTATAATAAAGAAAAATATCCAATATTAAATTATAAAATTGAAAAAAAATATTATGTAAATAGCAAAAAAAATCAAAATACACCAGTTACGGATTCGTATGAAATTAGGGTTGAATTTGGAGTAATTAATACTGGAACAGAAATAAAAAAAGGTAATAAATACGAAAGAACTGACTTCCAAATGCTTTCAGAAAATGAATTAAATGCTTTATTAAAATCTAAAAATGCAAAAAGGCTTAATTCTGAAACAGAAAAAAATACAAAAATATATTTAGATTGGTTACAACACAATGCCAATTAATGAATTGCAGAGTAGAATTTTTTTCTACTCTTAATTTTTATTGCAATTTCAAATCCACTTATACTTAATACTATTCTCCGTTTAAAAAGTAAATATTTATTTTAATTATTTAAAATTTAATCTAATAAAAAGATTTATAATGCATTCGTTATTCAAATAGAGTTTAATATAAAAATGCCACACCTAAATTTTAATCTCTAAAACTATTGGTGTAGCACATTCAATCTTATTTTTCTGTTAAAAAATTAATGTTTAAAATGTCTAATTCCTGTAAATACCATTGTAATTCCATGTTCGTTACAAGCATCGATAGATTCTTGATCTCTCATTGATCCACCTGGTTGTACAATCGCTTTAATTCCTGTTTTTGCAGCTGTATCTACGCAATCTCTGAATGGGAAGAAAGCATCTGATGCTAATACTGCTCCTGTCAAGTCTTTTCCAACTTTTTCTTGAGCATGTTGCAATGCGTGTTCTGTTGACCAAATTCTGTTAGTTTGACCAGTTCCTACACCAATTGCCATTCCATCTTTAACGACTACAATTGCATTTGATTTTACATATTTTACAACTTTCATTCCTAATTCCATATCAGCTTTTTCTTTTTCAGTAGGTTGTTTTTCAGTAACAACATTTATTTCATCAATCATTTTATTATTTGTTCCTTGAACCAAAATTCCGCCGTCAACTTTTACATAATCGAATTTATCTTGAGGTTTTGGAGTTTTACATTCGATAACTCTCAAGTTTTTCTTAGTTTTCAAGATTCCCAATGCTTCATCTGTAAATGAAGGTGCAATTACAATTTCCAAGAAGATTTTTTTCAATTCTTCGGCAGTTTCTTTATTAACTTCTCTGTTTAGTGCAACAATTCCACCAAAAATTGATACTGGGTCGCAATCGTGAGCTTTTTTATACGCTGTGAAAATATCATCTGCAACAGCTACACCACAAGGAGTTGAGTGTTTTATCGCACAAGCTGCTGGACCATCGAATTCTCCAACCACTTTCCAAGCAATATCCATATCTCTAATATTGTTAAATGATAATTCTTTTCCATTCAATTGCTTAGTATCTTTCATGCTTCCATTTTCAGTAGTTGAAACATAATAAGCTGAAGATTGATGAGGATTTTCCCCGTATCTCAAGTCAAATTTTTTCTCATAAGAAACATTCAAATATTTAGGATAATCTTCTTCTAACAAGAACGCAGAAATTGCCGCATCGTAAGCTGATGTCAAGTTAAATACTTTTCCAGCCAATCTTTTTTTAGTTTCATAAGAAACTTGTCCATCTTTTTCCATTTCTTCCATAACTACTGAATAGTCTTCAGTTTCGCAAATAACTGTCACATCTTTAAAAGATTTTGCAGCCGAACGAAGCATTGTAGGTCCACCTATATCAATAAATTCGATTTTTTCATCAAAAGTTTTGTCAGTTTGAACTTCTCTAAAGAACGGATAAAGATTAACAACAACATAATCAATTGTTTCAATTCCTTCTTTTGCAATCGTATCCATGTGCTCTTTATTATCTCTAATCGCCAAAATTCCACCATGAATATTCGGATGCAAAGTTTTTACTCTCCCATCCAGCATTTCTTTAAAATTCGTAACTTCTGAAACATCAATCACAGAAAGACCATTTTCCTTCAAATATCTATAAGTCCCTCCTGTTGAAATAATTTCCACACCTTTTTTATCCAAAAACTGTGCAAATTCTAAAATTCCTGTCTTATCAAAAACGCTTATTAATGCTCTTTTTTTCATTTTACTTCTTCCTTTCAATTTTTTATATTTTTATGATTAAAATGGTACTATTGCATTAAAAAATTCTTCATTCTCTTCTTCCGATAAAACCCAATTACTTCCAATTTTTCTAAATACAACATTCAAATTTTTTTCTCTATATTTTAAATTTTCTTTTGATAATTCATTGACCAAAATATTTTTAACTTTTTTAGAAATGCTTTTTTTGTATCCGTTAACATCATTTCCTGCTATTTCTTCTTTTTCAAAAAAGGCATTCATTTCATTATTTAATTTAGAAAATGCTTTTTCAAAATCAGGTGTTCTCATAGTTATATTAATAACTATTTTATCATTATTTTCATTCACATTATTAATTTTATAATCTAAAGTTTGCATTGCTTTTTGTATACTTTCACAAGCATCTTTTCCTGCTATTTCTTTTAACTCAGGTTCACATTGATTTCCAATTTTATTTTTAAATTTACTTATATATTTTTCTAAAACTTTTACTGCTGGATAGCTATTAAACTTTTTATTTTCAGATTCATAGATACTTTTTTCTTTTTTAGAACATAATCCAATCAAAACTAAAGCCAATAATATATAAAATATAATCTTTTTCATCTTTTTTTATTCCTTTCGTCAATAAAATATGTTTTTTACAATATTCCCAGTTATATCAAAAATACTAATCAAAACTTTTTTCATTCGGTATCATTCCTCCAATACATTTTGTTAATTTATTTTATCATAAAGTATTATATTTATCAAGGTTGCCAAAAATATTAACTTTTAAAAATTATGAACTTAAAATTATTATACAATAATTTATAAAATTAACTCCAATTTAATTTCTTTATAATCGATAGATTCTATAATAAAATGCAACAAATTTTAAAAGTAAAATAGAACTCATGATAATTTCGTGTTAAAATGTTAGTAACCACAAAAACATTAACGAAAGGAAATATATCATGAGTCATAAATATTTTACCATAAATGAAAGAAATAAACTAGAGGTTTTGCTAAAAGAAAATTACAAAATTGTATAGTTAATTTTACCATATATTATTTAGAGGTTTACACAAAAATTTTTACACACCCTTTGCTGCTGCTAGTTATGGCATTAAACATATTACAACTATTCCAAAAGAAAAAAAGATAGTATCTAGAAGGAGAGTATGTCCTTTTATCATATAAATATTCAAAAAATACTCAAGTACCAATATGATTTATTGTCTAAATACTTTTTATTCAAATCATTTTATAAAATTTAATAGACAAATTTATTTTTCATTCTTTTTTATTTTCTTAAAATACTCCTTCGCCGCCATCTCAAACTTATTCTCCCCAAATTCATAAAACTTAATTTTTTCATTCATGTAAACCTGATTAACATAATGATTTTCATAGTTATGAGGATATTTATAATCTTTTTTCCCAACTTTTGTAAGATGAGTTGGCACATCTTGAATTTTTTCATTCTCAATATGGCTAAGTGCTGAATTTATCGCATTATAAGCTGAATTACTCTTTGGAGAAATTGCCAAATAAATTGCAACTTCCGAAAGAATTATTCTTGCTTCTGGCATTCCAATCTCCTTTACCGCATTAAGTCCAGACACCGCAATTGGTAACGCCTGTGGATTTGCAAGTCCGATATCTTCAGAAGCCAAAATTACAAGCCTTCTAGCAATATACAAAATATCTTCACCACCAGAGAGCATTTTTGCCATCCAATAAATCGCCGCATCAGGGTCACTCCCACGAATACTTTTTATCATCGCAGAAACCGTATTATACTTGTCTTCCGTCTTGTGATAAGACTTTTTCGTATTCAACACTTCCTTCACTTCATCAAGCGTAAAATCCACCCCAACATTCGCAATCAATTCCAAAATATTTATAGCCTGTCTCGCATCTCCTTCAATAATTTCTGAAATATATTTTAAAATCTCATCTGAAATTCCAATTTTCTCTTTTTCATTAATATTTTTTAAAATTTTAAGCAAATCTTTTTCACTCAATTTTTTAAATTCAAATGCCATACATCGTGACAACAACGCATTATTCAAATTATAATAAGGATTTTCAGTCGTAGCACCAATTAAAATAATATTCCCATTTTCCAAATCCTGCAAAAGTGAATCCTGCTGCAACTTATTAAATCTATGAATCTCATCCAAAAACAAAAGTGTCTGCTGTCCGTTCGTACGAAATCTGTTGTGTGCCTTATCAGAAATGTCCTTTATATCAGTCACAGACGCCTTTATCGCATTCAAATATTCATAATGATAATTCATTTTTTCAGCAACAATTTCCGCAAGAGTCGTCTTCCCCGTCCCAGGTGCTCCCCAAAAAATCGCATTCATAAAATTTCCACGCTCAATAATCTTCCTCAAAATTCCATTTTTCCCAACCAATTTTTCCTGACCATAAAAATCATCCAAACTTTTCGGACGATATCTAAATGCAAGTGGCTTCTTATTTTCATATACTTCATCAAATAAATTCATTTTTTTACTCCCTTTTACTTTTCAAATTACAATAATTAAATAAAACACTTTTATTCTAAAATTATTGTATTTTACTATACAATCTATTTTATAAATTCAAAACTATTTTGTAATAATCAAATAATTTACTTTTTTTACAATTCATATTATAATATATTCACTTAGTTAAAACAATAAAATTATTTATAAATAAAAAGGAGGGATAATGAAGATGGGAAATCGCAAAAAAAAGAAATTACCAATTGGAATATCTGATTTTAAAGAGATTATCGAAAATAACTACTACTATTTTGATAAAACAAAATTTATAGAAAATATTTTAGAAGATGGCTCTAAAGTTAAATTATTTACTCGTCCGAGAAGATTTGGAAAAACCTTAAATATTTCGATGTTAAAATACTTTTTTGACATTAAAAATAAAGACGAAAATAGAAAATTATTCGAAAATTTAGAAATTTCTAAAAGTGAATATTTTGAAAAACAGGGGAATTTCTTTGTAATCTCTATTTCTTTTAAAAATTATGATGCAGAAAGCTGGGAAAGTGGATTTAATACGATTAAAAATGAAATAAAATTGCTGTATAACGAATTTTATTTGATAAGAGATAATTTAAATCAAAGTGACTTGGCAGATTTTGATGCTATTTGGCTGAAAAAAGATAATGCTGACTGGATTAATTCTTTATTTAATTTGACTAGATATTTGTATGAAATCTCTGGAAAAAAAGTTGTTGTTTTGATAGATGAATACGACCAGCCAATAATTGATTCCTACATAAAAGGAAATTATGAGAAATGTATTGCGTTTTTTAAAGCATTTTATGGAAAAGTTTTGAAAGATAATAATTATTTGGAAATGGGAATTTTAACTGGAATATTACGAGTTGCAAAGGAAAATGTCTTTTCGGGATTGAATAATTTGGAAGTTCACACAATTTTAGATGATGAATTTACAGAATACTTTGGAATTATGGAAAATGAAGTTGAAAAATCTCTTGAAGATTTTGACTTAAAATATGAATTAAATGATGTCCAGAAGTGGTACAATGGATATTTATTTGGCGAAAAAAAAGTTTATAATCCTTGGTCGATTATTAATTTTTTAAAAAATGAAAAATTGAAGCCTTATTGGGTAAATACAAGTGGAAACGGATTAATCAACTTATATCTCCAAAAATTAAAAAATGATGTTTTTGACGATTTTTCAAAATTATTGAATAAAGAAAATATTCTTAAAAAAATAAACAACAATATGACTTTTGAAAATTTGAAAACTAATTTTGGAAAAAATATTTGGAATCTATTTTTTCATAGCGGATATTTGACTTTGGCTGATAAGTATGATGTGATGAAAAAAAATGCTAGTATTAAAATTCCAAACAAAGAAATTCTAGAAATGTTTTCAGAAATGTTTATCGAAATTTATTTCAAAGATTCCGAAACCTTTCTGGATATGACTGATGCACTTACAACTGGAAATATTGAAAAATTTAAATTTGAATTGAATAAAATCTTATTAGAAAATATTGGTATTTTTGATGTAATCGGAATTTATAAAGAGCAGTTTTATCATGGATTAATGTTAGGACTAATCTTAATGTTAAAAAATGAATATGAAATTTCATCAAATAATTTTGCTGGAAAAGGTCGATACGATTTACTTTTGAAACCTAAAAATATTTTTGAAAGAAAAGAAGGAATCATCATTGAATTAAAAGCAATAAATATAGATAATTTGAAATTAGATTTGGAAAAGATTCACGAAAAATTGTTAAATGAATGTGAGGTTGCACTAAATCAAATTGAAAAAAAAGAGTATACTTCGATTTTGAAAAATGCTGGAATTGACAATATTTTAAAAATTGGAATTGCGTTTTTTGGAAAAGAGTTTGAAGTAAAATTTGAGAGAGAATAATTTATGAAAAATTTTTTGTAATTTGAAGTTAATTTTTTTAATTAATTATATATTTGAACCTATTTAAAACCAAACTACTAAAATTGTATAAATTTGGATTTTGAGTAAGTAGACATAACTTTTGAGTTTAGTTTTAAAGTAATTTTATAAATGAAAATTAAGAGGTAAAAACAATGAAAAAGAACATCTATTTTTATGAGACAAACACTCCGATTGGAAAAATTGGGATTGCTACAACAGAAGATGACTCTCACATTACAGATTTGACTTGGGAATCTGATTTTGAAAATTTAATAAAAGAAAATGATTTTCAAATTTGTGAAACTGAACTGATTAAACAAGCGAAAAAACAACTTTTTGAATATTTTGAAAAAAAACGAAAAAATTTTGATTTGCCACTTTTGAAAGAAGGAACACCATTTCAAATTTCTGTTTGGAGTGCTCTTGAAAAAATTCCTTATGGTGAAACTTGTTCTTACAAAGATATTGCAATCGCAATTGACAATC
The DNA here is from genome assembly GCF_007990445.1 of Leptotrichia wadei. Lineage (NCBI taxonomy): Bacteria > Fusobacteriati > Fusobacteriota > Fusobacteriia > Fusobacteriales > Leptotrichiaceae > Leptotrichia > Leptotrichia wadei. The sequence continues at coordinate 1,491,433 of NZ_AP019841.1, forward strand.
CAAAAGCTGTCCGTGCAGTTGGAATGGCAAATAATCGAAATAAAATTGCTATTTTTATTCCTTGTCATCGTGTGATTGGTGCAGATGGAAAATTGGTTGGTTATGGTGGGGGACTTCATATTAAGCGATTTTTGTTGGAATTGGAAGGTATTAAAATAAAATAATTCACTTAAATATTTTCGTTGCTTTTTATTATCTTTTATGTTAAAATTTTATTAACTAAAACAACAAGAAAGGGTGTGAAATCAATGATAACCGTTTCTATAAATGCTAATCCTGACATAGAGAACAAAATAAATAACTATGTTAAGGAAAATAATATCAATTTAAACCAGGTAATGTTAGATTTAATTCTTGAAAAAATCGAAGATGAAGAAGACTACAAATTGGCTGTTGAGGCTTATGAAGAATATAAAGCAAACAAGGAAAAAGCAATTTCATTTGACGATTTAGTAAAAAAAATGGGCTTGGAAGATGAAATATAAAGTCATTATCAGAGAAAAAGCAGAAAAACAACTGAATAAACTAGATAATTCAATAAAACTAAAAATCATGCGATATATCAAGCAAAATCTTAATGAAACAGATAATCCAAAAAAATTTGGAAAAGCTTTGAGATATAATCTAAAAGGATTTTGGAGATATCGAGTTGAAAATTATAGAATTATTGTAAAAATTGAAGAAAATGAATTACTTATTTTGGTTGTTCAAATAGATAAAAGGGATAAAATTTATATTTAAAATTTCTAAATTGAATTTTAAATTATTGGGTTAAATTGAGCATTAAAAACAAAAAACTGTCTAATATTTCTATTTTTAAAAATAAAAGACAGTTTTTTTATTTACGAATTATTTAAAATTATCTTATTTCATAATTTATAAAACAAATCCATTTTTAACAAAAATTCTTTAAATTTCAACTAATAAACTTTGAAACCCTTCAAAAATAACTTTCTCTCCATTATTTTCAAAACCATCAAAATTGTTAATCAAAATTTCTCCAATTTTAATTTCTTTTTCTCCAAGAGCTTTTGCAATTTCACTTAATTTAACTTCTTGTTTCAACTCAGAAAAATTACTAATACAAAGAACTTTTTGATTCCCGTATTTTCTCACATAAGCAATAATTTTTTCATTCTCCAACGGAACAGAGATGAAATCACCAAAAGTCAAGCAATCTGAATATTTACCATTTTGTCTTAAATCAATCATTTTTTTGTAGTGTGAAAAAATTGAATCTTTGTCATTTATTTGGTCTGCTACATTTGTTGTGGCTTGGCTTCCTGTTAATTTTATCCATGATTTTGAGTTTTCATCTTTTGAAAAGCCAGCATTTTTGCTGTTATCCCATTGCATAGGCGTTCTTGAATTGTCACGGCTTCGTTTATTTACAAAATATAATGCTTCCTCAGATGAAAATCCTTCTCCTAATGCCCGTTGATATTGGTCTTTACTTGCAATATCATCAAATTCAGAAATATCATTTCTCACAAAATTATCCATTCCAATTTCTTGACCTTGATAAATAAACGGTGTTCCTCGCAAAAAGAAAAATACATTTGCTAATAATTTTGCATTTGTTTCATTTGCTTTTTCACCAAAAAATTTATTTAAACTTCTTGGCAAATCGTGATTTTCAAAGAATGGTGCTCCCCATCCGTATTTTTGCTGAGTCAACTGACTTTCAAAAATAGCATCCCTAAGCTCTATTGTTGGAATATCTCTCAATGAATAGTAAAATCCGCCTTTTGTCATATCTAAATCTGCATAGCTAAAATCAAAAATCATTGTAAAAAATCCATCTTCTCCAATGAAATCATTGTATCTTTCATACTCAAGCATTGGAGTTTCCGCAACAGTCATCGCATTATATTTTTTGAAAGTTTCTTTTGCCAATTCGCTTAAAAACTCTTCAATTCCAGGCTGATTCAAAGTATATTCCACATTGTATGCCATTCCATCCGCTCCATCAACTGGCAAATCCAAATATCTTGCATCTTTTTTTATCGAATTAATCGCATCAACTCTAAATCCAGCAATTCCCTTTTCAAGCCAATAATTTACCATTTCGTAAAGCTCTTTTCTAACTTCAGGATTTTCCCAGTTTAAGTCAGGCTGTTTTTTTGTAAATAAATGCAAATAGTACATTTCATTTCCATTTTCATCAGCTTCCCCTTCAACTTTTTCCCAAGCAGAACCTCCAAAATGTGATCTCCAGTTTGTTGGTGGCAATCCATTTTCTCCTCTTTTGAAAATATAGTAATTTCTGTACTTGCTTTCAGGATTTTTCAATGCTTCCAAAAACCACTCGTGCTCATCAGAAGTATGATTAATTACCAAATCTAAAATTACTTTTATCCCTCTTTTTTCGGCCTCTGCAATCAATTTTTCCAAATCTTCCTTTGTCCCGAATTCAGGATTCACATCATAATAATCTGAAATATCATATCCATTATCATCCATTGGCGACTTAAAAATTGGACAAACCCAAATAAGCGTTATCCCCAAATTCTTCAAATAATCTAATTTCTCTGTAATTCCATTCAAATCTCCAATTCCATCGTTATTGCTATCATAAAAACTTCTTGGATAAATTTGATATCCAACTTCTTTTTTCCGCCATTTTTTATCTAATTTTTTTATATCCATTTTTTCTCCTTCATATTTAATTTATAAACAATTTATAAACTTTTATTAATATAACTTTTTTCTTTTTTGGTTAATGAACATTGACATTATTTAACCTTTAAAAATTTATTTTTACAACTGATTAATAAAAAATAATTTATAAATAATTATATCATAAAAAAAGACACTACTTCAATAGCAGTGCCTTTATTTTTACAATTTATTTTACTATACCACGCTGAATGGTTATTTTTTTAAATAATTATATCATAATTAATTAACATTTCAAGCACTAAAAATTATTTATTTCAAATCTGTTATTTCAAAACTGGCCAGAAATCTTTATTAGCCTCGATCAAGTCATCCAAAATAGCTTTTGCAACAGATGCACTTGGCACAGTTCTTGACAATGTAATTGCCTGCCATAATTTTTGGTATGAACCTTCAATCCATGCTTCTACTGTTAATTTTTCAACAGAAACTTGTTGTTCCATTAAACCTTTTTGGAATTGAGGGATTTTACCTTGAACAATTTTTTCAGGTCCATTTGAACCTACTAAACAAGGTACTTCTACCATTGCAGTTGGATCAAAGTTTGATAACGCTCCATCGTTTTCTACGATTAACAACATTCTTTCTTTTGTATCATAAGCAATTGCTCTTGCCAAGTCAACTATATATGAAGCATGATCGTCTACATGAAGTTTACTATCTTTTGCAGTTCCTTTTTCAGCGATTGCTCTACATTCACCAAATACGAATTTTTCTCTTCCTTCCATTACTTCATTCGCTCTTGTATGATTAGGATCTGAGTGTTCTACTACATAATCTGGGAAGAAATAGTATTTTAAGTAAGTGTTAGGCATTGTTGTAGGATCAATTGCAAATACATCTCTTGCTTTTGTAAATGTATCATTCCAGCTTGCTTCAGTATTTTCTCCTTCAATTTCTACATTATACCCTATTTTTGCAACTTTTTCTTTTAATTCAGGCATTAAGTCTTTTCCATGTTTATCTCTAATATCTGTCCACCAACCAAAGTGATTCAATCCAAAGTATCTAATAACCATATCTTTTCTTGATTTCAATCCAAGCATTTCAGCCATTCTTATTTCGATTCCAATTGGCATATCACAAATATTTAATATTTTAGAATTTGGACGCAATCTTCTAGTTGCTTCTGCTACAATTGCCGCAGGATTTGAATAGTTCAACATCCAAGCATTTGGCGAATATTTTTCCATAAAATCAACTAATTCAATAACTCCACCAATTGAACGCATTCCATAAGCAATTCCTCCTGGTCCGCAAGTTTCTTGTCCTAATACTCCATGTTTTAAAGGTATTTTTTCATCTTTTTCACGCATTGCATATTTTCCAACTCTTATATGCGCCATAACAAAGTCAACATCTGTAAATGCTGTTTCAGGATCTGTTGTATAAACAAAGTTAATATCAGGTGCTTTTTCCTTTATAATAATATCACAAGCCTTTGCTATAACTTCCTGTCTTTCTGCATCGTTATCATAAAATTTTATTTGTCTGATTGGAAATTTGTCTAAGTTATCCAATAACATCAGAACAATCCCTGGAGTAAATGTACTCCCTCCACCAGCTACTACAATTGAAAATTTTTTCATAAATAATCATCTCCTATAATTTATTAGTTATATATTTTTTGCTTTCCTACTTCATTAGTTATTATAGCATATTTTTTTAAAAAGTCAATAGGTTTATATAAATCTTTTTTATTTTTTTTGATTTATATATATATCTTTTAATATAAGTTGATATTTTATGTAATTTATTGTATAATAAAATTGTATTTAATTTAACGCAATTTATCTATTTTACTCAATTTATTTATCTTTATTAAATTTAATTATTTGATACCTAAAAATTTGAGTAAAATAATAATTCTATGAAAGGTTTATATAAACGAATGAAAAAATATGAAAAAGTTTATCAAGATATAAAAGAAAAAATAAAAAATGGAGAGCTTAAACCTGGTGATTTTTTAAAAAAAGAAGATGATTTGGCAGAAGAGTATAATTTTTCCAAACTTACTGTGAGAAAAGCTCTTTCAATGTTAGAAACAGAGGGGCGCATTCAAAAAGTAAAAGGAAAAAAGTCAATTATTTTGGAGAAAAAAAATTTAGAAAATATTTCTTTGACTTCTATTCAAACTACACAAGAACTTAATAAAATTCAAAATATTCATCTTGAAAAAGAATTAATAAGCCTTTATATTGTACAAGGGGTAAAGGAACTCATGGATAAATTCCAAGTTTCTGAAAACGCTGATTTTTATAAGGTTGTTAGAACTACTTCATTAAATGGTGAAGTGCTAAATTATTCTACTTCATTTTTTGATAGAAGAATCGTTCCATTTTTAAATGAGAAAATCGCAAAAAATTCTATTTACGAATATTTAGAAAAAGAGCTAAAATTAAAAATTGCCTACTCTCGTAGAGAAATAAAATTTAGAAAAATTACTTCTGAAGAGCAAAAATATTTTAAATTGAAAGATATAAATATGGTTGTTGTCATTGAAACACATGCCTATTTATCAAATGGAACACTTTTTCAGTATGAAACAATAATTCATCATCCTGAGAAATTTACTTTCACTGCTATTGCAAAAAGATAATTTTTATACAAAAAAAGAGATTATATCATTTTTGAAAATAACCTCTTTTTCTTTTATTTTGAAATTTTTTCAAATGCTTTAACAAATCCAATTGTATAAATATCAAAAAACAAATTTATATAAAAGAAAGAACTTTCGCAAGTTTTATAATTTTATACTTAAAATTTTTAACTTTTGAAAATTCTTTCTTAATTTTTTATAAAATTTAAATTCAATTATTTATCAAATTTTATTTTTACCCTTTTTTCATCATTTCTTCAATTCTTTCTCTTACTTGAGGTACTGACAATCCAATGATTACTTGAATAGCTGTTCCTTTTCTAACTACACCATGAGCTCCTGCTGCTTTAAATGCTGCATCTGGTAATAATTTACTTGCATCTTTTACACTTACTCTAAGTCTAGTTGCACAGTTATTAAGTTCTTCAATATTTTCTCTTCCACCTAATGCTTCAAGAATGATTGCACCTTTTTGAGCATATTCATCTCCACCAGCTACAGCTGCTGCACCTTGTGCTCCACCTTCACCGTGTTTAGCTCTATAATCAGCTTTTGTATAAAGTTTCATTTCTTCATCTTCATCTTCTCTACCTGGAGTTTTTAAATCCATTTTTAAAATTAAGAATCTGAATAATACGAAGTAAATACATGTGAAGATTAATCCAATTACAATTTGAGTAATTACTGTTCCACTGTGGTTTTTAAACATTGGAATCCAGTTTAAGAACATAAAGTCTAAGAATCCTCCACCAAAGTTTCCTACAACTCCGAACATATACATCAATGTTGACATTGTTGCAGCTAATACTGCGTGTAATCCAAATAATACTGGTGCTATAAATAAGAATGTAAATTCAAGTGGTTCTGTAATTCCTGAAACTATTGCAGTTAATAAAACTGGTAATAACAATCCTGCTACTTTTCTCTTGTTTTCAGGTTTAGCTGTTGAATACATTGCAAGTGCGATACCTACTGAACCAAAGATTTTTGAGTTACCGTGTAATGCAAATCCACCTTGTGGGAACATTTCTTTTAAAGGTCTTGTAGATTGAGCAAATTGACTTATATGTTGAACCCAGTAAGTTTGAATTCCACCTGGAACTGCTGCTGGTCCAAATATAAATGGTGTATATACAAAGTGGTGTAATCCTGTTGGAATCAATGCTCTTTCAAGGAACGTATAAATCCATACTCCAATTGGTCCTGAAACTTTTAATAATTGTTGCAAGTTGTTAATTCCAATTTGAACTTTTGGCCAGCAAAGTGCAGTTATGAAAGCACATGGAATCATTACTAAGAAACCAATAATATAAACAAATACTGTTCCTTGAAATACTCCTAAAAAGTCTGGTAACTTTTTATCAAAATATTTATTATGTAAATAAACTACTATTGCAGAAATTATAATTGCACCAAATAAGTTTGTATCTAGTGTTTTTACTCCAGCAATTACTGCAAGTCCACTTGTTCCTCCAGCTTCTTTACTCATGTCAACACCAAAGAAACTCCATTGTGCAAGCATTGCAGCTACAAAATAATTATAAGTTGTATATAAAGCAAACGCTTCCAAACATGCTCTTGCATTTGTTTTATTCGCAAGGCTGATTGGCAATCCGATTGCGAACAATAACGGCATTTGTCTAAATACTGTCCAACCACCTTCACTTATCACAAACCAGAATTTATACCAGTTTGTCCCTTCATTTGCAATTGAACCCATTACTTGTGGATTCGTAAATAGTGATGCTATTCCTACGACTATCCCTGTGAATGCAAATAATAGAACTGGCGCCATCATTGCTCCACCAAATCGCTGAATTTTTTTCATCATGATTGAGTACCTCCTAAAAATTTATATATTTAATTTATTTTTCCCTTATTTTAAATATACCACACTTTTTTGATTTGTCAATACATTTACGTATATCTTTTTTCATTTTTTTTCAAAAAAAAATAATCGCTACATAAAAAATAGCGATTATTACTGGCTTTTTGTAAGTTTTTATTTTATTGAATTTTTTTATATTTTTATCAAACTTATTATTATTTCATTTTAAATTTTTATAATAATCTAAATTTTTTGTTCTATTAGATTTTGAATATGTATATTTTTTACAAATAAATTAAAGTTCTATTTCTACTTCTACTCCAAAATGATCTGAAACAATTTTTTTATTTTCATTATTAAAAATAACTTTACTTTCTTTTACTTTTATTTCCTTGTTACTAAATATGTAGTCAATTCTTTTTTGAGATTTATCATTAGCCCATCCATCAATACTCTTATCAACTGTTATTCCACTATCTTTTTTCTCAGCTAAAGTATATGTGTCAAACAATCCTTGAGATATGATATTTTTATAATCTTCAGAACTTCCAATGGCATCTGTATTAAAGTCACCCATTAATATTTTTAAATTATCATTTTTAGTTCTTGTTAAGATATTTTGAATACTTTTTCCCATATCTTCAGTTTCACAGTTTGGAAGATTCATGTGGCAGCTGTAAAATTCAATTTCCTGTCCATTATAGTCAATTGTTATACTTACAATTCTTCTTGAAGAAATTGTTCTTACCGATTGAGCAAAAGTGCAGTAAAACTCATCTTCTTCTTTTATTTTATGTCTTGTAATTATTGCAACTCCTTCATTGTATTTTCCATATCCAATATGTGAATTACTCCAATGATAATAATAATCTGTATCTGTATATTCTTGTAATTTTTCCAGAAGAACCCATCCATAATTTTCCTGTCTTATGTCATCAAAAATTACAGGATTATTCATAAGCTGATTCACTTCCTGCATTGCTATCACATCATACTGCTTTTCAGCAATAGCCTTTGCTAAAATGTCGATTTTTTCCATTTGGTTTTTTTCTAACCACGCATGTACATTTATTGTCAATATTTTCATAATTACAACCTTTCCTTACAATTTTATTTATTTAATTTATTTTTTAAAACTGTTTTATTAAAACTGTTTTATTAAATATATTATACCACATTCATCCTTAAATTTCATTAATTTTTTATTTCATTCAAATGTTTAAATGACTAAAAACCCTTTATTTTCAATATTTTTAACAATTTTAAAAATTTACATTTACGTATATGTTGACAATTTAAATAAAATATAGTATATTTAAAGTGAGAAATAAAAATTTAATTTTATTAATAATTTTAAGGAGGACATAAAAATGTTCGAAAGAAGTTCAGGTATTTTATTACATCCTACTTCACTTCCAGGGAAATATGGAATTGGAACTTTAGGAAAAGAAGCTTTTGCATTCGTAGATTTTTTGAAAAAATCTAATCAAAAATTATGGCAAATATTCCCGTTAGGGCCAACAGGATATGGTGACTCTCCATACCAATCATTCTCTACTTTTGCTGGTAATCCATATCTTATTGATTTTGATTTGCTAGTTGAAGAAAATTTATTGTCACAATCTGACTTAGAAGGAATTTCATTTGGAGAAAATCCTGAAAATGTTGATTATGGTGCTATTTACAATCAAAAATATCCTTTATTGAGAAAAGCATACGAAAATTACAAAAACACTAAAGAAAATAAAGAAAGAGAAGAACTAAAATATTTATTTGAAGAATTTAAAGCTCATAACCAAAGCTGGTTAAATGATTTTGCAATGTACATCTCTTTAAAAAATCATTTTAATGGATTGCCTTGGAATGAATGGCCAGAAGATATTAAATCTAGACAGCCTGAAGCAATGGAAAAATATTATGAAACAGTTAAAGAAGAAGTTGAATATCAAAAATTTATTCAATTTTTATTCTTCAAACAATGGAATGCTGTAAAAAAATATGCTAATGAAAATGGTGTAAAAATAATTGGAGATATCCCTATTTTCGTAGCTGCTGATAGCTCTGACGCATGGGCAAATCCAGAAATTTTCCTATTTGATGAAGAAAGAAAACCAGTTAAAGTTGCAGGAGTTCCGCCTGATTATTTCAGTGCTACTGGACAACTTTGGGGAAATCCATTATACAACTGGGATAAATTAAAAGAATTAAACTACAAATGGTGGATTGACAGAGTTAAAGCCAACCTTTCCACTTGTGACATCATAAGAATTGACCACTTTAGAGGATTTGATGAATACTGGGCTGTTCCTTATGGAGATAAAACAGCTGAAAATGGTACTTGGTGTCCAGGACCTAGAATGGACTTATTTGACGCCATTAAAAATGAACTTGGAGAATTACCTATAATTGCTGAAGATTTAGGAACAATGACGCAAGGTGTTATTGATTTGAGAGAAGCAACTGGATTCCCTGGAATGAAAATTTTAGGATTTGCATTTGATTCTAAAGAAGAAAACGACTACTTGCCTCATACTTACACAAAAAACTGTGTAGTTTATACAGGAACTCACGATAATGACACATTAATCGGATGGTTCACAAAAGCCAATGAAAACGATAAGCAATTTGCAAGAGACTATTTAAACTCAAGATCTGATGATGAAATTCATTGGGATGCAATAAGAGGTGCATGGAGCTCTGTCGCAAGCATGGCAATCGTTCCAATCCAAGATTTCTTAGGATTAGGAAGTGAAGCTAGAATCAATACTCCTGGACTTGCTAGCGGAAACTGGCAATGGAGATTAAAAGAAGGCGTATTAACTGATGAACTAGCAGAAAGAATCGCTAAATTAACAAAAGTTTACTCAAGATAGTTTTTGAAAATCTTTTTTGAAATTATACAATTTATGATAAATAAAATAGAGAGAATATACAAAATTTGTATTGACTCTCTGTTTTTTTTTGCTTTTTTTCTCATATTTGACAATAAATAAAAAAAACAACCTTATAAAAAAGTTGTTTTCACCCTTATTTTAATGGATACTCTACTTTAACACCTTGTTAAAAAATTAGATTTGCTACATACTGAATACGTTTTCACCCTTATTTTAATGGATACTCTACTTTAACCTCTAGAACAAGGTATGGTTAAATTCTCTAAATCAGGTTTTCACCCTTATTTTAATGGATACTCTACTTTAACCCGTCTTTTTGAGAAAATCCTTTATTTATTAGTGTTACAAAGATTTTTTCAGATATTAAAATCACATTTTTTTGCTTAATTTTTATTATTTTTTGCTGTTTTTTTATCATTTTCCGTAACTCCTAATACTCATTTTTATTGACTTTGAGTGGATTTTTCTTCTTATTTTTCATTTCTTATAGTGGTAGGAATTTTTTCCACAGTCTTATTTTACCATATTTTTCTGATTTTTCAAAATTTTTTTTGATTTTTTGTATAAATAACTTCTATTGCCGAACTTCTATTGCCGTTCAGTTGGATAGTGTATTTGTTATGAATTTTTTCAGCAAGGGGACAAGCCCCTTATTATTAAAAATATTTTAGTTTTTAAATAAAATTTAGTATCACACTTCCAATTTCTATCTGTTTTCATTTTTATCTTTTAATTTTTTCTGAATAAACTTTACCAGCAAAAATCCAGTTAATCCTCCAGTAATCACTGCAATAACTACTAGTATTTTCACCTTTTTCTTTAGTTTCAAAATTATTTTCCTAATAACTTCTTAATTCCTTCAATCAGCAAAACATGCTCCTTCTCAAGCACCCTCTTCTGCAAGATTTCAGGTGTATCATCACTAAGCACAGGAACTTTCATCTGTAAAATTATTTCTCCCGTATCAACTCCTGTGTCAACAAAATGAATTGTGCAACCACTTTCAGTTTCTTTTTCTTCGATAACTGCTCTGTGAACATTCATTCCATACATTCCTTTTCCACCAAATTTTGGAAGCAATGATGGATGGATATTTATAATTTTTCTTGACCATTTTTTTATAAATTCTGGCGATAAAATCGACAAATATCCTGCTAATACGATATAATCTGTTTTTTCGTCATCGTTTTCAAGAACACTGCTAATTTCATCAGACAATTTTTCTTTTAATACTTTTCTGTCAAGCAAAACATTTTTTATGCCATGTTTTTCTGCTCTTTCCAATCCATAACACTCTCTATCTGCAATTACATAAGAAATTTCACAATTTAAGTTTCCTTGCTCAATGTTGTCAATAATTGACTGTAAGTTCGACCCTCCACCAGAAACTAAAACTGCTATTCTTTTTTTATTTTTATTAGACATTTTTTCACTCTCTTTAAATTTATTTTTATCATCTTTATTTTTAATATAAATTAATTTTTTCATCACCTTTAACAATAGTTCCTAATTCATAGGCTTCTTCTCCATTTTCAGCTAAAATATCAATAACTGTTTGAGCATCATTTTTATTTACAATAACAACAAATCCAACTCCCATGTTGAATGTTCCCCACATTTCTTCTTCTGGAACTCTTGAGAATGTTTCGTGTTTGAATAATGGATGAACTTTTACTTTCGCTTTTTCGATGTTTGCACAAAGTCCATCTGGTATAGTTCTTGGAACATTTTCGATAAGTCCTCCACCAGTTATGTGAGCCATTCCGTTCACTTGCACTTTTTCCATAACTTTTTGAATTGGTTTTACATAAATTTTTGTTGGTGTCAATAAATGTTCTCCAATTGTTTTTCCGTTGAATTCTTCGTTAAAATCAGTGAATAATTTTCTTAACAATGAAAACCCGTTACTGTGAGCTCCACTTGAAGGAATTGCAACAATTACATCTCCTTCTTGAACTTTACTTCCATTAACCATTTTTTCTTCTTCAACTACACCAACTGCAAATCCTGCAATGTCATATTCTCCATCTGCATAAAACCCAGGCATTTCAGCAGTTTCTCCACCTACTAAAGCTGAATCTCCTTGAAGACAACCTTCTACAACACCTTTAATTATTTCAGAAGAAACATTTGAGTCCAATTTTCCACAAGCTAGGTAATCTAAGAAAAATAATGGTTGTGCTCCGTGACACAAAATATCATTTACACACATTGCAACACAGTCAATTCCAACTGTGTCATATTTATTTGTTTCAAATGCAACTTTTAATTTTGTTCCAACTCCATCAGTTCCAGATACTAAAATTGGTTTTTTGTATTCTCCTAATTTGTATAAAGCTCCAAAACTTCCTAATTCATTCATAACATTTTTGTTGTAAGTTGCTTTTACTCTTTCTTTTATTTTCTCGACACTTCTGTATCCTTCTTCTTTATCTACTCCTGAATCTTTATAAGAAATTGACATTCTTTATCCTCCTGTTTTAAATTAAATCTCTATTTTTTATTTTACAAAGTTTGCGAAATCTTCTGCATATTTTGTAGGAAAAAATTCTGTAATTTCATATTCTGCAATTCCATTTATATTAAACGGATCTTCTGAAATTATTTTCTTAACTTCTTCCAAGTTTTCTGCATTTAGCAAAATTACACCACCTGTTCTAGGATTTTTTCTTCCTGAACAAATAAATTTTCCCATTTCATAATATTTTTCCAAAAATTTTATATGTTCTTCTAAATATTTTTCAACTTCACTTACTGCTTTTACATAATTTAAACTTACTATATACATTTTTTCACCTTATTTTTCCAATTCTTTCAAAGCCTCTTTTTGAATTGGTGTCAACGAAGCATAAAATTCTTCCTCGTAATCTCCCAATCCAGCTGGATAATCTCCATTAAAACATTCCATGCAAAGTCCTGTATATGGTGCATCAAAATTAAGTCCTATTGAATCAATTAATCCGTCAATACTCAAGAAAGCCAATGAATCTGCACCAATGTAGTCTCTCACTTCTTCAACAGTTTTATTTGCCGAAATCAATTCTGATGAATTTGACACATCAATTCCGTAAAAAATAGGAAACTTAAATTCTGGTGATGCAATTCTTACATGAACTTCCTTTGCTCCAGCTTCCTTCAATAACTGAACAATACGGCTTGAAGTAGTTCCACGAACTATTGAATCATCAATCATGACTACAACTTTGTCTTTTACAACACCTTTTACAGCAGAAAGTTTCATTCTAACACCTTGTTCTCTCAATTCTTGAGTTGGCTGAATAAATGTTCTCGCTACATATTGGTTTTTGATTAATCCCATTTCATAAGGTTTCCCGCTTTCTTCTGCATAACCACTCGCTGCCGACAATGACGAATTTGGAACTCCGATTATAATATCTGCATTTTCAACTGGTGCTTCTTGTGCCAATCTTCTTCCGCATCTTTTACGAGCTGAATGTACATTTATTCCTGAAATATCCGAATCAGGTCTTGCAAAATACACATATTCCATCGCCGCAATCGCAGTCGAAGTATCGTCAGTATATTTTTCAATTCTGTATCCATCTTTATCAATAATTACAACTTCTCCAGATCTAATATTTCTAACAAATTCCGCTCCAACAATTTCCAACGCACAAGTTTCACTCGCCAAAATATATGCTCCATTTTTTGTTTTTCCTAAAATTAAAGGACGAAATTCAAAAGGGTCAACTGCACCGTACAATTCTGTTTGAGTTTGAACTAAGAAAGAAAATCCACCTTTTACTTGTCTTAATGCATCTTTCAATTGACTCAAAAAATCTTTTTCTTTACTTCTTCTAATCAAATGAACCAACACTTCTGTATCTGATGTAGAATGAAAAATTGCACCGTGTTTTTCCAATTCTCTTTTCAATTTTTTCGCATTAATCAAATTTCCGTTGTGTGCCAAAGCAATACTTCCGTCAAAAAATTGGAACAAAAATGGCTGAATATTACGACCGCTGCTGCTTCCAGAAGTCGCATATCTAACATGTCCAATAGCACAATTTCCTTGCAAACGGTTAAAAATTCTATCATCGTTAAATACTTCCGACACAAGTCCAGGCCCACGATGACCATTCACACGCTTACCGTCACTTACTACAATTCCTGCTGCTTCTTGTCCTCTATGTTGCAAACTATGTAATCCATAATAAGTAAGTCTTGCCGCTTCGTGATGTCCAAAAACTCCAAAAACTCCACATTCTTCATTCAAGCTCTTAATCATTTGTAGTTTTCCTCCATTTTGTTATAAACAGTTTAGTTTATACTTTATCAATATTTTTTATTTTATTTAAATGACAAGGAGTCAAGACCCCTTGCTAATATATGATTTCAGAAATTTATTTTTTTAATTTATTTTAAAACTTCTTCCATACGACGAAGAACTTCACGATAAGCACCCATTACGTCTCCTAAATCTTGTCTAAATCTATCTTTATCCAATTTTTTAAGTGTATCTTTATCCCAAAGTCTCATTGAATCTGGACTAATTTCATCTGCAAGTAAAATATTTCCATCTTTATCTCTTCCAAACTCAATTTTATAATCTACTAAAATCAAGTTCATTTTATCAAATAATGCAGACAACAAATCATTAATCAAGAAAGTTTGTTTTTTAATTTCAGCCAATTCTTCTTCAGTAAGCAATTCCAATGCCAAAGCGTGATCATCATTCAATAATGGATCTCCTAAATCATCATTTTTGTAAGACAATTCAAATGTAGGTCTTTTAAAGATTTTTCCTTCTTCAGCCGCATATCTTTTTACAAAACTTCCAGTTGCTCTATTTCTAATAATTACTTCCAAAGGCACAATTTCCACTTTTTTACAAAGTTGTTCTCTTTCATTCAAAGTTTTAATCCAGTGAGTTTTTACACCGTGTTTAATCAAATATCCATAAAGTAATGTAGAAATTTTATTATTCAAAATTCCTTTATCTTCCAATTGATCTTTTTTTACTCCATTAAATGCAGTCGCATCATCTTTAAAATACATAATTATTTCATCCGCATTATCTGTTGCAAAAATTGATTTTGCTTTTCCTTCATAAATTTGTTCTCTTTTTTCCATTTTTATTTCCTCCATTTTTTATTTTTAAATTATATCAAATAAATATTATATTGTTCAATAACTTGAATTTTTTATTTCCACAAGGGGTCAATATCAATACTTCTTGCTTCAAAATATTTGTTTTATTAAATTATAAATACATATAACTTCCAAATAAGTCTATTACAAATTATAATTCAACTTTTTTCTCATTATCAGCAATAAATTTAGCTTTCATTTCTTTTCTAAATGTAACCAATTTTTCTCTAATTTCAGGATATTTTATTGCAAGAATTTGTACTGCCAACATTCCTGAATTGTATGAATTATTAATTCCAACAGTTGCTACTGGAATAGATTTTGGCATTTGAACAATCGAATAAAGTGCGTCCAATCCTTCAAGTGCTCCATTTAAAGGAACTCCAACTACTGGCAGTATTGTTTTTGAAGCAATAACTCCAGGTAAATGTGCCGCAAGTCCAGCTCCAGCAATAATCACTTCTGCACCTCTTTTTTCAACATCAGCCAAAACTTCTTCCAATTTTTCAGGAACTCTGTGAGCCGACAATACATAAGCCTCAAACTCAATCCCAAATTCTCTCAAGCAATTTGCTGCACCTCTCATTTTGTCAGTATCTGACTGACTTCCAAAAAATATTGCTACTTTCATTTTTCACTTTCTCCTTTTCCTTATTTAAAGAATTTAATTCCATTTCTAAAGATATTTTGTTCTTTATCTCCATAAATATTTTTGTAAACATTTTTACCTTTTCTTTCAGAATGTCCCATTTTACCAAAGATTCTACCATTATATGCCAACATTCCTTCAATCGCATAATAAGAACCATTTGGATTAAATTGTGAATCCATTGTCGAATTCCCATCCAAATCAACATATTTAGTTGCAATTTGATTATTTTTAAATAATTTTTTATATTCTTCTTCTGTAATAACAATTCTTCCTTCTCCGTGAGAAATCGCTACTGAATGAATATCTCCTTCTTTCATATTAGCTAACCAAGGTGAATTATTTGTAATAATTTTTGTTTGCACGATTTTTGACATATGTTTGTCAATTGTATTAAATGTCAATGTTGGCGAATCTTCATTTAATTCACGAATTTCTCCATAAGGTAACAATCCTGATTTAATCAACGCTTGGAATCCATTACAAATTCCTAAGATTAATCCATCTCTCTTCAATAGATTTTCCACTGCTTCTTTAACTTTTTTATTTTTCAATACAGCAACCATAAATTTAGCCGATCCATCTGGTTCATCTCCCGCACTGAATCCTCCAGGCAGCATCAATATTTGCGAATTATTAATTTCTTTAACAAAATTATCAATTGAACTTAAAATATTGCTATGTG
The DNA here is from genome assembly GCF_007990445.1 of Leptotrichia wadei. Classification (NCBI taxonomy): domain Bacteria; kingdom Fusobacteriati; phylum Fusobacteriota; class Fusobacteriia; order Fusobacteriales; family Leptotrichiaceae; genus Leptotrichia; species Leptotrichia wadei. Next base: position 1,507,879 of record NZ_AP019841.1, read on the forward strand.
ACAAGTTATTAAATACACCAATTTTCGCAAGTCCACCTTCTCTATTAAACGCTCTTTCCAAGTCATATTCTGAGTTTGTTCCAGGGAATACTGGAATAAATACTCTTGGTTTCGCATAAGTGTTTGAAATATTGCTAATTATATTTTGAGTTTCAATCTTTTCGATTTTTTCATATTTTACACCTTTGCAATGTGCAATTTTATGTTCTTCCTCAACTTCTTTTTTAGTTGGGAATATTCTTTCAAGTTTGCTTTCCCAAGTTCCAATTAATTCATCCAAGTCAAAAGTTATGCTATTTACAGAAATTTTCGCATTATCCGTAACTTTTCCAAGTAAAACAGCATTTTTATTTTCAATATTTCCAGCAGTTTCTACAATAAATGCTCCATAATTTACTTTAAACCATTCATTTTCAGAAAGATCTGCTGCAACATCTACACCAAGTTTATTTCCAAATGCCATTTTTGCAATGCTTTCGGCAATTCCACCATTTTTAACAGCCATAGCGGAAACAATCTTTCTATTTCTAATATTTTCAGTCACAAAGTCAAAGTTTGCCTTTAATTCATCAAGTTTTGGCAAATCATCTTCATCATTTGGAGTTGTAATCAAGTAAACGTTGTTTCCAGCCTTTTTAAATTCGCTAGAAATTACATTTTCCGCATCTGTAACACTCACTGCAAACGATACCAATGTTGGCGGTACAGAAATATCATTAAATGTTCCGCTCATTGAATCTTTTCCACCAATTGAAGGTAATCCAAAAGCTTTTTGTATGTGCAATGCTCCTAATAATGCTGATAATGGTCTTCCCCACTTTTTAGAATCTTGTCCCAATCTTTCAAAATATTCCTGGAACGTAAATCTGATATTTTTGTAATTTCCTCCACCAGCGACAACTTTTGCCATTGATTCAATTACAGCGTAAGCACCACCGTGGAACGTACTTTGTTTTGCCACATAAGGATTGTATCCATATCCAACCATTGAAGCGACATCAGTTTCTGCATTGATTACTGATACTTTTTGCACCGAAACTTCTGCAGGAGTTAATTGATATTTTCCACCAAATGGCATTAATACAGTAGTTGCTCCAATTGTTGAATCAAAAGTTTCAACTAGTCCTCTTTGTGAAGCTACATTTAAATCCTTCAAATTATTTACAAATTTGCTTCTAAAGTCATTTCCTTCAATTTCTCTGTTCAAGTTCAATTTTGGAGTATTTTCAATTGTAATATTAATGTTTGAAGCAGCCCCATTTGTATTTAAGAAATCTCTTGAAATATCAACAATCGCTTTTCCATTGTATTTCATAACAAGTCTATTTGAATCATTAATTTCAGCCACTTGATATGCTTCCAGATTTTCTTCATTTGCAAATTCTATAAATTTATCTAAATTTTGTTTTTCAATAACAACTGCCATTCTTTCCTGTGACTCTGAAATAGCAAGCTCTGTTCCATTTAGCCCAATATATTTCACTCTTACTTTATTCAAGTCAATTTCAAGTCCATCAGCAAGTTCCCCAATTGCAACTGAAACTCCTCCAGCTCCAAAATCGTTACATTTTTTAATTAATTTTGTAACATTTCTGTTTCTGAAAAGTCTTTGAATTTTTCTTTCTACAATTGCATTTCCTTTTTGCACTTCTGCACTTGATTTTTCAGAAGACTCTGTTGTATGTTCCTTAGATGAACCAGTTGCTCCACCAATTCCATCCCTTCCAGTTCTTCCACCAAGTAAAATTACAACATCTCCATTTTCAGGCTTTTCACGGATAATATTTTCAGCAGGTGCCGCTCCCACAACAAGCCCCAATTCCATTCTTTTAGCCTTATAACCTTCATCATAAATTTCATTCACGTGAGTTGTCGCAAGTCCAATCTGGTTTCCATAAGATGAAAATCCGTGTGCTGCCACTTGTGTAATAACCTTTTGCGGCAATTTTCCAGCCATTGTATCTGCAATTTTTTCAGTTGGATCAGCAGAACCGCTAATTCTTACAGCCTGATAAACATAAGTTCTTCCAGATAACGGATCACGAATTGCTCCACCAATACAAGTAGAAGCCCCGCCAAATGGCTCAATTTCTGTTGGGTGATTATGAGTTTCATTTTTAAACTGCAAAATCCATTTTTCTGTAGTTATGCTCTTTTCCCCATCTTCACCAATTCTTTCAATTGGTACATCAATATAAATCGAGCAGGCATTTATTTCATCTGAAACTTCCAAATCTGGCAAGTTTCCATTTTTTCTCTGCTCTTTTCCAAAAATTGTAGCAAGATCCATAAGAGTCATAGGCTTTTTAGAAATTCTGTCGGCATGAACATATTTTCTGCTTTCTAAATACTCGCTAATAGCCTTTTCGATGATATTTTTATAAGTTTCATTTTCAATTTTAATGTCATCAATGATTGTTTCAAAAGTTGTATGTCGGCAGTGGTCACTCCAGTAAGTGTCAAGAACACGAATTTCAGTTTCTGTAGGATTTCTTTTTTCCTCATTTTTAAAATATTCTTGAATGAATAGCAAGTCATTTACTGTCATTGCCAGTTCCAATTTATCTTTTAAATCTGCAATTTCTTCTTTTGTTTTTTCAGTAAATCCATCGTAAACAATAACATCGTCTTTATTTTCAGTTTCAACATTTTCACTTAAAACATTCAAATCCTTTTCTCTTGCTTCAACTTCATTTATATAGTATTTTTTTACTTTAGCAAGTTCTTCAGGAGAAATTTTCCCGTATAAAATTATCAATTTCCCACTTTTTACGTTAATATTATTGTTTTTATCAATTAATAAATTTACACATTGAATTGCAGAATCTGCTCTTTGGTCATATTGCCCTGGCAAAAATTCTACTGAAAAATATACATTTTCTGAATTTTTTTCTTCAAATACTTCATCCAACGATCTAAAAACATTGTCAGCATTTATTTCTGAAAACACCGTTCTTTCCAATTTTTCCAAATCATTTTCACCCAAGTTAAACACATCATAAATATTCAGAACTCTTACATCGCTAAGTTCACTTATTCCAACATTTTCCTTCAAGTCGCTGAACAAGTTCTGTGCTTCCACTCTAAAATCTTTCTTTTTTTCCACAAAGATTCTATAATTCATCTTTATCTCTCCTTCTATATTTTTATTTTATAAAAAATAAAAATCCAAGCAAAAAAGATTACCCAGATTTTTCATATATTTGTATATTTAATTTTTTATATTTTTTATATAACAAAGTAGACAATTTTACAATTTGTCTAGTAAAAAATATCCTGAACGCTCTTCTGACAAAAAATCTTTTTTTCATCTTTCCTCCAATAAAATATTTCCCTTAAAAAATCTTATATTGCTGTAAAATTCCTACCTATTAAAAGTATAACAAAATTTTACTATTTTTTCAATACCAAAAAAATTATTTCTGTGCCAAAATAAGTTTCTTTCTTCATAGTATACTTTCCCAATATTTCTTAAATCTCCATTTCCTATTTTTCTTTAATTTAATAAAATTTTACAATATTTTAATAAAAAATTTTAATTATTTTATTTTCGCTATTGACATTTTGAATTTTCAAGGTACAATATTATTGACATAGATGAAAGGATGTGATGATTTATGAAAATCATTATTAGCGGAAAACAACTTAAAGTCACAGATGCAATTAAAACTTATACTGAAGAAAAAATAAGCAGAATTTCCAAGTATTCAGATGCTATCACAGAAATCGATGTTGTTCTGACTGTCGAAGATACAAAATCTGAAGGTCCAGTTCACAAAGCTGATGGATTAGTTTTTGCAAGTGGTACAAAAATAAAAATAGAGGCTGAAAATAAAGACTTATATGCAGCAATTGATGATCTATCCGACAGATTGGAAAGACAAGTTAGAAAATATAAAGAAAAACAAAAAGACCACAACAAAAAAGGTACTCGTCAATCTTAATTTATAAAAAGCATTTAATATTTTAAGAATAAAAGAACCTTAATATATAAAAAAAGACTATTTTAGAATTTTAAATTTTAAAATCAGTCTTTTTTATATTTTTTATTTTTTACTCTTAATAAATTTTTCCAAAATATACAAACAAAACATATTTACTAAAAATCCTGGTACAATTTCATAAATTTTTTTACCAAGTCCGCTTTGATTCCAGAAAATTACTGTAATTGTAGCGACAACCATTGAAATCAAAATATTTTTCCAGTTCATTTCTTTTTTGTACAAAATAAATAAAATTACTGGAGAAAATACAGCTCCAAAACCTGCCCATGCGTATGAAACTAATGACAATACTTCTGAATTGGGATTCATTGATAACAATGTTGCGATTATAAAAATAATTATAATACAAATTCTCCCAACCCAAATAAGTTCTTTATTCGTTTTTTCTCTTTTAACAATATATTTATAAAAATCTTCAGTCAAGGTATTCGATGCAACTAACAATTGTGCTGAAATTGTTGACATTATTGCTGATAAAATCGCTGCATATAAAATACCTGCTATCCAAGGATTGAATAATTTTCCTATCATGTAAATGAAGATTTTTTCTGGATCTTGAACATTTTTGAAAAGAGCAATTCCTGTAATACCAATTGCAATAGAACAAACCAATGAAATTATAACCCATACCATCGCGATTAACCTAGCTTTCCAAAGTTCATTTACACTTTTTATACTCATAAACTTTACAATTATGTGTGGCTGTCCAAAATATCCAAGTCCCCAACCTAATCCAGAAATAATTACCGGTATGCTAAGTGCTTCTGGATATTTCAACAAGTTAAGTGAAATATGCTTTTGAGTCATTGCAACATCAATAGCGCTACTTCCTCCAACTACAAAATATGCTGTAACTGGAACAATTATAATTGCAAAAAACATCAATATTCCTTGAAAGAAATCTGTCCAAACTCCTGCCAAATATCCACCTAAAAATGTATAAAATATTATGGTTCCTCCACCTACTAATACTCCTAATTTATAATCAATTCCCAATAACGATTCAAATAACTTCCCATTTGAAACCAATCCTGATGCCGAGTAAATTGTAAAGAAAAATAAAATTACAATCGCTGAAAAAGTTTTTACGTAACCTTTCGTATCATTTGATTTTTTTGATATAAATGTTGGAATTGTCAATGCTTCGTGTTCTTCTGTCTGCATTCTCAATCTTGGTGCTACTATTTTCCAATTTATATAAGTTCCTATTATTAATCCTATTATAACCCAGACTTGCTTTAATCCTGATAAGTAAACGGCTCCTGGCAATCCTAACAATAACCATCCACTCATGTCACTCGCTTGAGCTGACATTGCTGTTACCCAGTAACCTACACCTCTTCCACCTAAAATATATTCCTCATGAGTATCCGTTTTTACATAAAAATATACTCCTATCGCCAGTGAACTACTCCCACTTTTAGAAGCGGGAGCTTCTTGGGAAGTATCTGCTTTTGTTAGCCAAATATATTTACCAAGCTCTTCGGGCAGTCCCTGCCCTGTTTTCTTTTATTTCCTTAATATTCCAACATCAATTTTCCAATGTTTTTTATATTCAATGCCGCATTGTAATCTCTATCAATTTCAATTCCACAGCACTCACATTTATAACTTCTTTCTGATAATTTCAGTTCCTCTTTAATATTTCCACATTTACTGCAAGTTTTCGATGACGGAAACCACTTATCTATCTTCAAAAATTGTTTCCCTAAAAACATCAGTTTATACTCAAGCATTCTCAAAAACATTCCCCATCCATTATCTCCTACACTTTTCCCAAAATTTAATGACTGGCTCATCCCCTTCATATTCAAATCCTCAACAACCACAGCATTGTATTCTTCAGACAATTTTTTCGATAATTTATGTAGAAAATCTCTTCAGCAATTTTTAATATACTCATGCAATTTTGATATTTTCGCTTTTTGCTTATACCAATTTTTAGAAAATTTCACTTTTCTCGATAATGATTTCTGTAATTTTTTCAATTCTTCTTCCAACATCCTAAAATATTTTGGATAATCAGCCCTTTGGTTTTCAGAACTGATAAATAATTCAGACATTGAAAAATCAAGTCCAATTACTTTATCATTACTTGAATTTTTTTGAATTTCTTTTTCAAATTCTGTCAAAATAGAAACATAGTAATTTCCATTACTGTTTGTCAATGTTACTGACTTTATCTTGTAATCCTTCGGTATTTCTCTATGATATTTTAATTTTATTCTTTTCAATTTTGGTAAAATCAAATATTTGTTTTCCTCAATTCGTATCGAATTGTTCACACAATTTGTCGTGTAACTTTTAACATTATTCTTTTTAGATTTGAACCTCGGAAATTTCGCTCTCTTCTGAAAAAAATTCGTAAACGATCGTTTTACATTCGATTGAGCATTTGAAAGTGCTAGACTGTCCACTTCTTTTAAAAATTGATTTTCACTCTTCAAACTGGCAGGTGTAATTATTTTATTTTTTCCAGTTTCTTCATAAATTTTATTAGCGATATATAAAATCGTATTGTAAACAAAACGAACACATCCAAAAGTCTTATTTATCAATAATTCCTGCTCTTTATTTGGATAAATTCTGTATTTGAATGCTAAATTATATTTCATAAATTACACCTCCTTTTGATTTTGAATATTATTTCTTTAGAAATTTTATCATTAATGATTTCTCTTCAATATTTTATACAAAAATTTTATCATGGATGTATCCTTTTTTCAATTTTTTTTACAAAAAAAAAGCAATTCATCTCCCGCTTGTAGAAGCCGGAGACTTCTTGCTATCTTTTTGTTAAAAATAATAAATATATGCCAAATGTTATAAAAGTTTCTATTCCACCTGTTGCCATTTCTCATCTCCGTTCTTTTTTATTTTATAACTTATTATATCACATTAACTATTTTTTAGCGATACTACTTTTTTATTTCTTAATTTTTTAAAAAATAATCCTCATATTATACCAAACCGCACCCCCATGAGTTGACTCTGATAACCCTTCATTCACAAACCCAATCTTCCCATAAAATGGAACAAGCCTATCTTTACAAGTCAACACAACACCCTTTCTTCCAGCACTTTTCGCATCTTCCACAACTTTTCTCAAAACTTTCTCAGCATAACCTCTCCGTCTAAATTCTGGAAGCGTGTTCACTCCAAAAATCATCTGCCAATCGCCATTTTCATCATGTAAATTAGGATTTTCAAACATTTCATCTGTCAAAATTTCATCATTCGTAGCCATCCCATTTACAAACGAAATAATTTTACCATCCTCATTTTCCAAAATCCAAAAAAAATCTGGATAAATTTCCAATCTCCCACGAAAACTCTCTTCCGTTGCCGCCTCCGCAGCAGGAAAACACTCTGCCTCAATTCTTGTCAATTCTTCTAAATCATTAATTGTTGCTTTTCTAATTTTCATTTTTTATTTTTCCTTTTCTAATTTTTTATAAATTTTCAAAATTAAGAGAGTACAAATTTTTGTATAATAAAATAATTAATTAATTTATTTAGTTTATAGTTTTTAAAAAAATTAAATACTCTCAAAACTAATAAAAATAATCTATCTTTTTACTTTCTAGAACAATTAGAATAAACAATATTCCTGTTTCTAAAAAATTTCAACTTATGAAATTTCAATTAATTCCTGACATTCTTTACCATGTATTATATTTTGAGTTTACACAAAATTATGGATACTCTCTTAATCAAAAACAACCTTCCATTTATCCCTATTTCTATTCGCCTCAAAGCACATTTTTATTTGCTCAGCTGTGATTTTCTTTGTTTCCAGTTCAGGCAATTCATCAATCCCAAAATATCTGCTGTCAACCGTTTCAATATTTTTCTCAAATTTTCCACTCACATATTCACACAAAACAAATACTTTCGTTATACCGTATGGTATCTTTTTACCTTGATTTTTTGTAACATCAAGCAAAGCTATAATCATCTCAGCACTAGTCTCAATCCCAGCTTCTTCCTTAACTTCCTTCAACACATTTTCCTTCACAGAAAGATAAACATCCGCCCATCCACCTGGCAATGCCCATTTTCCATTACTTTCCTGAATTAAAAGAACTTTATCATTTTCAAAAATCACACCTCTCACATCAATTTTAGGTGTCTGATATCCAACTTCATTACAAAATAAATCCTTTACCTTTTCCACCGAAATCTCAGTTTTGTGTGCCACCATTTCTGCCGAAATCTCCCTAATTCTCTCAAACCGCTCAATATCGAACTTATCTTTTCCATAAGCAAGTCCTGCTTGTGCTAGACTTTGAAGTTCAATTGCCCAGTCTAGCCATTTTTGTTCTTCTTCTTTATTTTCTTCTTCATTTTTATTCACTGATTATCACCTACTGTTTAAAGTTATTAATTAATTGCTATTCTTCAATATTAGCCTATGTTATAAAAATTTTATTTAGAAAATCATGATGAAATCATTAATCAGGAATATAAATTAATGAATTTTTTTATTTTTAAAATTTATATCTTCATCAATTTTTTTAAATAATCCTTTGCTATCTCATCATTTTCTATTAATCTTAGACTGTTTACTATTGATATTCTATATTCTTTATCTACATTTTCCAAAAATTCATTTTCCAAAAGCGGAATTATTTCATCAAATCCTTTCACACCTAAAAATCTAACTAAATTTTTTCTTGTATCTAAATCAAATAATTTTAAATATTTTTTAAAAATTGGAATCACATTTTTATGTTTTTTTTCTAAAAGAATTAAGTCATAAATTGTATTAAAATTATAACCTAAATTATTTATTTCTTTTAAAAAGTTTTCCTGTAAATTATTTGTTTCTTCTCTCTTGTATAAATATTCACTATTAAAATACTCTCCATAAAAAATTGATTTCATTTTATCCGTTATAATTTTATAAATTTTTTTTATTTTTTCAATAAATTTCAATATTTCCTTTTTAAACTCTTCGATTTTAATAAAAGATTTTCCTTTTAAATTAGTAAATTCAATTTTATATGTCATATTATCTCTATATTTATTTGTACTATCCCAAGAAACTTCTATTTTATCATTAATTTTTCTAAACATTACATCAGGATACACCATTTCGAGTCCTGAAAAAGTCCATAAATGCCGTTCACTCCATTCATGAATTTTTTCAAACCATTCTATCTCTTCATGATTCTTATTTCCCATTTCATATGCTTTTTCTCTTATTTCAATTCCACAATTTCCTTTTATTTTATACGGAAACTTATCTTCTTCACTCAAAATAAATTTTAAATTATTCTCAAACCAATCCGATAAAAATATTAAATTTGCTGTATCCTTTTCTATTTTCCCATCAACTGTAAATTCACAAATATTTTTTCCTTCAATTTTTAATTCCAATTCAAAAGCTGCATAAAAAAATTCTGGTCTATGAATAAAATTTATTGAAAATTTTTTTGGTTTCATATCTATCGCCTACTTATTGCTTCTTAATCTAATTTATTTACTAAAAACTTTCACTTTCTTTCCATAAAATGCTATCCCTATCTGTGAACTACTCTCGCTTTTAGAAGCGGGAGCTTCTTGGGAAGTATCTGCTTTTATTAGCCAAATATATTTATCAAGCTCTTTGGGCAGTTCCTGCCCTGTTTCTTTATTTCCTAATATTTCAACATTTCTTTTCCAACATCTCTTATATTCAGTGCCGCATTATAATCTCTATCAATTTCAATCCCACAGCACTCACATTTATAACTTCTTTCTGATAATTTCAGTTCCTCTTTAACGTTTCCACATTTACTGCAAGTTTTCGACGATGGAAACCACTTATCTATCTTCAAAAATTGCTTTCCTAAAAACATCAGTTTATACTCAAGCATTCTCAAAAACATTCCCCATCCATTATCTCCTACACTTTTCCCAAAATTTAATGCCTGACTCATCCCTTTCATATTCAAATTTTCAACAACCACAGCATTATAATCTTCAGATAATTTTCTCGATAATTTATGTAGAAAATCTCTTCGGCAATTTTTGATATACTCATGTAATTTCGATATTTTCGCTTTTTGCTTATACCAATTTTTAGAAAATTTCACTTTTTTTGATAATGATTTCTGCAATTTTTTCAATTCTTCTTCCAACATCCTAAAATATCTTGGATAATCAGCCCTTTGGTTTTCAGAACTGACAAATAATTCAGACATTGAAAAATCAAGCCCAATCACTTTATCTTTACTAGCTACCTTTTGAATTTCTTTTTCAAATTCCGTCAAAACAGAAACATAGTAATTTCCATTACTGTTTGTCAATGTTACCGACTTTATTCTATAATTCTTTGGTATTTCTCTATGATATTTTAATTTTATTCTTTTCAATTTCGGCAAAATCAAATATTTGTTTTCCTCTATTCTTATCGGATTGTTCACACAATTTGTCGTATAACTTTTAACACTATTCTTTTTAGATTTGAACCTTGGAAATTTCGCTCTCTTCTGAAAAAAATTCGTAAATGATCGTTTTACATTCAATTGAGCATTTGAAAGTGCCAAACTGTCTACTTCTTTTAGAAATTGATTTTCACTTTTCAAACTGGCAGGTGTAATTATTTTATTTTTTCCAGCTTCATAAAATTTATTCGCAGTATACAAGATCGTATTGTAGACAAAACGAACACATCCAAAAGTCTTATTTATCAATAATTCCTGCTCTTTATTTGGATAAATTCTATATTTGAATGCTAAATTATATTTCATGAAATTACACCTCCTTTTGATATTGTATCATATGTATATTTTTTTTCAATTTTTTTACAAAAAAAGCAATTTATCTTCCACTTATAAAAGTCGGAGACTTCTTGCTATCTTTTTGTTAACCCACATTTACCTATTTCCTAGTCTTCCAAAATTTCCTTCGCAAAACTTCCTTCTTTTTCAGTCCCCAATAAAATTTCCTCAACAGTCGCCGCAATATCAGCAAAAGTTTTTCTAGTTCCAATATTTACATTCTTTTTAACATTTTTACCGTAAATCAATATTGGAATGTACTCTCTTGTGTGGTCTGTCCCTTTATAAGTAGGGTCATTTCCGTGATCGGCAGTGATAATCAAGATTTCATCATCTTTCAAGTTTTTCTCAATTTCAGGTAACCAATTGTCAAATTCAATCAAAGCATTTACATAACCTTCCACATTTCTTCTATGCCCATAAACTGCATCAAAGTCAACCAAATTAGTAAAAATCAATCCTTTTGTATCTTCTTTCAATGCCACAATTGTTTTCTTAATTCCATCCAAATTATCTTGATTAGCTTTTCTGTTGTCTGTAATTCCTTTTCCATTGAACAGGTCGCTCGTTTTTCCAATTCCAACTACATCAAGTCCAGCTTTTTCCAATCTTTCAAGCATTGTTTCTTTTGGCGGATCAATCGAAAAGTCGTGTCTGTTCGCAGTTCTTTTAAATTCTCCAACTTTTTTACCAACATAAGGTCTTGCAATTACCCTTGCCACAGGTGATTTTTCATTACAAATTTCAAGTGCGATTTCACATGCTTTGTAAAGTTCTTCTAATGGTATAATTTCTTCATTCGCAGCAATTTGAAACACAGGGTCTGCTGAACCGTAAACTATCCAATTTCCAGTTTTAATTTGTTCTTCTCCATATTGGTCAATCGCTACAGTTCCTGAAATTGGCTTATTCAACATAGCTTTTCTTCCAGTTTTTTCTTCAAATTCCTTTATAACTTCATCTGAAAATCCATTTTGATAGTTTGGAAACGGTCTTTCCAACGGCACACCAGCAATTTCCCAATGTCCAGTCGTAGAATCTTTCCCATGCGACACCTCAATCGCTCTTCCATAGGCCCCTTCAGCACTTTCCACAGCTGGAGTCCCTTCAATCTCAGTAATATTTCCAAGTCCTAATTTACCCATATTAGGCAAACTCATTCCACCGTGAGCTTTCGCCATATTTCCTAAAGTATTTGACCCACAGTCATCAAATAAATTCGCATCAGGCAATTCTCCTGCTCCAACACTGTCTAAAACTATTATTGTTATTCTTTCAATTTTTTTCATTTTTTTATTTTCCTTTCTTTTTTTATTTACTAATATTATACCTTTTATGTTTTTTAAAGGCAAATAAATTCCCTGTTTTTTGTTATTTTTAGTAATTAGAACCAAATATAAACATAGCCATATATGATTTATATTCAATAATTTTAATAGAAAATGTAACATATGTGTAATATTCATATAAATATGCACAGTTTTTACATTTATCTTCTTCTAATAAATAAAAATTCAATGGTTTTCCCAGTCCGTTTATATAATATTTTGTTTCAATAGTTTCAAAAAAATCTTTATAATATTTATATTCTCTATCATTTTGATTCTCTATTATAAAATCAACTGATTCAGAATAGTGATTACATTTTTTGAATGAAATTTCCATATTTTGTATTTCTTTTATAGTATTATTGTATATCAATTTTCTTTTTCTAGTTTCTTCTGGAATCAACGCAGAAAATTTATTTTTTATCGCTGTACTAAAATCTATTTCATTATTTTCTCCTATATAAAAAGCATCAAATTTAAAATCTACTGTTATATCTTCAACTTCAACATCTTTAAACAATCCAATATATGCACCATTTAAAAAATTAGAAATATTTTCTTCCTCATATAATTTTGAAGTTCTTTTTTTTAATTTTTTTAGATTATCTTTTATAATTTGAAGTATAAAAACAACAAAAAGGTTTAATGATTCCGATTTTTTTGATTTATTGATAATTTCATAATATTTTTCTATATTTTCTTGTATTAATATTTCTAATGGTATCCATGCAAAAAAACTTTTCCATTTTGATAAAATTAAAATTTGCCATAATCTTCCCATTCTACCATCTTCAAAATGTGACATTTTTGCTATTTCATAATGTAAAATACAAGATTTTATTAAAATATTCAATTTACTCTTTTTTAACCAAGAAAATAATTCTTTTAAATATTTTGAAAAATTTTGAACTAAATCTTTGTTATCTGAATTTACCAAAATTCTATAAATATCTAAAAAATCCTTTACTGAAAATGGATTTAAAAATTCTATTTTCTCATAAAGATCATTTATCTTTTTTATTTTTTCTATATTTTCAAATGATAGTTCACTTGAATTCCCTTTTACTATATTTGAAACTTCTTCTAAAGTTAAGTCTTTAATTTTATTCTTAAACATTAAATAAATTATTTCTATCCTATTTTTATATTTTATAACAAAATCAGGATTCGTTTTTTCTAAAATTGTTATTTCTCCAACTATCTCTGTAATTTCAGTCAAAAGATTCATTACATTATTTGTAATCTTAAATGCTGGATTATAACCACATTCTTTTCCCATATCCTCAAATCATCCTTTATTTTTTATAATTTTTAGGCATTACATTATTTTGGAAATAATAGAAATTAAATTTTACACTATTAAAATTTGTATTTTCATAATTAATTATTACTTTTTTATCTGTTTCAAAAAAATCATCCATAATATAAATTTCTTTTTTCTTTTCAGATATTGATATACTGCAATTATTATATCTTTTCATAATATAATCTTTTCTAAAAAATTTTATCATAGTCATCACTAGTAATAATATTATTATTACAAATAATTCAATCATTAATTCTAAATCCCCCCAAGCAACTCCAACCGAAAAAATTGATACTATGCTAAATATTGAACAGCACAACATATGAAATCTTTCAAAAATCGAATATCTCACATATAATTTTTCTCCATTCACTTTTTCACGAATTTCTTTTTCAGGATAACCTATTTTCTCCAAAAAATATTCCAAAATTTCATCTTTATCTTTTATATCACAAAAAACATAACTTTTCTCATGATTATTTTCTATTGAAACATCAGTTACCAAATTATAAACACTTATTGTACTGTCAAAATTTAAAAGAATATCATACGATCCTAATATATTCTTTCTAACTATCAATTCCTTTATGTCACTATATTCAATAGTTTTCTCAAAAAATAGACCTTTTATTTTGACCTCATAATCAGAAAAATCAAATTTTATCTTGCTTTTAATAATCATTACCAAAAGAAATCTGTATACAAAATAACTTATTCCAATAACCAAAAAAATTATTCCAACCTTTTCTTTTTTATTAAATAAAATATCAATTCCTCCTAATAAATGACTTAAATATATTACTAGAAAAAATATATCCCACATATTAATTTCAAATTTTGAATATCTTATTTTCATATAATTTATCTCCATATTTTACTATTTCTTTCAATACTTTCTCCCTTTTTTTATTTAATTATATCTTTTCTCTATTTTAAAAGCAATTAATTTTAATATTTTTTATAATATTTCTCTACAATATCTGTTACATCTATGCTTACATCTAGTTCTGTATTCAAATATATTTTATCATCCTTTTTCAAAAATGCTTCCCAAATTTTTCCCGTATTCAAATAAGCCGTAACAATTTCAAAATCATTTTTTAAAATTTTTACTATTCCTCTATTTCTTAGTTTCGATACTTCTTTAAAAAAATTTTCAATATTATCATCTAATTTATCTATATCAACAAAATATATATCATAAAATAATTGTTTTTTATATTCTTCAAATGTATCAAAATATCCTTTAAAATTACTCAATCCTAACCACTGCAACAAAATATCTGAATAAGAAATTTTATTTATTAAACTTATTTCTTCTTTAGATATCAACCTTAATAACTGCTGTTCAGTAAATTTCAAAGGTAAATATTTATAATCGTACTGATGAATCTTTTCTCGAAATGGAACCATTAAAAAATTATTCTCAAATTTTACTATACCCGTATCACATTTATTTTTTATATCCCCATAATTAAATTCAAACACAAACTTATATCGTGCTTCTTCATTATAAGAAATTAATTCATAACAGTATCCATAATAAACAATTTCATTATTTTTCATAATTTGAAGGTAATCCTCATAGCAACTATCATAATAATTTTCATCCCAAGTAATTATACTTACATCCATTTTATCTCATCCTGTTTATATTAATTTATTCTTGAATTATCATAATTTTTTATAATTCTTAAATATTTAAAAATTTAAATTTTATTTCTTCCTATACTTTCTCCCTTTCTTCTCTCCAAATGCCTCCAAAATCCCACCTTTCACAAGTTTATTCAAAAATCTTCTTGCCGTAGAATCCGAAACATTCAAAATCTTTTGAGCCTCACTATTGTCAATATAATTATTTTTCTCAAAATACATTTCCAGTATTTTCAGTCTTTGAAGCTCTTTATCAGTCATTTTATCAGTCAAAATATCAGTCATTTTTTCTACTTCTTGTTAATATTATTTTCCACACATCAACAAAAATTACAACAATACTTCATTACTTCAAAATTTCATCCTATTCCAAAAATCTCAAAATCATTCCCAACAAACTTACTCCACCTCAAAAACCGCCATATACGGCAGATGATCCGACAATTTCGTCCAATTCCTTGAATTATCATTAATATAAAAACTCTTTTTTGCTTTGTAATCTGTCCTCTTTTTTGCCATCACATAATCAATTCTAGGCGTTTCAAGCTCCCTATTTTCTGAGTTTTTCTTATTTTCCAAATCTCTACCTTGAAAATAGCTGTCATTCCAATCTTTCCTGATTTTCGCATAATATTCTGTCGTTGGCAAAAGATTAAAATCTCCACACAAAAACTTCACATCGCCCTTAAATCCCTCGATTGTAGCAAATAAATCATCCAACTCCTCATTTTTATTGTCCAAACTGTTATCAAGATGTGTATTCACAACTAAAATTTTCTTTTTAAATTTTGAAGTATTCAATCTAGCTGCCAAAACTTGCCTTTTTTCTTTGCTTTTACCAGGTAGCTGATGAATGTAAATATTTTTCACATCATACTTTGAAATAAACGCAATTCCAAACTCACCTTTATCAAAATCCATCGTTTTCTGAAAATAATGATAATGATAACCCAATTCCTGTGCCATTTCCTGTACAACATCTCGAAATTTACTTCTTTTTGTATTTCTATCAACTTCCTGAAGTCCGATAAAATCTGGATTATATTTTTTCAAGCTCCGAGCAAGTTCCCTTCCATTGGTAAGCCTTGCCCCAAAAATATTGTATGTTATAATTCTAAATTCCATTTTTGTTTCCTATCTTTTTTATTTTTATAAATAATTAATTTTTTCTTAATTAAAACCATTTCCATTCATCTTTAGTCAAATATTCATAACTTCGATTTTTATCTTTTCCTTCTCCATTTGGAAGCACTTCAAATGTATTATAATCTACACCTTCTAAAATTTCTCCCTTAAAATAAATATTCTTATCATCTTTTATAAACCAATCATTCAAAAGTTCTACTTTATCTTTATTAATTCCATTTACTTCATAAATAGAATAGTATGTATCAAAACAGTTTATCATTTTATTTTCAATATAATACACATTATATTTATCTTTTCCATACAATGTAGCATTTATTATTCCATTTGGCAAAAATTCAAATGTTTTAGGATCTTTAATTTTTCCAGATAATGAAGAATCTATTGCTTCACTTCCTCTATAAATATGATTTTTATCTTTCGCATAATCTTCATTTAAAACTTTAAAACTTATAATATCAGCATTTTCTATTTTTTCATCCCGATAATAAATTTTATTATCATTTTTCCAATAATTTTTACCTAATTTTTCAAAATTTTTAATTTTTACATCTTTTATTTTTTTACCCATATAATAAATATTCTTATCATCTTTTAAAAGAGAAAATCCTATCAACTCAGCAGTTTTCGGATTTACTCCCTCCAAAATTTCATTTTCATAATAAACCTTTCCTTTGTCTATCGAATAATGATCTCCTAAAATCTGAATAACATCTCCAAATCCCACATTTCCCAAAACTAGAAATAACAATACTTTTAAGATATTTTTCTTCACATATTCTCCTTTCGATTCAAACTCAATTTTATAAATTTCTTTTCAAACAAAAATTACAATAAAAATATTTCACTCCCAAACATCATCTTTCATATCCGCTTTCCTCATCCCAGAAACAAACCTATTCCCTTCCACAAAAAATCGCAACTTTTTCTCAGTCCAAACACCTTTATTCGGAACTCCAATTCTCGCAGAAATACCTATTTTCTTAGGAATTTTAGCATTTTCAAAATCAAGATACAAATATTTCTCATCTATTTTAGAAATGTCATATTTAATTTTAAAATTTTTATTCTCTAATTTTTTAGAAAAATTTTCAATTTCAAACATATTTTTCTCAACAATCTGAATTTCCGTCTTGTAAAATCTATCGTCAATCCCAAATGCCTTTGTAAATTTTCCCGGACCATTACTCACTAAAATTCCACTTTTTCCACGATTTTCTTCCATTTTTTCAATATTCAAAATTGGCTCTATTGCTCTAATTAATACACTTTGCGGATTTCCTTTTTCACAAGTCACAATATTTAACATTTTATGAGAGTGTATCGAATGAATATAGACAGTTCCAGCCTTTTCAAATAACGCTTCTACTTTTGGAGTCCGTTTTTTCCCATAACCGTGAGCCGCTCTGTCAAATTCACCCAAATACGCCTCTGTTTCAACAATGTATCCAGCAAATATCTCATTTTCATTCTTTGAAATCAAAATTTTTCCAAGTAACTCCTTTGCTACCGTAATCGTGTCTTTCTTGTAAAATTTCTCTATTTCTTCAAAAGTCATTTTTTCTCTTCCTTTTTCTATATTTCCATACTATTTCCCATTAGGTATAAATTCTATTTAATGAGAGATCAAAACTCCTTAGCAAAAAATTAATAAAATATTTTCCTATTTTTCAAATGATATTTAATATAAAATTTTTGTATGAAATTCTTATATTTTCAAATTTTTAATCAACATATTTTTTCAACTGGCTTTTATGAATAAAACCTCGATATTCCTTTACTTTTGAGAGTTTATTACTTTCATCAGGATACTCAACATCAAAAACATAATACCAGTCGCCATATTTTGTAATATATTTCACAACAGTTCCGTTATCCATTTTTGAAATAATTTTCGAGTTTGTTGTCAGTTTTTCACGCAAATTCGCATATCCGTCCTTTGAACTCACTTCATATTTTTTTAAATCAAAAGGTTCATTCGGATCTGAAAATTCTTCTTCAGAATCCTTCGATTTTTTCGTTTTTATTTCAGTAATTTTCGATTTCGCACCATCAACTCTCTTTAATTCTGTAGCATAAGCATAAACAGTCGTAAAATCACATTCTGTATACGGCAAAACTTTTTTTATCTTAACTGTTGCTGGAACTTCAAATTTCCCTTTACGAATTTTTTGCATTTTTTGATATTCTTCTGGAAAATTTTTCTTCAATGTTTCAGTAATAATTTTCTCTTCCTTAGACGCTTCTTTTTCATAATCCACATTCATATCTGGATTATTATAGTCAAAATTTCTAAACCTCAAAACTAACGGTTTCCCATTCACAATATCCTTATTTTCAGGATAAAATAGCATTTCACCATATCCTGTCGCAAAACAAGGAACATCTGGATCACTTTTATCCCAATCCATCTTAAAAATCCCTCTTAAATTCAAAATTACACCGTTATCAGTCAATAAAATTTCTTGAGCATTAGTATTTTTTCCAAAACTAATTACAGAAATCAATAGCAAAAATACAAAAAATAAATAATTTTTAATTTTCATCTTTCCCACCTTTTTTTAGAAAATTTATTATTTGTAAAAATTATAATTTTTTGACAAGGGGTATTGACCCCTTGCTATCATAATTTTTTTATTCAAAGAAAAAAATACTTTTTCAAAATTTAATATCCAGAACTTTTGTTTTCAGCCCCAGTTACAATCGCAATTCCAGAACTTGTTCCCAATCTTTCAGCACCCAATTCAATATATTTTTTCGCAGTCTCAAAGTCTCTCACTCCACCGCTTGCCTTAACCTTAGCCTTATCTCCAACTGTTTTTTTCATAAGTTCCACATCTTCAAATGTAGCCCCTCCAGTTCCAAAACCTGTCGAAGTTTTCACAAAATCAGCATTCGCATTAACAGCCAATTCACACGCCTTCACTTTTTCCTCATCAGTCAAATAGCAAGTTTCAATAATCACTTTCAAGACATTTTTTCCAATCGCTTCCTTAATTCTTCTAATTTCGTTTTCCACCAATTCATAATCCTTATCTTTCAATGCTCCAACATTAATAACCATATCAATTTCTGAAGCTCCATCTTTAATCGCCTTTTTCGCCTCGAATACCTTTACATCCGTCGCCATAGCCCCCAAAGGAAACCCAACTACTGCTGCAACCTTTACATCACTATCCTTAACTTGACTAAAAGCATATTCAACATTCGCCCCATTTACACAAACTGAGTAAAACCCGTATTCTTTTGCTTCATCGCATAATTTTTTTATATCTTCTCTCGTAGCACTTGCCCTCAAAATTGTGTGATCAATAAATTTGTTTATTTTCATCATTACCATTCCCTTCTTTGATTTGTTATTTATTGTTTTTATTCTACTATAAGTATACCAACTTTTTTTCTTTTAGCAACACTATTTTATATAACAAAAAATACTGAAAAATATTATTTTTAACCGATACCATTCTTTACAACTATTCAATTTTTGCAGTTAGCTTATTTTAGTGAACTACTCCCGCTTTTAGAAGCGGGAGCTTCTTGGGAAGTATCTGCTTTTGCTAGCCAAATATATTTACCAAGCTCTTCGGACAGTCCCTGCCCTGTTTTTTTAATTTTCCTAATATTCCAACATCAATTTTCCAATGTTTTTTATATTCAATGCTGCATTGTAATCTCTATCAATTTCAATCCCACAGCATTCACATTTATAATTTCTTTCTGATAATTTCAATTTCTCTTTAACATTTCCACATTTACTGCAAGTTTTCGATGACGGGAACCATTTATCTATCTTCAAAAATTGTTTCCCCAAAAACATCAGTTTATACTCAAGCATTCTCAAAAACATTCCCCATCCATTATCTCCTACACTTTTCCCAAAATTTAATGCCTGACTCATCCCTCTCATATTCAAATCCTCAACAACCACAGCATTATATGTTTCAGACAATTTTTTCGATAATTTATGTAGAAAATCTCTTCGACAATTTTTGATATATTCATGCAATTTTGATATTTTCATTTTTTGTTTATACCAATTTTTAGAAAATTTCACTTTTCTTGACAATGATTTTTGTAATTTTTTCAATTTTTCT
The DNA here is from genome assembly GCF_007990445.1 of Leptotrichia wadei. Lineage (NCBI taxonomy): Bacteria > Fusobacteriati > Fusobacteriota > Fusobacteriia > Fusobacteriales > Leptotrichiaceae > Leptotrichia > Leptotrichia wadei. Next base: position 1,528,177 of record NZ_AP019841.1, read on the forward strand.
TCCAACATCCTAAAATATCTTGGATAATCAGCCCTTTGGTTTTCAGAACTAATAAATAACTCAGACATTGAAAAATCAAGTCCAATTACTTTATCATTATTACTAGCTACTTTTTGAATTTCTTTTTCAAATTCCGTCAAAACAGAAACATAGTAATTTCCATTACTGTTTGTCAATGTTACCGACTTTATTCTATAATTCTTTGGTATTTCTCTATGATATTTTAATTTAACTTTTTTCAATTTTGGCAAAATCAAATATTTATTTTCCTCAATTCGTATCGAATTGTTCACACAATTTGTCGTGTAACTTTTAACACTATTCTTTTTAGATTTGAATCTTGGAAACTTTGCTCTCTTTTGAAAGAAATTCGTAAATGATCGTCTCACATTCAATTGAGCATTTGAAAGTGCCAAACTGTCCACTTCTTTTAAAAATTGATTTTCACTTTTCAAACTGGCAGGTGTAATTATTTTATTTTTTCCAGTTTCTTCATAAAATTTATTCGCAGTATACAAAATCGTATTGTAAACAAAACGAACACATCCAAAAGTCTTGTTTATCAACAATTCCTGCTCTTTATTTGGATAAATTCTGTACTTGAATGCCAAATTATATTTCATAAAATTACACCTCCTTTTGATTTTGAATATTATTTTTAATTATTTCTTTAGAGATTTTATCATTAATGATTTCTCTTCAATATTTTATACAAAAATTTTATCATGGATGTATCCTTTTTTCAATTTTTTTTACAAAAAAAGCAATTCATCTCCCACTTATAGAAAGCCTACGACTTCTTGCTATCTTTTTGTTAAAAATTCTATCAAATTTACATGCTTTATCCCATTTCTTGACATATCAAATTCATCCATCGACAGCACATATTTTGGATAATTGTCTTTAATATTTTCTAAAACTGAAAATTCTCTTTCTTTTGTATCTTCTGAAGCTAATAAATAACTTACTTGAATATATATCGTTTCATCATTTTTTTTACAGACAAAATCTACTTCAAGATTATCTACCTTTCCAATTTTTATATTATATCCTCTTCTTAGCATTTCAAAATACACAATATTTTCCAGTACTTGATTTATATTTTTCTGATTATTTTCCATTATAGCTTCTCTTATCCCATGATCAGCTATGTAATATTTTTCATTCACATTCAGTATCTTTTTTCCTAATAAATCATTTCTAGCAACTCGGTAAACTAAAAATGCCTCTTCACATGCCTTTATATAGTTTAGTATTGTTTCTGTTGCCACTTTTCTATTCTCGCTTTTAAAAAATTTAGAAATTGATGTCGCTGAAAATGTATTTCCAATATTCATAATAACATAATTTATTATTCTTTCAAGCAAATCTGTATCTCTAATATTATTTCTCTGGGTAATATCCTTTAATATAATGGAAGCATACAAATCCTGTAAATATTGCATACTTGCTTCAAAATTATAATCCAAATTATGAAGAAATGGCATTCCTCCAAATTTTACATATTTTTGAAATGCTTCTTTTAAATCTATTTCTTTATTTTTCTCTTTCATAATTTCAAAAAACTCTTTAAATGAAAACGGATACACAACAAATTCAATATATCTCCCAGACAGATATGTCGAAAGTTCTCCTGAAAGAAGCTTAGCATTTGAACCTGTGATATAAATATCAAAATTAAAGTCTTCATCCACCCTCAAAGAGTTCACACATCTTTCCCATTCTTCCACTTCTTGAATCTCATCTAAAAAAATATAGTAGCTCTTATATTTATCATCAACTTTATTTAAAATAAAATCATATAATCTCTCATAATTTTTTAGATTTCTATATTTCAAATTTTCAAAATTAATATAAATAAACTGATTTTCATTTATTCCTCTATTTTTCAATTCCTCCATTAAAAGTTTTAACATAACCGATTTTCCACTTCTCCTTATTCCTGTCAAAACCTTTATCACATCTTTATCAATAAAAGGTACTATTTGTTTTATATACTCATCTCTTTTTAACATCTTATCACCTCTTTTCAATTATAACTTACAAAAAATTAAAAATCAATATTTTTATCAGTTATAACTTACAAAAATATATTTTTTACAATTTTATAAGTTATAACTTAGCAAATAAATACGAAAATAAAAAAGATTAGCCTTCACTTTTCATAAAAACTAATCCTTCAAAATTTATTAAATTTATAAATTACAATATTATAATATCGTTCTACAAAACCTTATCTTTCAAATACTTCCACAATACAACCATCAAAGCTACCATTATCACAAAAATTATGACTAATGCCCAAAATCCTGTGTCTTGAAGTGGTAATTTTACATTCATTCCATAAAATCCAAAAATCATATTTGGAACTGTGATTAGTATTGTCGCCGCTGCCAAAACTTTCATTGTAATATTCATATTATTTCCAATATATGAAGAGTATGTTTCCCTTGTTGTTTTACAAATTTCACAGTATGATGAAGATAAATCAAGTGTAAAGTTTATTTCCTGCAAAATTCTCGTCATATATTCTTCATATTGTTGAAATTGTTCATCTTCTTTCAAATTCTCAACAACATAATCCAAGTTTCTCATTGCAATATTATAAACATAAAAGCCTTGCTCCACTTCCGATAATGAAATCAATTTTTCATTGCTTTGCTGTTCCCTTAAAACTGTTTCAATATTGTCGTGCTCACCAATCAAAAGTCGTACATGTTTATACAAACTTTGAGAAATTTTATGAAGCATATTTAGAAAAAAACGATTTTCCTCAAGAACATCATCTCTCAATTCAGCATATTCTTCAACAAAATCATAAAAATCTTCAAAATAGTCATCATCTAAAATGACAACCTTATCCTCCCTCATACAAATTACAATTGGATTAATCTCGTAAGATGTAACCTCTTTATCTATCAAAGGTTTCTTCACAGTCGGATAATACAACTTATAAATTTCCCAGTCTGATTTTGAAATTCTTGGAGTAAAAGTTTCTTCATCAATTACATTTTTTATCTTTTCTTCATCCATCTCCAATCTTTCAGACACGATTTTATAATCTTCATCTTTCAAATTATATACATACGAAATTGTTTTCCCACTTTTTGTATCTATTCTTTTTATCATAGCAACCTTCCTTGATTATTCCTAAAATTTTTACTTTGTGAATAAATTATATCAAAAAATGGGATCTATTTCAATTTTTCAAAATATTTTTTCTAATTTCTGAATAACTCTCCTCCACTATAAATTCTCCAGCCAATTCACAAATTCTAAAAATATCTCTATCTCTGTTATTTGTTGCAAATATCTCAAGTCAATATATTTCCCAGATTTTTTATGATAAAAGAACTCAATGTCCCAAAATTCTGTTTCAATAAATCCTAATTTTGGATCATATTTAAAATATGAAAATTTATCAAGATTTTCCCTAAAGTATTTTAATTTCGCATAACATAGTTGATATTTTCTAAAAATAACTTCTAACATCGTATTCTTTAAGATAAAATTATGCGAAAAATAGACTCTTTCAGGAACATTATTTTTAGTCGTCATCCATTGCCTTTTATCATTTAATTTTAATTTATATTTGTTTATATAATTTATTTTATCTTCTGACAACTCATTTTTTAATTTTTCTTCCAAAATCATTAATTTTTTATCGTCCAATTTTTACTTCTCCTTTTTATATTTTTCCAATTTAAAAATAGCACAATTCATCACATATTTTTAATTCTGGATTTCCTTGTGCTATTCTATAAAATTTACTATTTATAAAGTTTCCTATCTTCCAACAGTAGTTCCACCATCAATTGACAAGCATTCACTTGTGATTTCCTTTGCAAAATCAGAAGCTAAAAAAGCAGTTGCATATGCTATGTCTTTTCCACTTTGAGCATGACCTAAAGGTATTAGTGATTCTACAGATTTTTTCCACAATTCTTCACGAACTTCTGGTGATACTTCTTCTTTATTGTTAGGATCCCAGTTATGTGACATTCCATCTAATATTTCTTCCCACATTGATGTACGGATAATTCCTGGCAAGATACCGTTTACACGGACATTATACGGTGCTCCTCTTCTTGCTCCACTTTGTACCAATGAAGTAACTCCTGCTTTTGAAGCACAGTAAATTTGCAGCATATCCATTCCTTCTCTACCAGCAATTGATGACACCAGTATTATATTTCCAGATTTTTGCTTCATCATAATTTCCAAAGAATGTTTCAAAACTAATGCAGATCCTACAACATTAATATTCAGTACTCTTTGCATTTCTTTTGCATTTGTATAAAGCAAGTCTTGTATAGAAATTACTCCAGCTGCATTTACTACCGCATCTAATTTCCCGTTTCCTAACGCTTTTGCATCTTCTACCATTTTTTGAACTTCTTCTTCATTTGAAACATCACATTTTGTGAAATCTGCTTTTACTCCAAAATTTTTAAGTTCAGCAACTGTTTTTTCAGCTTCTTCTGTATTAAAATCACCAATATGAACATTTGCTCCACAAGATGCAAAAAGTAATGCCATATCTTTTCCTAAACCTTTTGCTGCTCCTGTCACTAAAACTGTTTTTCCTGTAAAATCAATAGTCATTCCCATTTTACTCATCTCCATATTATTTTTAAATTTTTTTGGTGTTTCTTATCTTCTCTATTAGTTTACCACATAATTTATTTTAGTCAATATTTTTAAAAATATTTTGATAATCAAAGTTATTTATTTTTACTTAATTTAAAATATTTCTTGAAAACGTGGCTTAAAATATGTTATCATTTTAAATATATGTATTTTAAAAAATAAAAAATGATATAATAATAATTTTAGGAGGAAAAAATAAATGGTTATAAAACCTAGATTAAAAGGTGGTTTAGCACTTACAAACCACCCAATCGGAGCAAAGGAATTTGTAAAAAGACAAATTGATTATGTAAAATCTCAAGATAAGTATGAAGGTCCAAAAAAAGTACTAATTATTGGTTCTTCTTCTGGATATGGACTTGCAACAAGAATTTCCCTTGCTTTTGGTGCTGGAGCTGAAACTATTGGAGTGGCATTTGAAAAAGGTATAGAAGGGAAAAGAACTGGATCTGCTGGATGGTGGAACACAATTGCATTTGATGAAGCTGCTGAAAAGGAAGGATTAAAATATAAGAATTTCATTGGTGATGCTTTTTCATTTGAAATGAAAGATGATGTAATAAAATTTATTAAAGAAGAATTTGGTGGAAAAATTGATTTGTTAATTTACAGTTTAGCAAGCGGAGTTAGAACTGATCCTATTGATGGCGTAACTTACCGTTCAGCATTAAAATCTACTACAAAAGAAATTACAGGCCCAACTATCAATTTTGAAAAGGAAACTATGGAAGAAACAACAATGGGTGTTGCAACTCCAGAAGAAATTAAAAGTACTGTAAAAGTTATGGGTGGAGAAGACTGGAAATTATGGATTGAAGCACTTGATAAAGGTGGCGTTCTTTCTGAAGGCTTTAAAACAGTTGCTTACTCATATTTAGGTCCAAAAGTAACTTACGGAATTTACAAGGAAGGTACAATTGGAGCGGCAAAAAGAGATTTGGAACATACTTCTGATATTTTAAATGACTTTTTGAAGGAAAAATACAATGGAGAGGCTTATGTTTCATTAAGTAAGGCATTAATGACAAAAGCAAGTGCAGTTATCCCTATTTTCCCATTATATGCGGCATTGCTTTATAAAGTAATGAAGGAAAAAGGTATTCACGAAGGTACAATTCAGCAAAAACATAGATTATTAACTCAAATGGTTTATGGAAATCATCCAGTAATTGATGATGAAAGAAGATTACGTCCAGATAACTGGGAAATGCGTGAAGACGTTCAAGCTGAAGTAGAAACACTTTGGGACAAAGTAACTCCAGAAAACTTTAAGGAAATAAGTGATTACGATGGAGCAAGGGAAGAATTCATGCAATTAAACGGATTTGACTTTGACAACGTAGATTACGATGCTGATCTTGATTTAGAAGAATTGGCAAAATTAAGACCTTAATTTTAACAACTTGATAAAATATAATTCAGAAATAAATAAAATAATTAGACTATCTTTTAGAAAAAATTTAATTCTTTTGATAGTCTTTTTTATTTTTTTTAACGTAACAAAAAAGACTAGAAAAATCTAGTCTTTCCATCGCTATTTTTTTTAATCACAATTTATACTCTACGAGGTTTTCCTCTTAGTAAATATATTATACCATAAAATTTTTAAATTGTAATAAAGATTTTTTATTAAATCTCCACCACAATTTCACTTTTTAAATCGAATTCCATCCCCAAAAACCTTTTCCAGCTTTCCAAAACTTTTTTATACTCCTCAAACTTACAGCTCCACAGCGGATATTCCTCACAAATCCCAAAAATTGTATGCTCAAATTCCACTTTATTCTTATTAATTTTATGCTGAAAAGCCTGACCATCCCAAATAGTTTTCCGTAATTCCCCACTTTCAACTTGTTCCAATTTAGGCAATAGGATGTCAATTATTTCTGTATCTGGAAAATCTTCCATTATTCCAGTTATTAAATATTTTGTATATTCTTTTTTCTTTTTTTCCAAAGATCTATTTTTTTTCTTATTTTTTTCTATTTCCATTTCAGAAAATCTTATTTCTGGAAATGCAGTCAGCCCAAAATCTTCATCATCATAATAGCCAAATTTTATAATCATTATGCCTTTCCTTTCTTTAATCTAATTTTTAACGATTTTCATAAACAGGATAAGCAGTTATTCTAGGACTTTTATAACCTCGAATTAAAACTCCGCTTTTGCTGATCCCTTGCCACATATTGCTATCTCTGCCCTTTAAATCTTTTCTATTTTCCCAGGCTGAATTTATTTCATCAATAATTCTAGCTTCATCCCAATTTTCTGGAAACATCGTATTTACTCCACCATTAGATGTTTTTGCTTGCCAAGTTCCATCTTTTTTCTTTACTTCAATGCTTGCCCGATATACTCCATTTTTCGCTGGACTCCCAATTTTTTTCACAATTCTGACATCTCCACGTAAAAGCGAATGTCCTCCCGTAACTTTCCCTTGCGAATTTTCATCTCCGCCAATCACATGTTCATAATCAATTTTATATTTTTTATTTTCTAATTTTTCAGCACTTTTATATTGTTTTTCAGCACTATTTTTCTTATTCTCATTTTTTTTATTATTTTCCCATTTGGCAAATTTGCTGCTTTTTTCATCTTGTGCAACAAATCCTTTTGAAAAATCATTTTTTATTTTATTACTGTTTCTTCCAAAATACATTTTTCCAAGCCCAAATAGTACAATAACAATAAGCAACAATATTTTTGTTAATCTATTTCTGTTCATTTTATAAACTTCTCCTTTTCATATCTCAATTTGAGCATATTATATCAAAGTTATATTTTAAAATCAATAGAATGAACTATATTTTAATGTTTTACAAAAAATTTTTTTAGTGATATAATATTGACATATTATTAAAACATATTTTAACTTTTTTAAAATTAAATTAATTAAGTTTTAGAATAAAAATATTTAAACAAATTATGGAGGTTTTTATGAGAAGTTTGTCTGGTATTCAACCCAGCGGTATTTTACATATTGGGAATTATTTTGGAGCAATTAAGCAATTTGTGAAATTGCAGGATGAATATGAAGGTTTCTATTTTTTAGCAAATTATCACGCTCTGACATCTTCGCCAAAAGGGGAAGATTTAAAATCTAACACAATAAACGTAATTTTAGATTATTTGGCTTTGGGTCTAGATCCTAAAAAATCCACATTATTTTTACAGTCAGATGTGCCTGAACATACAGAATTATCTTGGATTTTATCAAATATTTCTCCAATGGGGCTATTGGAAAGAGCTCATTCTTATAAAGATAAAATCGCAAAAGGAATTAAGCCAAATGTAGGACTATTTACTTATCCAATACTTATGGCGGCTGATATTTTAATGTACTCACCTGATATTGTGCCTGTTGGGAAAGATCAAAAGCAGCACGTGGAAATAACTCGTGATATTGCCATTAAATTTAATGAAACTTACGGAAAGGAAATTTTTAAATTACCAAAGGAAAAAATCGTTGAAAACGTAGCAACTGTGCCAGGAACAGATGGCGATAAAATGAGTAAATCCTATGGAAACGTAATAAATATGTTTGGTTCAAAAAAAGCATTGAAAAAACAGATTATGAGCATTGTAACAGATTCAACGCCTTTAGAAGAGCCAAAAGATCCTGACAATAACATTACAAAATTATATGCCCTTTTTGCAACAGAAGCAGAAGTAGAGGCATTGAAAGAAAAATTCAGAGCAGGAAACTTTGGATATGGACATGCCAAAAATGAATTATTTGACAAATTCATGGATTATTTCGCACCATTCCAGAAAAAACGTGAAGAGCTGGAAAATAATATGGATTATGTTTATGAAATTTTACATGAAGGTGCAGTTAAGGCTAGAAGTATTGCAACTGCCAAGATGGATGAAGTTAGGGATGTAGTTGGTCTTTTGAAGAAAAATTATTAAAAAATTCTTGACAATATATGTTATATCATATAAAATATAAAAGGGAGGGGAAAATATGAGTAAATTTATTGTAGAATTTTTTGAAAAATCTGATGGAACTTATCCAGCAGAAGAGTTTATTTTATCTCAAGACTTAAAAATGAAGTCTAGATTATATCGTACATTAGCTGTACTAGAAACAGCTGGAAACAATATTAGAGAACCTTATTCCAAGTTTTTAGGAGATGGTATTTATGAAGTAAGGGTACGACAAGGGAATAATATTGGGAGAGTTTTATATTTTTTTGTAGTAAATAAAAAGATTATTTTAACTAATGGATTTATAAAAAAAACTCAAAAAACACCAAAGTCAGAGATAAATAAAGCTAAAAAATTTCGTTCAGAATATATGAAAAGGGGTGAGAAATATGAGTAGATATTTTAGAGATTCCTTAAACGAGCAATTAAAAGATGAAGAGTTTAGAAAAGAATATGAAAGTCTTGAAGCAGAATTTCAAATTATAAAAGAAATTATTGAAGCAAGAAAAGATAAAAATATCACACAAAAGGAATTGTCAGACTTAACTGGGATAACGCAAGGAGATATAAGCAAAATAGAAAATGGAAATGCCAATCCTTCATTGAAAACATTAAAAAAACTGGCTGCTGCATTTGGTAAAAAATTAGTAATTTCATTTGAATAAATTTAAAAAAAATTAAAGAATTTAGTTTAAGTTACTAAATTCTTTTTTATTGTAAAATTATTTTAATTTCTATAATATAGTAAAACTGCTTTAAAACTAAACTCAAAAATTATGGCTACTTACATTTATACAATTTTAGTAGTTTGATTTTAAATAGGTTTGAGTATAATTCTTTATATGATCAATTAATTTAGAAAAATTTTTAAATCACATTTTAAAAAATTAAATTAATTTTAATCTTAAAATAAGTTTAAAATAATTCGGGGGGTATAATACTAGTATAAATAGTTCTTTTGTAATAAAATAAAAAGATTACTTTATAAAAAATTGTGTATATTGAATCAAAAATAATAGAATAATACAATCTTTATTCTAAAAGAAGGAGTGTACAATATTTTATGTTTTCATCAAAAAAAAATATATAAAAAATTTGAAATTTTTTAGCATGTTAATATTTATCTTATTTGCAGTTAATACTTACACATATTGGGATTTTGATCCAAAAAGAGGGTATGGTGAATTAGATTATACTCCAGCATATGAATGTTATCATCTTAATACAGGGGAGTTGTGTGAAGAATCTAACCAAAATAATAATTCTAAATTAGATATTTCAGAAAATGTTTATGAAATAATGAATCAAATTTTAAATGGAAATGAAGAAATATTAAATCAATATTCATCAGATGAGTTAAAAATCATTAGAAATACAATATATGCGAAAAAAGGATATATCTTCAAAAATAAAGATTTAAAAAAATATTTTTTAAATAAATCATGGTATAAAGAGTATACTTCCGATGAAAATCAAATTTCACTTTCTTCTGATGAAAAAACATTTATAGATATAGTTAAAAGTTATGAATAAATTAATAGGAGGTAATAAAAATGAATGAAAGAATTAAATATGAATGTAATTATTGTAAAATAAGAAGGGAACACAAGGTGAACCACCTAAAGGAAATAGTTGTCCTAAATCACCAAATAAAAAACATGATTGGAAAATAATAAAGAAAAATTATTAATAAAAATGAATTACAATTGATTTAGAAGGGAAATTAAAATGACAGATGATAAAAAAGACGAAGAAATCATAAAACTAAAGAAAAAAATAGAAGAATTAGAAAATAAACCAAAAAATAAATTTAAAAAAATTTATTTTTTTTCAGTATCTACAATAATTTTACTTTTAATGATTTTATTATTATTTTTAAACAACAATAAAAATAGTAATAATAAAAAAATAGAGAATACAACTACTGAAACTATAAAAGGAAATACAGAAACTCCAAAAAATGATGAAACTGAAACTGTAAATGAAGATACAAATACGACTGCTGAAGAAAAATATCAAAGTACAATTAATTTAGATGAATATCCATCATGGGGAGCAGATTATCCACATATACCCAATTGTAGAGCTCCAGTAGAAGGATATTTTGATGAAACTACAGGAATTGGTAAAATTAAATATACAAGATGTGTTTTTAATCCAGACAATTTAAAAAATGATGTTGGAGATCCTAAAGATGAATATTTATGGCTAACTATAAAATTTTCTAATTTAACACAGGAAAAATTTAATTCACTAAGAAACCTTGAATTTACTTTTTTTGATCCAGATAATGTTATTAATCAAGTTGATGGTAAATTTTACGAATACAATGGTGCTTGGATAACTAATCAAGAAATTAATGGTGTTAATTATGAAAGTTTTAAAGCATTAAAATTTTAACAATTTAAAAATAGAGAATTAAATTTAGAATATCCAATTCTCTATTTTTTTATTTAGATCTTTTTATATTTTTCATAAAATTTCAAAAATTCTTTATCTTCAGACAACTTTTTCTCAAATAAATCCTTCCGATTTTGAATAGTTTTTTCAATAGACTTTGTTAACCGATATTCATCAATCTTAGCATGATTCCCGCTTCGCAAGACTTCTGGAACAGTATAGCCATCAATTTCCACAGGTCTTGTATACTGCGGAAATCCCAAAAGCCCGTTATAAAATGAGTCAGTTTCAAAAGATTCCTTTTTTATTACACCTTCTTTTATACGGATTACAGAATCCATGATTACAAGAGATGGCAAATCTCCGCTGCTCAGCACATAATCGCCAATGGAAATTTCTTCATCTACAAATTTATCAATTACTCTTTGGTCTAATCCTTCGTAACGCCCTGAAATAAGGACAATTTCCTCTTTTTCTGAAAGTTCTGTAACTTTTTTATGGGTCAATTGTTTCCCTTGCGGAGATAAGAAAATTACGTAAGGCTTTTCTGAATTTTCATTATTTTCATTGCTGTAAAATTCGTAGTTTTCATAAAAGAAGTTCCAGTAGGCTTCTGGCTTTAGAACCATTCCAGCACCGCCGCCAAAAGGGATGTCATCCATCTGGCTATGCTTATTTCTGGCATAATCTCTGATGTTTATGATATTAAAATTGATGATGTCCTTATCACTTGCTCTTTTTAGGATTGTTTGTGATAAATATTGCTCAAATAATTCTGGAAATAATGTGAGTACGCTAAATTTCATTGATTTTACTCCTTTTATAATAATTTTAAAAAATAGAATTTAATGACACATCTAATAAAATTATATTAGATTTTATTATTCTCGCATTCCATCAATTAGAGTTACTTCAATTTTCCCATTTGGAAAGTCAATTTTTGTTACAAATTCATCAATTAGCGGGATCATGATTTCTTTTTTGGTATCAATATCTTCGATAATTAAAATGTTATGGGCAGCGGTTTCCATTACATCAACAATTTCACCGATTTTATTATTTTCAGAAAATACTTCTAATCCAAATAAATCCTTTATATAAAAGTCATCTTCACTTTTTTCCGGCAATAAATCACGTCTAATTTTAACTTTATAGCCATTTAGTTCCTTTGCACTATCGACATTGCCAATTTCTTCAAAATCTAAAATTGCTTTTTTTTCATTTAGTCTTTTTACATTTTTTACAGTAAGCAATCTTTTTTTGTCATCTTTTTCAAGAAGAACACGCTCATTTTGGATAAGTTCGATGTTTTCAAAAATTGAGTTAATTTTGACGCTTCCCCGTAAATGGTGTGTTCCAACAATTGTTCCTATATTTACTAAGTTTTCCATTATTTACTATTATTTCTCGCTTTCTTAATTTTTTTATTTTAATTAGATTTCCTTTTTTAATTTTGTAAATTTTCTGCTATCTTCAGCAATTATTTTCAGATCATCCAGGTCAATTCCATCAAAATTATCTGCAACTGCTGAAATTACCCCTTCCAAAAACGGAGCATCTGCAATTTTAGCTTCAACTTGCCCTTCCAATTCCTTTATTGCCTTAACTGCATTAAATACAGAACTTCCCATATCGACAAAGACAAGCACTCCTGCTCCCTTGTCAGCACGGATTATAGCCTGCTTTACATTTTCAACATTTGTTCCATAAACTTCTCTTTTCGCATTTCCTCCATTTTCCAAGGCAAAATCCTCTTGCTTGAACACTTTTACAAAGCTAATAACTTCTTCTGCAAGTGTATTACTGTGGCTGACTACTACAATTCCTACTAGTCCTTTATTTTTTGCTTCCATATTTCTGTTCATTCTCTCCTTCCAGATTTTCTATATATTTTTTATTAATTTAATTTTCGCCTAGCAGCCTATCTAAAACTATTGAGACAGCACTTCTGACACACAAATGATTATATTGGGTTTTTCCACGGATTGGCTCTAAAATTTTGTAGGACAAATCCATAATTTCACTTGTAAGTCCCCATCCAGTTCCAAATAAAATTAAGTATGGAGTGTCATCTTCGACTATTTCCCTGCCTAAATCAGCATATCCTACAGTATTTGGGAAAATTTTTGCTGAAGTTGTAATGATTTTTGGCTTTTTTCCTTCGATTTTCTCAATTGTTTCTACTGCACTTTGGACAGAATCTTCAAGTTCTGTATTTTCAAAGGCTTCATTTCGATTTTTGTTAAATTCTATTCCGTTTCCTTCAGTCCAGTAGCCGATTATTCTGCCTGTCAGCTCCTTCTGGGCATCAACTGGAGTAATTATGAAATATTTTTTTATATCATAAGTTCTGCATGTTCTGGAAATGTCGTGTATATCAAAGTTTGTAACGGAAGTCGCTACAACTGCGTTATTTTTATTGTATACAGGATAGTGGACAAGTCCCACATATATGTTATCTCTCATTTTTTTGTTCCCTTCTTGTTTTTGATTTTTTATTTATTTCGTATTTGTCTATAGCCACGTATTTTTTCATTTTTTTCCTTATAAGCCAGAGCCATAATGAATAAAAGCACAGTCTGTATCCAAAAAATCGCAAAATCAGTAAAATTATGAACTACAATCCCAGCAATTAAAGCAATTTTTAAGACATTATTTCTGTCGTTTCTTAAAATATCGTATAAATATCGTAAAAATACAGTAAGCAAAGCTATCGTTCCAATTAATCCGTAGCTTAAAAGCAATTCTACCAATGCATTATGCGAATGTGGATACACGTAATTCGTAAATTTATAGTAAAAAAAGTTTCCGTGTCCGTATAAAAGATTTGTTCTTTTGAAAATTCTAATTGCCATATCAATAATTTCTACTCTTAGCCAAAAATACTCTATTAGCGTGCTTTCTCGCAAAAATGGAAAAACTCCTGAAATTACTCCTAAAATATATGACAATAGCATTAAAATTAATCCTGCAAAATATCTTCTTTTCAAAAAATAGAAAAAAAGTACAAATACTCCAAGAATCACTGCAATTAGCGATGACCTTGAGCCTGTTATCAGGATTGTTAAAATATTCATAATAAATACGGCAAAATTAATTTTTGACCTTTTTTCAAAAGTAAAATATAAATTTATAATTGCCGACATCATCATAATGCTTCCAAGATAATTTGGATTAAAATATGCAAAATATCCTACTCTGTTATGCGTGAACAGAAATTCACCAATTCCAATGAAAAGCGATATTCCAGAAAATTTTGCCATCCATTCCAGATTATTTTTTTTAAATTCCACATCTACAATCAATGTATAATAGCGCCCGACTATAATGCACAAAAATATTGGAATTGCCATTAATCCCAGAATATTTTTGTAAAAGGCAGATGTTATAAGGGAAAATCCAAGAACGATTCCCACAGTAATAAGTGATTTATCTTTAAATATCTTTTTATATTCTCCAGTTGTAAAAATATTTATTAATATTAAAATACTAAATAAAATAACCAAAGCATAATGCACAAAAATTGATGCACCTAAAAGTAAATATAATTTTTCCAGATATTTCTGTCTTTTCTCAATTTCCAAGGTTCCTCCTTTAATTTTAATAATTTATAAAACTCCCTGCTCAAAAGCATAAGGATTATATTTTCCACTTCTTGTATCAATACTTTTTATAATTTTTCTTACTTCATCAGCATTTTCAAACGTAAAATCCAGCCTCAATTCATCCAAATCCAGTTCATAAATCTCATCTAGCCTTGGAATCAAATTCATCGGCTTATCCAAATAAAGCTCAATATTATCTAGATCATTTTTCACAATTTTATACTTATCATAAAATTCTCCTTCCAATTCTTTGTAATTCTCATCAAAAATTTTATGCTCAATATACATTCCCTTTAGATAACCGTAAATCACAAGACCCTTTTTCAATTTATCGGATTTTATGTTTTTTAACTGTCGATAGCTTAATTCTGGCGATAAAAATACGGTTTCTAAATTTTTAAAGTTAGAAAACATTTCAATTGTATGATTATTGAAAACGTTTAAGTTCCAATCTAAGGACTGCCCTCTTGCTCCAGTTTTTTCTCCCATGATTGCCTGATAAAGGTTAGAAACTAAATTTGTTCCAATTTTTATTTTATCTGTTTTGGACAAGTTCTTTTCTTTGGCAACATCAAACTGCTTTTGGTAAATTTTTGTTATTCCCATTTCACGACAGGCTTTTTCCTGCTCATCATTTGCAACAAGTGCTGAAATAACTGGTCTTTTCTTATTTTCTGTATTTTCATTTTCCTTACCTTCAGAATTTTTATTTAATTCAAAATCATATTTTTTTCGCTCAGCAGCTGTTCTTTTATATGATTCCAGCAATTTTTCCAAAAGTTCTGAAACACATTCCCTTTTCAAATTTTTTAGTTCACTAAAGGGAATAAACGAAGTTCCATCATAATCAATCTGAATTTTTCCAAGCTCAAAAGTTGTATCCCCTAACTCTCCAATTTTTTCGGCAATTTGCTCCTTCGTAATTAATTTTCTGGCATCCTGCTCGATAATATCCCCTTTTTTCGTAACAGAAATTATCTCATTTTTCAAGTTTTCAATTTCCAGTGTAAGTTCAATTTCCTGCCCTTTTTTTGCCAGCAATTTTGCATTAACAGCCGCATGTCTTTTGGAAACCTTTATATTATGAATAATTCTGTCGTTAATCTCTTTAGAATAATTTTTATAAATGTACTTTGTCCCTTTCGGCAATTTTCCAATGGAAATAATATCATATTTATCAGCTTTTGAAGTTTTTTCTCCAGCTTTTTTATCTTCATTTTCCTTGCCTTTACTTTTTGGATTCTGTTTTTTATTTTTCTTTTCAGAATCTTTTTTTCCAAACTCCCTATTCTCGCTATTTCCATTTTCATAAGCTTCAATAATCCTAATTTTATTTACATATTCTCCGCCAATCTGTTCAAAATTTTCATCTACAAATTGAACTCCATCTCCTAAAATTAATTCATCATCAATTTTAAAGTTATTTGACTCTCCAATTCTCGCTCCTAGAAAATATCCAAAATTTGAAGAATATTTAAAATTCATAAGTTCGTCATCCAAATAAAAATATCCCTTTGAATACCCACGATTAAAGAGTTTGTAGCTTTCTGTCGGCCGTGGAGTCCCTTTTAAAATATTATCGTAATAACTTACGGTTTCATAAACATATTCGCTCGATTTTTTCCGCCCTTCAACTTTTATCGCATCAATTCCAATGCTTTTTAGCAAATTAATTTCCTTTTCCTGCAGAAGCTGGTCATTTGGACTTAAAAAATATGCGCTTTTTCCATTTTCATCTGTAAACTTTTTACGGCAGGAATATGCACAAAGTCCACGATTTCCACTTCTTCCCCCAATAAAGCTGCTTATATAGCAATTTCCAGAATAGGAAATGCAAAGCGAACCTGATACAAAGATTTCCAGCTCTATATCAGTTTTTTCACGGATACTTTTTATTTCTTCAAAGGAAAGTTCTCTTGCAAGACAGACACGAGTTAGGCCCAGTTCCTTTAATTTATTGGCTTCCACGTGATTTGCCACAGTCATTTGCGTACTTCCATGAATCTTCAAATTTGGAAAATTTTCCTTTAGAAACTTTACAAATCCCAGATCCTGTACAATAACAGCATCAATTCCGTGTTCATAAACTCTTTTAACATTATTGTACATACTGTTAATTTCGCTGTCCTTCAAAATCGTATTCAAAGTCATAAGCGTCTTAACCCCACGTGAGTGAGCATAGTCAATCCCGTCAAATACCTCCTGCATAGCCAAATTCTCATTATTTCTTCTTGCTCCAAATCCTTTTAATCCAAAAAAAACTTCGTTGGCTCCAGCTTTTACTGCAGCAACTAATTTTTCATAATTTCCTGCTGGTGCCAAAATATTCATTTTTTTATTTTTTCCAAAATCCATTTCCTGTTTCAACTTAATTTTCTCTCCATTTTCCCAAATTTTTTCATTTTTTATATTATAGCAAATTTGCTATTTTTTTCCAATTTATTTTTCTACTTTGACAGAATAAAAATTTTAATATAATTTTCATTGATAAATATGTTTGACAACCTAAGTTTTTTTATCTTTAAAAAGTCAATTTTAGATCGATTTAATTATATTATCGCTTGACAATATTGTCAAAACATTTTATGAACTCTCCCGCTTTTAAATTTAAATAATGATTAATATTCATTAAAAATTAATATAAAATGTTTGAAAAATATTTGCCATTATGATATAATACAATGAAACAGAAATATTTTTGGATTGTTTTCATATTAAATGTGCTTTAAAGCTGGATTTAAAGGAGATGAGAGGTTGTTTTGAACTTAACTTTGGTTGATTTTTATTAATTTGATTTTAAAAAATGATGACCAGAGCTGATTTTTAGAGCGATAAAATATGAATTTAGATTCCAAAATAAACAAACGATACTATTTTCCTGTTGGAATCATAGGTTTTTCAAAGAATAAAAAAACATCTTTGTCTATTTTTCAAATAGTTTTAGTATCAAAATTTAGTAAGTTATTGTAAAAGCAAATAAATTATTTATGTCAAAACTGCTTGCCAGAAAGCGAAAAGATAGCAAAGACAAGCATTAAAACATATTGTATTTCTTAAAAGTCTTCTACTTTTACAAATAACTATCAAAATTTAGAAAAAGGAGATTAGAAATGACAAACAATTTAAGAAAGGCAAAAAAAGACTTATGCTCATTTGCTAAAAAATGCAAAGATTTTAAGTATACAGATTCAGCATTAATTATATTTTTGATTACAGGTGTTATAAACATTGCAAACAACTTGTTTTCTGCTGAAACGGGCAAAAGCATCGAAAATCAAAAACAAGTCATCACTACATCAATAAAAGATATACACAATCAATTCACGGAAGTCCGAAGAGAAAACGACAGACTTCTAAAAAAATCAAATATGGAACTAATCAAGCTAATGGAACAAGGAGATCATGTAGTTAAGTCGCCTTGGTCAAGCTGGCAATATGGAGTCAATAATTTTTATAACGACTGGCACGGCACATACAAAGGCTACGGAGGCAAAGCAGGAAACACGAAGTACACAAGAAATCCAGATGACAAGTTTGGAACTTATTCTGGAGGAAAATATGGAGTTACAACTCTTAGCAGAAAGGTTATAGAACCTGTTTCAGTTATACCTATAAATGCAGCAGTTAAACCTAAAGATATTCACAAAACTCCTTTGAATATTAATTTGCCGAAAATTTTGGCTCCAAATACCCCTAATTTGAATATAAGTGTATCGGAACCTGCTAAAATAGATGAGATAAAAGTTAATGTTCCTGAAATTACTGTGACACCACCTGTGGTAAGTACAGATGTATTTACTAATTATGATTTCGATCGGGCATACCAAGGTAAACCTGCGGGTGCGGATATTTTGGAAGGTCAACAACCAAAAGATTTTGATGGGAATAATAATGTTTTTTATGCTGGATATAAACCCGTTTACAATAGCGGAAATTTTTCAGGAACTGGAAATTTTGAAAATGCAAGTGGTATAATAGATACCTCTTCAAATCCAAATCAAGATAATGAGTTTCCAATTTATTTTGGAGGTGGTATAACACCTAATATAATTTATGCTCATGGTGATGGCTATACTTTAGGCAGACAATTTAAATTGAGCAATTTTGATATACACGTAGCTGGTGGTAATCGTAATAGAGCAAATGTAATTGGTGAAATTGGAATACATACAGTTGCTAATGGAAAAATAGAAAATGTGCATGGATATTTGTATGGTCAAGCTGCATTTATTTCACTTGAAACTTGGTGGGCTGGAAAAACAGAATTAACAAGTGTTAAGTTAGATGTAAAAGGAGAGCAGAATACAGTATTTTTTATTTTTCCAACAATATACCAAGAGATAACACGTAACAATCGAGGTGCATATTATCAAAGAGGAGGATTTGTGGGAGATTTTTCTGCTGATATAGCTTCCAAAAAAAATATAATATATTCTATACTAGGGGCTTCAGGAAGTTATGGAATAGATAGTACCGGAACTTATAAATTAGAAGGTGCAGGTAACTTAGTTTATGCAGGTTTAGGATATTCAGCAGATTTCTCTAAATTTGCTGGAACAGGAATGATAAGAGGTGGTTCAGCAACTAATTGGAAACCATTTATAAAATTAACACAACCTGTGGAATCTTATGGAGATAGCAATGTAATCTTATTCTTTAACAATACTTTATCTTCATCAGCTAGTCAAAAACCATGGCTATCTAATTTACCTAGTCTAAATCCACCGCAAGCTATTATTGAAAGAGATAACTGGAATAAAACAACAATAGGTATTTATCAAGGTGAAATAGAAGCAAGAGCTAATATAGGTAATCAGGCACAGATAGATAAAACTAAAACTACTCAAACATCTGCTGGTGATACAGAACACAATATTCATTATGTTGAAAAGAATGTGGGAGTTTATGCAAAATCTGGACAAAGAGACGGTATTACGCCATCTGCAGATTTAGGAGCTGAACTTAGTAAAACTAATAATGCCGCATTTGATAATGATTTAATACATAATTTGCAAATAAACAATGCTGAAATAACATTTGGGAAATACTCTAAAGATGGAATTATGCTAGCTTCAGAAAATGGAACTGTTATGGATGTCTTGATGCCGACTAATTCTAAGATTAAAACAACAATGGGATCATCTGTTAAAGATTATTCTAGCACAACCGCTCCAACCTCTTCTTATAATGATGCTAATAATAAAGCGGCAACAGGAACAATAATTGCTTATTCTAAAGGAACATGGGATACAGGAAATTATTATAAAAGTGCAATTGATCATAAAAATCAAATGCAATCGTCTAGTGCTCAAGCATTACAAGGAAAAGGAAGTGAAATCAACATAGGAAAAGATGTTGAGTTGTCAGCAAGATACAGAGAAGTTACAGATGATAACGGCAATAAGTCAAAATCATATCCAATAGCTTTTGCTGCAACGAAAAAAGGTAAAGTAAATGCTTACGGAAATACAACAGCTCATGGATATGGTTCTATAATTGGATATGCTTCTGATGAAGGAAAAGTGACTAACTATGGATCTGTTACTGCAATAGATGATGCGGCATCAAATGATGACGACACTAAAAAATACCATTACACAAATATAGGAGGATATGCTACAGGTCTTGGAAGTAAAGTAACTTTAGGTTCAAATTCAACAACTTCAAAAGTAACAGTATCAACTTATGATGGAAAAAATAAGGTTAGCTCAATAATAACTCCAACACCAACAACATCAACTATTTACGGAATAGGAGCATTAGCTGATCGTGATGGAGAAGTTGTTTTAAGAGGGAAAACTAATATTAACACAGGTACAAGCGGCGGATTGCTTGCTTTAAACGGTGGTAAAGTAGAATATGAAGGCGGAACAATAACTCATAAAAATAATGTAACTTTAGGACCATCAGTTAACGACCATGATAATACGACACCGTTTTATGCTAAAGGAGATAGTTCTAATGGATCAATTGTGTTTACAGGATCAACAACTTTGGATATGTATGATGGAGTACTAATTACAGGACAAGAAACTGATTATAATTCATCAACTACAGGTACAGAAATGTATAGAGGGCTAGGAAATGTATCTGTAAATTTACAAAGTGACAATGTTACAATTGGAGCATTTAGCGGATTAAATAATTTAACTTGGGATAGTCAAACAGATGCAAGTCATACATATATAAATGGACTACCTGGAATTTCTAAATTCAGCGGACATACTATAAATACAAATAATCATTCATACAAGAGTATTTTGACGGATGGAAAATTAAATGTTACTTCAACAAAAATTGAGCTGGACAGCGCTGCAGACCAGTACAATAAAATACAAATGGCAAATGAAGTTGTAACAATTGGAAATACAACAAATGTTACAGGAAATGTATCTTCAGCTACTATAAAAGGTCAAGGGCTTTCAATGGGATCTCTAAAAACAGCTACTTCAAATGCAACAACAGGATTTAATAATGAAGGAACAATAAGTGTCACAGGAGGAACAACAACTTCTGGTATTGCTGGAATGAATGTAAGTTATGGAACAATTAACAATGGAACATCTGCAGGGTCAAGCGCTTCAGTAACAATTGATAATGGTGCTGGACTTTACGGAACTAACGGAAGTAAACTTGTAAATAATGGAAAAATTACTGTTGCTTCTGGAGCAGGAATAGCTGGAATCGGAACAGGACGTACAAAGCAAGAATACGGAACAGATGTTAAAACTTCCGCATCATTAGGAGGAACTAAAACAGTAGAAATAGAAAATCACGGAACAATAAATGCAGCAGGAACAGGTTCAATAGGAATTTATGCTGAAAATAATACGAATGCACCTAAAGCCAATGTAACTGTATCAAGCGATAAACAACTAACCGTTGGAACAGATGGAGTAGGAATTGCAGTAGTTTCGGCTACACCTGCACCAATGTTAGTTAATCATGGAACTTCTGATGAAGGTGGTACAATTACGGTAACTGCAGCAGGAACAGGACCTGATATTAAAACAGGAGTAAACGGAAAAGGTATCTATGCTCAAAATTCTGATATTACTTTAACAGGAAATTACATGATTGAAACACCTGAAAAAGGTATCGGTATCTTTGCCTCAAAAAATACAAATGTAACTGGAACTCTTGAATATAAATACAATGGAAGCACAACAGGAACAGGAATGGGTATCATTTATGACCAAGCAGGAGTAGCATCGCATACTAATAATGCAAATGTAAAACTTACAAATGCTACAAACACAACAGGCGGAATGATTGGAGTTTATACAACAGCCGGGACAGGAAATACCCTTACAAATAATGGAGATATTACTGGTTCATCGGCAGCGCTTGAATTTGGTATTGTATCAGATGGAGCAGATATAATTAATAAAGGAAATATAACATTAGGAAATGCAGCATTACAGGAAAATGCAAATGTCGGTATTTATGCGAAAACTAAAAATACGATAACTAATGATGGTAAAATTACTGTTGGTGATAATGCGATAGGAATTTATGGATATAATATTAACAACAATACAGGAAGTATTAAGGCTGGAGATAACGGAGTTGCAATCTATACTCAAGGAGACGGTACAGTAAACTTGAATGCAAATTCTAAAATTACTGTAGGAAAAGATCAAGCTGTAGGCGTTTATGCAGTTGGAGCTAACCAGCACATTAATGTAAATGCAGGATCTAGCATGACAATCGGAGATAATTCGTTTGGAATTGTAAATCTTGGAGCGGGAAATACTGTAACATCTAATACAGCAAATCCAGTAACTTTGGGAACAGATGCAGTTTATGTTTATCAGAATGATAATAAAGGAACTGTAATTAATCACACTCCATTGACATCTGCAGGAGATAGAAATTACGGCCTTTATGGAAATGGAAATATATATAACGATGGAGTAATTGACTTTTCAAATGGTATCGGAAATGTAGGAATGTATGCAACTACCGGCGGAACTGCGACAAACCTTGCTGGAGGAATAATAAAAGTTGGAGATTCAGATACTAACAGAAAAGAATACGGTGTAGGTATGGCAACAGGATATTATGATGACAACCCATTGTCACCAACATATAGACAAGTTTCTAATCAAGGAACTATTATAAATCAGGGAACTATTGAAGTAAGCAAACCTGACACGATAGGTATGTATGCAGTAGGTTCAGGATCTAAGGCAATTAACTATGGAAACATCAACCTTATGGGAAGTAAAACTGTTGGAATGTACATTGACAGAGGTGCAGTCGGAGAAAACTGGGGAACTATCCAGACAACGGCAAGCGGACTTACATCAGCAAAAGGAGTCTATGTAGCTAATGGAGGTTATATCAAGAATTACGGAGTGATAAATATTGCGGCTTCAGATAGCCAAAGTGCAGGAATTTGGACAGATAATGCAGATCACGCCGAAGAAAATGCAAATGGAGTAAATCCTGTAACTCTGACAAGCCAGACAGGAACTTCAACACCAAGAATGAAAGTGGCTACAGCAAGTGACATGAAGGAAATGGGAGGAGTCATAGTAAAAGTTCCACCTAAGGCTGCAGTCCCTACAGTAGCGGATGCGCAAGGCAACATAATTCCAATATATAAACTGGATACAGATATGGCAGTGCCACAACCTGCTGAAGTAATAATAAAATCACCATCAGGAGTTACTCCGATAAATCTTTCTGCAAGTGACTATTTCATGAACTTTCCATCATCTTCAGAAATTTCTAGCATAGGAATGTATGTGGATACTTCAGGAGTTAATTATACAAATCCTATTCAAGGACTGAATTACTTGACAGGACTGACTGACATTAATTTGCTTTTTGGGGCAGAAGCTACAAGATATACCACTGCAAAAGCAATTGAAGTTGGAGATAACATTTTAAAACCTTATAATGATGCTTTGAAAGGTGTTGTAACAGGAGGAACAACATTAAATGTAATATCGTCAAGCTTGACATGGATGGCACAGCCTACCAAGAATCCTGTGACAGAACTTCTTGACAAGCTATACTTGATTAAGGTTCCTTATACAGTGTATGCAGAAAAGAATGACAGAAATACATATAACTTCTTGGACGGACTTGAACAACGGTATGGAGTAGAAGGACTGGGAACAAGAGAAAAATTGCTGTTTGATAAGATAAGCAGCCTAAATGGCGGAGAAGGGCATATCTTGGCTCAGGCATTTGATGAGATGAAAGGACACCAATATGCAAATATTCAGCAAAGAACAAATGCTACAGGAAATTCTCTTGACAGCGAGTTCAAATACTTAAAGGACGAATGGAGAAATCCAACTAAGCAAAATAACAAAATAAAAGCATTTGGTTTAAGGGATGAATATAATACTGACACACCTGGAATCATTGACTATAAGAGCAATGCCTACGGGGTAGCTTATGTTCATGAGGATGAAAAGATTAAGATGGGAAATTCTAGCGGGTGGTATGCAGGAACTGTAACAAACAGATTCAGATTCAAGGATCTAGGACATTCGACAGAAGACCAGACAATGATAAAAGCTGGAATATTTAAGACAATGTCACCTAAAAAGGATTATAACGGAGCACTGCAATGGACAGTTGCAGGAGATGTATTTGCAGGAATTAATAACATGAAGCGTAAATTCTGGATAGTTGATGATACATTTGAAGCTAAATCTACATATCATACTTATGGAGCGGCTCTTAAAAATGAACTTGGATATGATATTAGAATGAGTGAAAGAACACATTTAAGACCATACGGGGCCTTGAAAATGGAATATGGAAAATTTAGCAACATCAAGGAAAATGATGGAGAAGTTAGATTAGAAGTAAAAGGAAACGACTATTTCTCAGTAAAACCAGAAGCTGGATTAGAGTTTAAATACATTCAGCCGCTTGCAGTAAGAACAAATTTGACAGTAGGAGTTACAGCTGCTTATGAAAATGAGCTTGGAAAACTGCAAAATAGAAATCAGGCGAGAGTAAGATACACAACAGCAGACTGGTATAATCTTGAAAAGGAAAAGGAAGATAAGCGTGGAAACGGTAAATTTGACTTGAATATCGGGGTTGACAATACTAGATTTGGCGTTACAGTAAATGCTGGATATGATACTAAGGGAAATAATATTCGAGGTGGAATTGGATTTAGAGCGATTTATTAATTTTAAGTTTAGCAAGGGATATTAATCCCTTGTTTACTATATATGAGAAAACATTTTGGAACGAAAAAATAATTAAATACTGAATAAAAAAAATTTTAAAAAAATCATTTAAAAATTCAAAAAAATAGGGTATAATTAATTATAGAAAAAAATATAAAATTTTTAGGAGGAGAAAATGAAAAGAATTGTAACAATTTTTAGTGTAATTTTTGCACTAATGTTAATCGCAGCTTGTGGAAATAAGCCAGCTACTGGAGAGCAGGTAAAAGATGGAAAAACTTTTACTGATTCAACAAATTCTAAAAAATCTGTTGCAGTAGTTTACTCTACAGGTGGAAAAGGTGACAAATCGTTTAATGATGCGACTTTTAGAGGATTACAAAAGGCTCAGAAGGAGCTTGGGATTTCTTTTAAAGAATACGAGCCAAAAGATCCAGCGACAGAAGCAAAAAATGCTTTGACACAATTTGCAGAAACTGGAGAATTTGACTTGATTATCGCAGTTGGTTATACAATGAAGGATTCACTAGTTGCAGTAGCAAAAGCATTCCCTGATCAAAAATTTGCAATAATTGACGAAACTGTAACTGGCCTTCCAAATGTTACTTCTATCTTGTTTAAAGAACATGAAGGATCATTCCTTGTAGGTGCATTAGCCGGAATGATGGACAAGACAGGAACTATTGGATTTGTCGGAGCAAATGAATCTGAATTAATTAATAGATTTTATGCTGGATATGCACAAGGTGCAAGATATATAAAACCTAGCATCAAAGTTTTACCTGTTTATATCGGAGGAAGCAATTCTTTCAATGACCAGGCATCAGCTAAAGCAAAAACAGAAACATTAATTCAACAAGGTGCAGATGTAATTTATCACGCAGCTGGAGCAAGCGGACTTGGAGTATTCCAAGCAGTTAAAGAAAAAAATGTTTATGGAATTGGTGTAGATTCTAACCAAGATTCCCTATATCCTGGAACAATCTTAACTTCTATGATGAAATATGTTGACAATGCAGTATTTGATGTTATAAAAACTACTGTTGAAGGAAAATTCCAAGCAAAAGTCCAAACTTTCGGAATCAAGGAAAATGGAGTAGGAACTACAGACTTTGAATTTACAAAGGATAAAATTGGTGAAGAAAACATCAAACGTCTTGAACAAATTAAACAAGATATTAAAGATGGAAAAATTGTAGTAAAACCTTCAATATAATTTCAAAGCAATAAATATAATTATTTGACATCTATATTAAATAATATTTCTTTAAATTCAAAAAATTACCAACGGCTGTTTTAGAATTGATATAAAAATTAAATATCATTCTTTTACAGCCTTTTCTTTATTAGAAAATTTAAAATTAAATAGGAGATGATTTTATGAGAGCAGTCGACATAATTCAAAAAAAGCGTGATAATAACGAACTTTCAGAAACGGAAATTGAATTTTTATTAAATGGGTATTTATCGGGAAATATACCCGATTATCAGATGGCGGCATTTCTTATGGCTGTTTATTTCAACGATATGACAAAAAACGAATTGTTAAAATTTACAATGTTAATGCGAGATTCTGGAGATACTATAAAATTTGAGGGAATAAATAGGTTTCTTGTGGACAAGCACAGTACTGGCGGGGTTGGCGATAAAGTTACAGTTATTCTTTCTCCTATTTTATCGGCACTTGGAATGGCAAATGTAAAGCTATCTGGAAAGGGTCTTGGACATACTGGCGGAACAATTGACAAATTTGAATCAATTCAAGGCTTTAAATTTTCAACAACAAAAGAAGAAATCACAAAAATTGCCAACAAAACTGGAATTGGTCTTATGGGCTACAGCAATAAAATTGTCCCTCTTGACAAAAAATTATACTCTTTACGTGATGTTACGGCAACTGTTCCAAGTATTCCGCTAATTGCAAGCAGCATTATGAGCAAAAAACTGGCAATTCATTCGGATGTTATAATTCTTGATGTAAAAGTTGGAGATGGAGCTTTTATGAAAAATTTGGATCAAGCTAAAAAATTAGCAGAACGAATGATGGAAATTGGCAAAGGAGCAGGCAGAAAAGTTAAGGTTGTGCTTAGCAATATGGATGAGCCGCTGGGATATGCAGTTGGAAATGCGAATGAAATTATTGAGGCAATAGAATTTTTAAAGGGAAACTATGCTGATGATGTGAAAAAAGTTGTCTATACAATCGCAGGTCTTGCATTAAAGGAAAAAGGTGAAATATCAGAACTTTGTGAGGCTTATGAAAAAATAGACAAAGTTATAAAAAATGGAAGCGCATTACGGATATTAGGTGAATTTATTGGAGAAAGCGGCGGAAATAAGGAACTTGTAAATAATTACGATTTGCTTCCAAAAGCCAAATATAAAATGGAAATTTTTTCTGAAAATGCAGGATATATAAAAAGAATAAAAACAGAAAAAATTGGAAAGGCTGCAATGATTATTGGTGCTGGCCGTGCTAAAAAAGGAGATGAGATTGATCATTCGGCAGGAATAAATATTTTTAAGAAAGCAGGAGAAAAAATTGCGAAAAATGAAAAAATTGCTGAAATTTACTATAATGACAATAAAAATATAACCGAATCTCAAAATATGGTCTTGGAGGCTTTTGAACTGACTAAAGAAAAAGTTGAAAAACCAGAAGCTATTTTAGAAATAATTGAATAAAAAAACTACACTCTATACTATTTTCCATTTAAATAGCAGATAAATCATAAATTTTTTTGCAAGGGGTTAAACCCCCTTGTTTAGCGTATATAATCTCTGTCTTTTAAATAGGTTTAGTATTAAGTGTAGTTTCTATTAATCAAATACTTTTATTTTTACACGTTTCTTCTTTCACGTTCTCTTCTTTCCCTTCGTGAAAGCGGACGTCTTGGTTCGTTTATCGCATCATTTGGAACATCGTCACCAATCATTTCATTTTCATTATGTTCGTATTTTACATTTGAAACTTCTTCATGTGTCAAATTATTTGTATCTTCTTCGCTACGAACTCTTAGTTTAAGGATAAATGAACTTGTTTCACGTTTTATTGCATCTATCATTTCATTATAAACATCGAAAGCTACAATTTTATAATCGTGAATTGGATTTCTTTGTCCATAAGAACGCAATCTTATTCCTTCACGCAGTTCTGTCAAATCCTTCAAATGTTGTCGCCATTTAGAATCCAGCACTTCTAACATAATATATCTTTCGATTCTTCTAAATACTTCACTTCCAACAGCTTCTTCCTTTTCATCATAAACTTTTATCAAGTCATCATAAACTTTGTCAGAAATTTCTTCAGCGCTTGCATCTTGTAAGTCTTCTGAAATTTCATATTCAAATGTTTCTTGAAGTTTGTCTGCCAATAAATTGAAGTCCTTTTCTCCATTGCCTTCACCAACATAAGCTGAATTTACAATATCGTCCACTGTATCTGAAATCATTCCAGTAATCAATTCCTTAAGATTTTCATTTTTCAAAATGGCATCCCTTTGTTCATAGACAACTTCCCTTTGAGTATTGTTTACATCATCATATTCAATAAGGCTTTTTCTTGATGAAAAGTTTCTGCTTTCAATACGTTTTTGCGCATTTTCTACAGATTTACTGATTTGTTTATGACGAATTTCCTCATCTTCATCAATTTTTAACATTTTCATCATTGCTTTTAACTTATCTCCACCAAACAATCTCATCAAGTCATCATCTAGCGACAAATAAAATTCAGATGTTCCTGGATCTCCTTGACGTCCAGCACGTCCTCTTAACTGATTGTCAATACGTCTGCTTTCGTGTCTTTCAGTTCCTAAAATAAACAGCCCTCCAGCTTCGATAACCCGTTTTTTGTCCTCTTCGCATTCCTTCGCATAAGTTTTATAAACATCTTCATATTCTGGTGTTCCCTTAACTGCAACTTTTGTAGCAAAAGACTCTGCATCTCCACCAAGTTTTATATCTGTTCCACGTCCTGCCATATTTGTCGCAATCGTTACTGTTTTAAAACGTCCAGCCTGTGCTATGATTTCCGCTTCTCTTTCGTGATGTTTTGCATTTAATATTTCATGCGGAATTTTTGCCTTTTTAAGAAGTGCTGATACTTCTTCAGAATGTTGTATTGAAGCTGTACCGACAAGAACTGGCTGTCCCTTTTCATAAAGCTCTTCTATTTTTCTTGCAATTGCTTTATATTTAGCATTTTTATTCATATAGATTACATCTGGCAGGTCAACTCTGGCTACAGGTCTATTTGTAGGCACTACAATAACTTTTAACTTATAAATTTGTTTAAATTCATCTTCTTCTGTTTTTGCAGTCCCTGTCATTCCAGAAAGTTTTTCATACATTCTAAAATAGTTTTGCAGTGTAATTGTCGCAAGTGTCTGATTTTCTCCTGCAACTTCCAATTTTTCCTTAGCTTCTATAGCCTGATGCAGCCCATCTGAATAACGTCTTCCTTCCATAAGACGCCCAGTAAATTCATCAACTATAATAACTTCATTATCATCATTAATAATATAATCTCTATCTAGTTTAAATAATTCCTTTGCCTTCAATGCCTGTGTCAAAAAATGTGTCAGTTCAACATATTCTGGCGAATACAAATTTTCAATTTTCAATATTCTTTCAACATTTTTAATCCCTTTATCAGTAATCGTAACCGTATGCGACTTTTCATCAACTTCATAGTCTTCCCAGTCTTCATCAGGGATAACTGTATTTTTCTTATCTTTAATTTCTTCAGTCTTGTAACTTCTTTTAAGTTTTTTAGCAACTTCTGCAAAAGTGTTATACCACTCTGTAGTTTCTTCAGCAGCTCCCGAAATAATAAGCGGTGTTCTCGCTTCATCAATCAAAATCGAATCTATTTCATCGACAATAACATAATTATGCCCACGTTGAACCTTCTCATCGAGTTCTCCAACCATATTATCTCTCAAATAGTCAAATCCAAATTCATTGTTAGTTCCATAAGTAATATCACAGTTATATGCATTTTTTCTTTGTTCTGGCGTAATATTTCCAACAACAACTCCTGAAGTTAGCCCTAAAAACTCAAAAAGTCCAGCCATAATATCTCTATCCCGCTTTGCAAGATAATCATTAACCGTTACAACATGAACTCCTTTTCCTGGCAATGCGTTTAAATAAATTGCAAGTGTTGACATAAGGGTTTTTCCTTCCCCTGTCTTCATTTCCGCAATGCTTCCCTTATGCAAAATCATTCCACCAATAAGCTGAACATCATAATGACGCATTCCTAATAGTCTTTTAGCAGTTTCTCTCACTGTCGCAAATGCTTCCACCAATATGTCATCAAGTGACTCCTTTGCCAGTCTTTCTTTAAATTCCACAGTTTTATGCTGCAGCTGCTCATCTGTCAGTTTTTCAAAAATCGGTTCAATTTCATTAATTTTATTTACCAATTTCTGCATTTTTTTTATTTCTCTATCATCTGATGTACCAAATATTTTTTCTCCTAATTTTTTTAACATATTTTATAATTTTTCCTTTCTCATATTAAATTTTTCAAATTATATATTAAATCCATTTATTACAAAATATTCAGTTTTTATTCACGTATTCTCAAATTATTCTCATTCTTTTTACTAAAAAAAGCATAACTATCTTGGGAACCTCCAGAAATTTTACCATCATCCTGATAATTTTTATTTACAAAATAAATAATATCCTGATTCCCTTTAAACAAAAAAAACAAGTTATTATTATTTTTTTCCTTTTCCTTCCTTTTCCCAATCTTTTCCAGTTCTTGTGTAAAGCGCCTATTATCCCTGCTCTTAAACTGATTAATCTTCACAATCAGATCCCTAATATCTTCATGGCTCAAATTGTTCTCATTTACAAAAACACTCAATTTATGGCTAAAACTAGGCGTTCCTATCAAACTTGAATAAGTCATCATAAAAATAATACAAGTCATCACAAGCATTATACTTTTTCTTCTATCTATAATCATCTTTTTCATTATTATTTTTTATTCCTCTAAATTAAGTTATATATTTTAGTCAAAATTTACTTATTATATCATTTATTATGCCTTTTGTCTATTGTACTTATATTTAATATTTTTTATATTTAATTTTAATTATCTAACTTAAAAATTACGACAATCTATTTCTAAAATCCTCATACGTAAATCTTCTAATAACTTCAACTCCGCCTTTTTCAGTATAAACCGCAATCGCAGGCAAATTTATCCCATTAAAAGTATTTGTCTTTACCATACTGTAATGTGCCATATCAGTAAAAATCAGCTTATCTCCCACTTTTACCGGCTCATCAAAGGAATAGTCACCAATTATATCTCCAGCAAGGCAAGTAGGCCCTCCCAATCTATAAGTATATTTTTTTTCTCCTGGTATTCCTGAACCAAAAATAAATGGACGATACGGCATTTCAATTACATCTGGCATATGGCAGGAAGCTGAAGTATCCATCAACAAAATATCCATCTCATTTTTTGTAATATCCAAAACTTCTGAAACCAAGAATCCCGTATTTAGTGCAACTGCTTCACCAGGCTCCAAATAAACTTCAACATCATATTTTTCTTTAATATAATTTATCCATTTTATAAGTTTCTCAACATCATAATCCGCCCTTGTAATATGATGTCCGCCCCCAAAATTCAGCCATTTCATATCATACAAATATTTTCCAAATTTTTTTTCAAAAATCTTTAGAACATTTTCCAAGGCATCTGAATTTTGCTCACAAAGCGCATGAAAATGAAATCCATCCAACCCTTCAATCTCATCTTCCCTAAAATTTTCAAGCGTCACTCCAAATCTGGAAAATCTTCCCGCAGGATTATAAATTTCTGTTTCAACTTCAGAAAATTCTGGATTCAATCTAAGCCCGCAACTAATTTTCTTGCCATTTTTTTCTTCAAATTCCCTTACTTTATCTTTAAATTTTCTCCATTGATTAAAGGAATTAAACACAATATGATTTGTAATTTTCATAATTTCATCAAATTCATCTTCCCTGTAAGATGGATTAAAAATATGGGTTTCCAGTTTTCTTTCCGTATTTTTCAATTCCATTTCCTCATACCCAAGTCTTGCTTCAAACAGCGAACTTGCCGTAGTTCCATTCAAATATTTTCCAATTAGCGGATAAAAATAAAACATTGAAAATCCCTTTTGTGCAAGCAATATTTTACATCCTGTCCTATCAATTACACTTTTCAATATTTCAAGATTTCTTTTAAGCAATCTCTCATCTACTATAAACGCTGGCGTTGGCAAATTTGTTATATCCATATCAATATATTTATTTTTTGGCATTTTTATCATCTCCTTTTATATTTTTAAATTATTTTTAAAATTTTATTACAACATCTTTTATCTTTCAATTTTTATTTTTTTTAATAACAAATCTTTATCTCTTACTAGAAAATAAATAAATTATGTTTTAATAAAATTTATTAATACAGCAAGAAAATAAAACTGTCAACTTACTTTAAAAAAATTCAAATATATTATATCATATTTTCTTCAAAAATTAAAAAAAAGATTATTCCAATTATTTTTAGAATAATCAATTTTTATTTTTAATGAATTTATTTAATAATTATTTAAAATTCAAACCGCAGTTAAGTATTTAATCAGTTCTCAAAGCCTCCATCGGTTCCAATGCAGCAGCCTTTTTAGCTGGATAAACTCCAAATACAAGTCCAATAATTGTAGAAACAAATATACATATAAGTACTACACCTGGGCTTAATATTGGAGATGTCTTAATAAATATACCGATTAGAAGTGCCAAAGAATATCCAATTGCAACTCCAATTATACCTCCAAAAAATGTTAAAATTACCGCTTCAATCAAGAACTGCACAAGAATGTCCTTTGTTCTAGCCCCCAACGCTTTCCTTAGACCAACTTCCCTTATTCTTTCTGTAACACTGACAAGCATAATATTCATCACTCCAATTCCACCAACAAATAATGAAATTCCAGCAACTCCGCTGATAAATAAAGTTACCATATTCAAAATATTATTAAATTGATCTAGTCCAGAACTTTCTGATCTCACGTTATATTTGTCAAAAGAACTTCCTCTTCTTGACATTAAATCTTTAACTTCGGCCATTGCAATATTTAACGAATTTGCAGAAGTTGCCTTTACTTGCAGCTCTTCAAACTTATTCTGCTCCCCTCCATTAATAAATACTAAAAACTGATTTGGTATAAGCCCGCTCGACGGGGCACCTCCTCCACCTCCAAAATTTAAACTAGAATAAGGATCTTTATACACTCCGACAATAACTAACTCATATCTGTTCTTTTTAAAATTTAGAGTTACTTTTTTTCCTATTGGATTTTCATCTGGATATAACTGTTCTGCTGTGGAACTGTCGATTATTATAAATCTTCCGTCTTTTTTATATTCACTGGGTAAAAATTTTCTTCCCTTCACTATAGTAAAATTTGATATTTTAAAGTAATCTTCTGTGACTCCTGTACCCATAAACATTTTTGTATTTCCATCAATTTCAATTCTGGCAAAGGCACTAGAAGTTGGACTAACTGCTTCAACTTCTTCTATTTTTTTTATGTTTTCAATATCCTTTTCTGTCATCAGATCCTCAGTTTTATAAGTTTGTCCAGGAGAAGTGTCAATCGAAATATTAAAATTTCCCACTCCTAGCTTATTTAAATCCCCTGTTATATTTTGCTTCATTCCAGCTCCCAATGACGACATCATAATAACTGCTCCTATCCCAATTATTATACCTAACATCGTCAAAAATGATCTCACTTTATAACTAAGCAAATTGGATAAAGATAACTTTAGTGATTCTAAAAAATCCATTTACACTCCTCTCCGATTTACAACAATCTCATCTTTTTCAATTACGCCGTCTTTTAATCTAATAATTCTTTTACAATGTTCGGCGACATCTTCCTCGTGAGTTACCATAACAATCGTTGTTCCTTTATCGTTTAATTTTTTAAAGATTTCCAAAATTTCTTCAGTTGATTTGGAATCTAAATTTCCAGTTGGTTCATCCGCTAAAAGTATGTTTGGATTATTAATAATGGCTCTCGCAATTGCAACTCTTTGCCTTTGTCCTCCAGACATTTCATTTGGCTTATGATGAATCCTATCTCCAAGCCCTACACTTTCAAGTGCTTCTATTGCTCTTTTTATTCTTTCTGACTTTTTCACTCCTGCATAAAGTGCTGGAAGTGCGACATTTTCAACAGCATTCATTTTAGGAAGCAAATTAAAAGTCTGAAACACGAATCCAATTTTTTCATTTCTCACTTTTGCTAGTGCATCGCCTTTTATTCTAGAAACATCTTGACCATCCAAAATATATGTTCCTGAAGTCAGACTGTCAAGACAGCCCAAAATGTTCATAAGTGTGGATTTTCCACTTCCACTTGGTCCCATAAATGCGACAAACTCTCCTTTTTTGACCGATAGATTAAGTCCTTTTAATACGGTCAATTCTAAATTTCCATTTTTATAAGTCTTTACAATATCTTTTACGTCTATCATAAATTTACAATTCCTTTATCAAATTTTAAATTTTTTTACATAATTTTACATAGGCCCAGGACCTCCTGGTGCTGCCTCACCTGCTGGCACACTCTCTACATCTTGTGATTTTATTATTTTTTTATTGTCTTTTTTAGGTTTTTTCGGATCGGCAATTTTTATTTTCTGACCATCTTTTAAGGTTTCATCGACAACAGAAATTATGCTTTCTCCCATATTTAAACCTGAAATTATTTCATAGTTGCTTTCATCACTGACTCCTACTTTTACTTCTCTTTTTGTAATTTTTTTATCTTTTCCAACCGTAAATACAAAATATTTTTCATTTTCGTTTATTACTGCACTATATGGAATTTTTACAACATTTTTTCTTTCTTCATAAAAAATTGTGGCGTTTATCGTAGTTCCAGGTCTTAAATTTTTTGTATCATTCATTTTTATAGTGACGGTTGTGTTACTTTCATCCAAATTTTCACTTTTTTTCGCCACTCCAGCAATTTGCGATACATATCCTTCCACTTTTTCCCCCTTAGGTAGTGCATCTGATGTAATTTCCACTCTTTGTCCTACTTCTATGTCTTTTACTTGTGTATCTGAAAGGCTTACCTCTACTTTCATATTTTTAGAATCCGACACCTTGAACAAAGTCGATTCCGTATTTACTTTATAGTTTTCATCAGCTGTCATTTCTGTGATAACCCCGTCTACTGGACTTGTTATCTCATTTTTTATAAGCGTCATATCTTCCTGCAATGTCGCCAATTCCAATCTTGCAGTCTTTAGTGCAGTTCTTGCATCTTCTATATTAGTTCTTTCTTCACTATCAACGGTATCAGATTCTAGTCTAGAAGTTCTTAATGCTTTTCTTGCGTCATCCACATTAACCCTCGTTTCCCCTCCAACTTTATAAAGCTCTTCAGCATTATGCAAATCTCGTGACTTTTGCTGAATTTCTAAATTTTTAGTTTCTTTTTTTCTTCTAAGTGAACTTTGAGCACTAGCCAAATTTCGCTCATATTTTTGAATTTCCAAATTTTTCATCTGTATTTTTCTTAAAGTTTCATTTTTATCTGCTGGATAAAATGTAACAACTACATCTCCCTTTTTTACATTATCACCAGTTTTAAAAAATACATCTTTTACCCTTTGGCTAGAACTCGTATAAACCGACACTACATTATCCGACACAACTTGTCCTGTCTTTGAAACTGAAAGTGAAATATCTCCCATCCCAACTCTTGTCACTTCATATTCTGCCCCTTCATCTTTTTTTCCACAACTAATTAAACAAAATAATAAAATACTAAAAATTGAAAATATTTTTGCAATATTTTTTTTATCCTTTTTATCTTTTAAAATATAATTTTTCTCCATAAAATCACCTTTTTTTCTTTATTTTTTCTATTTTTACACTACTCCCTATTTAAAAGTAAATTTGTTATGAATTCTTTTTCATAAAGTATCTAGAATCCCCGTTACAAAATAACTGAAATATAATTTCTAGCTTTCTTATAAAATTTAAGAACATTACTTATAATATTTTATTTTTTTAGTAAATGCCGCCAATTCATTTTTAGCCGTTTCATAATCAATTATAGCCTTTTTATAATTATTTCGTTTTTCTACATAATTTGAATAAGTATCAACTCCCAATTCATATCTTTTCGCATAAATTTCATACTCTTTTTTCTTAATATTCATCGTATTTTCTGCAGTTAATTCATTTGTCTGATAAGTTGTATAAGTTATCATCTGCTGCCCAACATTTGATACTAATTCATTTTTCTTCTGTTCATATTGTAATTCTAGTTTTTCTTTTTCATTTTTCAAATCTTCAATCGTATCGTTATATCTTTTAAAAGTTTTAGAAACAGAAAGTCCCGCAACAATCGAATGATCCTTTAATGAATAACCCAAATCTCCTGTTAATTTTGGATATTTATAATCAATATTCTCTTTTTTAATTTGCTCTTCATTAAGTTTCGTATTTAATTCTATTGCTTCTGCTTCCGATAATCTAAGCTCATAAAAGTCTTCTTTTTTCAATTCCTCCCTCTTCAAATCATCCAATTTTTCTTTTTCAGGCAATTTAATATTGTAAATCATAAACTGCTCTCCCAAAATCTTCAATTCTCTCCCAAGATTATCATACTTCAACTGCGAATTTTCATACTCTGTTTTTGCCAATTCATAATCATATTGAGATGCCGTTCCAACCTCATATTTCTTAGTTTGAATCGCATAATCTTTTTTTGTATCATCCACCGTAAGTGCTTCCTGCTCAATCTCCTTCTGTTTATTTTTATAATTTTTATACAAATCAATCAAATCACGAATCTCTCCATTTTTAGTAGTTTCATTTGTAATTTTTTGAATATCACGAGAAATTTGATTTGTTTTTTTATTATAACTATTATCACTATATCCAAAATAATCATTCAAAGTTTTAGAAATTCCAATTTTATTTTCTGTAAGTTCCTTAGTCCTAAAATTATAACTATTTTTATAATAAAAATTCCCATACTTCACATTATTATCCATCGTCAATCCATTAGCCTGACCATGCAAAGAATAATTCTCATCTGAATTTACACTGATTTCATTCCAATCACCATTTTTTAAGGCTTTTTCTTTAATATCATACTTTTTCATATTTTTCTCATTTATTTTTGTAGTATACGAATTTTTTTCATACTCTGTAATTAAATCATCTACACTGACTGCAAAACTCCTCAGTCCTAAAATAAATGAAACAAATAAGACTTGAAACTTTCTATTTATTTTTACCATTTACTCTCCTTCCTTTTCAGTTACTTATCTTTTCTCAAATTTAAGTTAAAAGATTATAACATTTTTGTCTTATTTTATCATTTATTTTTGACAAAATTATGTCTTTTTTTTACTAAAAAATAATCACCATTTTTACAATAGTGATCATTTAGCCAAAAACTATTTTTCAAAATAAATCTTATTCTCATCTTCCCAAATTTCTACGCTGCATTTAGCCCCAAGCGGAACCGTAACTAGATCAGGTTTCTCATGTCCGCTTTCAAGCCCATAAATTACAGGTTTTTCATAATCCTTAAAAAAATCTTTAAAAAGATCCATCAGCTCATAATTTTCCCCATAAGTATTCTCACATCCTGCAAAATTTCCAAATAAAACTCCATTACAATCATCAAATTTCCCAGCATATTTCAAATGAGTCATCATTCTATCAATCCTGCTTATTTCCTCCTCAATTTCCTCAATAAAAAGTATTTTCCCCTTTGCATCAATTTCATAATCAGTTCCTAAAGTTGTAACAATTATTGATAAATTCCCTCCAACTATTTCACCGCTTATTTTTTTATTTTCAAAATCTTTCTTATTCAAAAGTAAAATTTTCTTTTCCAATCCACTTTCTTCATCTATCGGATTTTCAAATTTCCATTTTTCTCCTTTTTTCTTATCCAATGCTTCCAAAAAAGATTTTTTCGTAAAATTACTGAAATCATCAAACATATTCGATTTTACCATTGGTCCATGAAAAGTTCCCAAATTACACTTCTGATTAAAAACAATATTCAAATTAGTAACATCGCTATATCCTACAAAAACCTTCGGATTATTTTTTATCAATTCATAATCCAGCTTATCCAAAAGCTGTGAAGCACTAAACCCGCCTTTCACGCAAAAAATCCCCTTAATCTCATCATCAGAAAAAGCTCTATGCAAATCCTTTACTCTAATTTCAGGTGTTCCCGCCATATATCCACCAATATCTTCAAAAAGGCTCTCCCCCAGCACAGGCTCAAATCCCAACTTTTTTACAACTTCCTTACATTTCTCAATATCTTCCCCTAGAATAGGCGAAGAAGTACAGACTAAAAATACTTTATCTCCTTGTTTTAATGGTCCTGGAAAATTCATCTTCACACTCCTTTTTTTACTTTTACAATTTCCTAAAATTATATTTCAATTTTAAAGACAACTTTTGTAATAATTTTCTTTTTATTTTCACATTCTTCTTCATTTTCAGAATCCAGAATATCAAGTTCAGGTTTATGCACATCATTTGGAAAAAATACAAGTACATCTCCATTTTCAATAACAATATCAAACAATTTATTTCCTTCTAAAATAACCAAATCTCTTTCAGGATCAAAACTTTTTTCCTTCATATTATGAATATCGTTAAATGCAACCCTTTCACTTCCATCAATCATAATTTGCACATCCAAATATCTCTTATGGCTTTCCCAAAATTTATCATTTTCCTTCTTCGTAAAATATTTCCCTACATTCATCTTAATTCCGTTATAACCAACATCATAGCTTCCATTTTCCAATGACAAGATCTTCTCCCTATTTTTTTCAGCATAATCAATACAAAATTGAATATCCTTTGTCAGGCTGCTGTTTTGCAATTTGTCATTTATATTTGTAAAAATCATTTTATTTTCTCCTTTTCTTCATTTTTTTTAGTCATTAGATATTTTCAATAACCTAAGATTTTTTATCTTTACAAGGGTTCAAGACCCCTTGCTTTAAGATATTTATTTTATTAAATTCTAAATTTTTATGATTATCGAACAAGTATTTGTAAAAATTTAAAAATTCCAATAAATATAGAACTATTTTCCTGTAAAACATAAAATTACAATAAATTATTTAGAAAGATTTTTAATTCTATCCAAATTTGAAGTTGAAATCCTGTATATTTTCAATCCACAGCTTTTTAGCTTGTAATATGCTGAATGAGAGTTGTAAGATGTATCAAAAATTACGATATCTGAATTTTTTAATTTATCTGAGTTTCTAAAAACAGCTGTAGCATGAATAAATTCTATCTTAAATCCTTTTTCCTTCGCATATTTTTCAGCTTTTTCAATAACTTTTTGACTCCATCTCCCACCAACTACTTTTACATTCTGATTCGTCAAGTCTATCGTCTTTTCTTCTGACAACTCTTTTATATTCACATTTTCAACTACTTCAATATTCTCATCCTGTTCCATATTTTCAATTTCTTTTTCAAGACTTTTTATCCGAATATTCAATTTTTCAATTTCTTTTTTCTGTTTTTCAATAGTCTTTTCAGCCTCTTTATTCCTGTTTTTTCTCAAATCTTCCTTCAACTTTTTATTTTCTTCTTCAAGTTTATCACAAAGAGAATTTAAAAATTTATTTTCTTGCTCAATTCCCTCAATATCAGTAATTATTTCTTCCAAATCTCTTTCCTTTTCACTAAACTTATACGAATTTATATTAAAAAACTCAAATCCTCTCTTAAAATTTTTTCTCATCAAAAAATATTCCTTCATTTTTTCATCAAAAAAACTGATAAATTCTGCTGAAACATTAAATTTTCTGCCTTCTTCATCAAATTCCAAACCATATTTTTGTGATAATTTTTCCAAATTTCTCTTCTTAACATTTTTATATTTTGCACTTATACTCTCTTGAAATTCCTTCTCAAAATCCTCATTTTCCAGTTCTTCCACAGCTTCTTTCAAAAATGTCTCTTTCCCCAATATTTCCTGCTTATTCTCTTCCAATTTCTCAATATATTTAAAATATTCTTCCTTAAAAAAATCCAAAAATTCAACCAGTTTATTCGTACTTAAAACATACATTATCATTTGCTCTGGATTCAATCCTCTTCCGTTTACCCTTAAAATTTTATCCCTCTGAAATTCCCTCAAATAGTCTTCTTTCGCAAAATTCAAACATTTCTTTTCAACATAAGAATTATTTGTTTCTATAACTTTTCTCAAAAAATCTTTGTTTGACTCATCAATTTTCTCAATAATATCAATTTCTCTCTCAAAAAAAATCAAATTCTCATTAAACGGTTTACCAAATTTCTTTTCCAACAGCTCATTATTAAAATTATCGACTAACAAATCAAAAAAAATATTCTCATTTATAGATTTCAATTTTTCTATCAGCAACGAAATTTTTTCATTATTTCTTGTCATTTTTATCCCTTTCTCCAGTCATTTTTAATTATAGCAAAACTGATTTAAAATTGAACTCAAAAGCTGTAGCTATGTTTACTAAAACCCTAATTATATGATTCTTAATAGCTAATTTGAACAGATTCAAACATATTTGCAAAAGTCGATAAAATTCAAAAGATATGTTTCAATAGAGAGTGTACATAATTTTGTGTAAACTAATAGATGAATTCAGTAAATTCAATACTTTGCTGTTCTATTTACACAAAAAATTTTACATACTCGTTCAATTTTTTTTATCTTTAAGGAGTCTAGATTCCTTACTTCAGAATATTTATCTTATTAAATTTTAAGTTTATGTAATTATTGAACACATCTAATTTAATCCAGTAT
The DNA here is from genome assembly GCF_007990445.1 of Leptotrichia wadei. Taxonomy (NCBI): domain Bacteria; kingdom Fusobacteriati; phylum Fusobacteriota; class Fusobacteriia; order Fusobacteriales; family Leptotrichiaceae; genus Leptotrichia; species Leptotrichia wadei. The sequence continues at coordinate 1,568,803 of NZ_AP019841.1, forward strand.
TTTTAAAATTACAGCTGTTTTATCATTTTTATTTTTTCTAAAATCTCTTTTTCCAAAATAATTTTATCAATTTTGCCTTTCAAATTTTCATCATAAAAATCCTCAACCGTAACAATTTTACTATTTTTATTCAAATTTTTCTCCCAAAATCTTTTAAAATATGGTCGCAAAAACTTATTTATTTCAAGCACAGCTTTTATTTTTCCCTTATTTTTCCAAATATTTTCCAAATGTTCTAAAACAAGCAATTTTGTTCCATCAAAAGTTTGAATCGTATTTATTTTTCCAAATTTTAAAAACTCCCTTGTTTGTGAAATAAGCCAAGGATTTCCAATTATTCCACGTGAAAGTATTATGCCATCAAGATTGCATGAAGATATTTTTTGCTTTATTTCAATAGGCTCAAATAAGTCCCCATTTCCAAAAAATTCTGTATTTCTTGGCATCTTGCTTAATCTTTCAACAATTTCCCAATTTGCAGTTCCAGAATACATCTGTTCTTGAGTCCGCCCATGAACACAGATAAAATCAAGATCATATTTATTTGCCAGTTCCAGAAAAATCTCAGGATTTTGAAAATCCTTATATCCAACACGAATTTTTAAAGAAATATCAGCCTCGATGCCCTTAGTTTCCAAAAGCACCTTATCAACCACTTCAAAATTCTCTAAAAGTGCCGATCCTGCCCCATTTTTTATAATCTTAGGCTGCGGACACCCCATATTTATATTAATTTTTCTAAATCCAAAATCCTTCAATTTCAAAATTCCAGAAACCAGCTCATTTTTATCCCCACCAAAAATTTGAGTCCCTGTTTTTTCCTTATCATCACATTTCAAAAGCTCATTTACAGTAATTTCATCTTCACGATTCAATAAATTAGCATTTACCATTTCAGTAAACAAAAAATCAGGCTCAAACTTTTCAAGTATTTTCCTAAAAGAATAATCAGTAACGCCCGCCATCGGAGCAACATATATTTTCATAAATTCTCCCAGATCCTATTCTTCTCTAACTTTATTCTTCTTTAGCCATCTGTAAAAGCATGTAAAATCCAATTAATTTTTCATTTTCCAATTTTGCCAAAAATTCCTAATTTTTTTAATAGATATTTTCAATAACCTAAATCTTTTAACTATACAAGGAGTTAAAATCCCTTATTTCAGGATATTTATTTTATTAAATTCTAAGTCTAAGCAGTTTTAGTATAAACTCTTATTTCTATTAATTTTTGCTTTTACAATTATTTATCCGCTTTTATTATATATTCAATTTCCTCAAAAATCAAATTAATTTTTTAAATTTTATCTTTAAAGCATTTTTGGATTTTATAATATTGATTATTGACTTTCAAAAAAGTTATAGTATACTTATAACGAAATAAAAAAAATTCAATATAATTCAAAGTTTTCTAAATTTATTATAAAAGGAGAAAATTATGAGAATAAAAAAACTAATTATTAAACTAGGTGTTATTTTACTATTATTTGGAAGTGTCGCCTGTAAAAATAAAAATACTGAATTGGAAAAGAAAATTGCAAATTTAGAAAAGCAAAATGCTGAATTGGCTAAAAGGCAGCAAGAGCAGCAAAACTTGGCAAGTATCAAGACAAATGAAATAAAAAAAGAAAAAAAGGCAGCAAGAGCAGCAAAACTTGGCAAGTATCAAGACAAATGAAATAAAAAAAGAAAAAAAGGCAGAAATACCTTCAAAACCTAAAAAAATTTCAAATTATGAAGGAAAATTAGAAAACAGAATTTCAAACTACGAAGCCAAAAGAGATAAAATAAGCGATGAAAACGGATGGAGTGTTGAAGAAACTCAAGCAAATGAAGCTCTTAACGAAAAATTAGATGATGAGCTTACTAAAGTTTACAATTTAATTATGGAAAGATTGCCAGAAGGAAAAAAGGTAAACTTTAGAAACGAACAAAGACAATGGCTAAAAACAAGAAAAAGAAAAGTAGAAAATTCAAACAATGATGAAGATGGAAATTCTATGATGGGTGGAAGAGCAGCTGGAAATGTGGAAATAATGACTTATCAAGAATTTACAAAAGACAGATTATTTGAATTTGCAAGAATATATGATAATATGGATTAATAATCTTTTTCAGAAGGGAAAAGCAACAAAATGAAAAATAAAATTTTTATGTTAGGAATATTAGTATTAATATCAATAAATACAAATGCTGGATGGGCAAAATATAATAATAAAATTGCAGATGAAATAAAAGGAATCAGTTCTCAAAATATTTATGACAGTAACAATAATTATGCTAATATTTACTATAGCAGTTATGATGATGAAAATGATGACTATTATTACTATGATGAAGATGACAACGATGATGATGGAGATTATTATTACTATTATGAATATGATGAGGAAGACTAGAACGATTTAGTTTTATTTTGAATAGAAAAATTTATAAAGCGGCATGGAAATGTTCGCTTTTTTTGTCACTTTAAATTTTAATCATTTATAAAATATATTAATAATATATATATATATATTGTATATGACTTTGTAAAAAAATTATGATATAATAAAAGATAAAGAAATATAATAGATTACTAAGAAAGGGTGATAAATATTGGAATTAGAAAAATTTATAAAAGACAATAGTGACAAATTGGTACAAATACATTGGAATGATATACTTAATGACTATGCTAAAAATATTGTTTTATCACAAATTGTCCTTAATAATTTGAGTAAGGAAGAATTTTTTAAAGAAGAATCTAATTTTTTTGAATCAATTAATCGGAGAATAAATGATTATATTGAAAATATAAAAAATCCAAATTATCAAATAGCAATTGTCGGAGCAATAAAAGCAGGAAAATCAACTTTAATAAATGCTCTTATTGGGCACGAACTTGCTAGCACAAACGTAACTCCAGAAACCGCAACATTAACAAAATTTAAATATTCTGAAAAAAATTGCTTAAAAATAAAATTTTATACTAAAAATGACTGGGACAAAATTTGGTACGATGCTACTGAAAAAAAAGCTACGACATTTATCGAAGGATATAAGCAGTTAAATGCTGATGAAGTTAAAAACCTATTACTTAATAAAAAAGATGTATATCAAGAATTTGATAGTATCGAAGAAATGAAAAAAGAAATCTCACGTTGGACTTCTTCAAGATCTAAAGAACATTATTTTGTTAAAGAACTTGAAATTGGTATAGACGATTTAAAGTTGCCAACTCAAATATGTCTGGTAGATACCCCTGGATTAAATGATGTCATAGATTACCGTTCAAAAATAACAAGAGATTATATCAGTAATGCGAATGCCGTAATTGTATGTGTAAACGCAAAAACATTACGAAATGAAGAATTTTTAACAATTACAAAAGTATTTTCAAAAGCAAGATACAAAAAAGATAAAGTTTATATTTTAGGAACTCAGATTGATATAATGAACTCTGCTGAAGATTGGCAAGAACAAAGAGCATTGTGGCTCGATATTCTAAAAAAGGAAGAATGCTACGGAAATGCATCAACAGCAATTAATCATTTGTTGGGTATAAGTTCTTTTGCTTATTCAGAAGCATCAAGATTAAATAGTATTTTTAATCGTGAAACTGTTTTAAAATTGACACATGAAAAATTAATAAATTTTGATGAAGCAGGAAAAATTATTGATTTGATATCAGAAAATAAATATACAGAAGAAATGCTGGCAGAATTGAAAAAAAGAATTATCAACTTTTCACAAATTGAAAAAGTTAATAAAATTATACAAAAGGAATTACTTCAAGATTTTAATAACTCAATGATTACAGATTTTGTTGAACAATATAAAATTTTAGTAGAAGAAATAAATAATTTTAGAAATAATTACAAAAATATTTTAACTGAGAAAAAAGACGATTTAGAAAGAACTTCTGAAGAACTGAATAAAAAAGTGGAAGAAGAAAGACGTAAAATTGAAGAACTTGAAAAAATAAATGCCAGCCTTGAACAAAAAATAAAAGAAACAACAGACAGCTTCAATTTAGATTTTGGAAAACTTGAAAATAATTTTAAAGAATTAGAAAAAGGTATCAAAAAAATTAAAATAGATAAATAAGGAGGAGAAATTATGGGATTTTGGTCTGCAATTGGAGGAGTTCTTAAAGCAATTGGAAGTGTGATATTTACTCCAGCAAGGGTAATTACCTGGGTAGCCGAAAAAATTTTCAGTTTAGGTGATACCCCTAGTTACAATTCAAGCACAGCAACTGTTGATGAAACTAAAAAAGTTAATGAACTTTTAGAAAAATGTATAAAGGGATATAGTAGAGAAGCCGAAGAATACGATAAATTAGCTCAAAACATTATAAAAGATAATTTTCGTACAATAGAAGGAAAACTTTCTGAAATTAACAATGCATCTGATACACCGATAATTGATAATTTTGTCTTCGAGAGCTTTAAAAATAATGCTAAAAATATAAATAAAGGCCTAGATAAGATATACTCAAAACAAATATCCAATACTTTTTCATTAAACAATAATAAATTGCTAGATATTCTTAAACTTGATAAAGGAAATAAAAAAAATGATAAATTGAGAGATTTAGCAGTAAATACTGTTACAAAGGCAAATAATACATTATTATGTGAATTATCTGACTTTACAAAAGAACAGCAAAATTTTATTTCTGAAAAACTTTCAGAATATATGACAAATAGAAAAAATACTTTGATTACTTCTAAAAATGAAACAGAAAAAATATTAGCAAGTTTGAAAAAAGATGATAATGAAAGAATGCAATTAAAAAATTATTATAAAAATTTATTGGATGAAATAAATTTACTAGGAAAAATTTTAAATTTAGGTGGTAAATAAATGAAAAACAGAAAAGAATTAATTGGAAATTTTTTATTTTTTCCAAAAAATGAAGGTAAAAAAATAACCCAAAAATTAAATGATATTTTGAAAAATCAAAAAGAAATAAAAGATGATATAACTGAAATAAAACAAATATTAAAAGAATATTCTAAGTTAGAAAAATCATATAATTCAGATATAAAAAAAATTTATAAAATTATAAATCAACTACTTTTAAAAGATTTATTAAAAAAACACAAAGACTTACTAGATGATATAAAAAATGACAACTATTAATTTTACCCGAACAGCCTAATTTTTTATTTTTTCCCTTTAACGAATCTAAAATTTATAATATAAAGCCACTTTTTTTATTGTTCTCTTTAATTATTTAGAAAGTTTTTGGAATCTCTTTAAATTTTATCTTTATAGTCTAGATTAGTTGATATATTGAAATAAATACTTTAAATTTTTAAAACACAACATTTTCAAAGCCAAAAAAAATTAAAATAATATAAAAATATTGTATAATCCAACTAAAAGTTAAAAAGAGTAAATTTTAAGGAGGAGTCAAAATGAAAAAAGTATTGGCAATTACTATGTTATCAGCATTGGCATTGGTTTCTTGTACAACTGCTGCTGATGGAACTAAGAAAATTAGTAAAACTGGAATTGGTGCTGGAATTGGTGCGGCTGCAGGAGCGGCTATTGGGCAAGTTATTGGGAAAGATACAAAAGGTACATTGATTGGTACAGCTGGAGGAGCTGCAGTTGGTGCGGCCATTGGAAACATTTTTGATAGACAGGAAAAAGAGTTAAAAGATAAATTACAAGGAACTGGTGTAGATGTAAAAAGAACTGGTGAAGGTGAAATTAAATTAACAGCACCTGAAAACATTACTTTTGATACAAACAGCTATGTGGTTAAACCACAATTTAGAAAGACATTGGATTCGGTAGCAACTGTATTAAATACTTATCCTGATTCAACAATTGTAGTTTCAGGACATACAGATACGACAGGAACTGATGCAATCAACAATCCACTTTCTGTAAATCGTGCAAGTTCAGTAGCATCTTACCTTGAATCACAAGGAATTTCAACTTCAAGAATAACTTCACGTGGTTACGGAAGCAAACAGCCAATTGCAAGCAATGCAACAGAAGCAGGAAGAGCTCAAAACAGAAGAGTTGAAATTGCTATAATTGCAAATCAAAAATAATTGAAAATTTTTTAGGAGTTTTTTCAAATTGAGTTTTGAATTAGCTCCTTTTTTTCTGCTTCTAATTATATTTTTACTTAATTTATTTTCTTTAAATAATGAATTTATGCTATTTTCCATTTAAATAGAAAACTAGTTGCATAATTCCTTATTAGCAAATAATGAAATATGGCTTCTATTTTTAAACAGGGTTTAGTATAAAATAAATTTCTATTTAGGAGGTTTTTATGAGAAAAAACATATTATCAAAATTTATAATATTAACGGGGCTTTTATTTAGTTTTGCTTTAAATGCTGGAAATAAGGAAAATTTTAATAATTTTGAAAAGTTTTCAGCCAGAATGTCAAATAATCCAGATTATATCAGTTATGCGATAATTTCAGGAAACGGAAATAAATATCCTGTTCAGCTGAATGTTGGAAATTATCTGGCTTTTATGCCTTCAAGATATGCGGCAATCAATGTTTATGAATTTTTATCCGATACTTTGAAAAAAGATTTTAAAATTATAAAAATAAATAAAAAGGGAAAAACAACGAATGAATCAAAAATTATAAAATATTCGCCAAATGATTTTTTTTCTAATTATACAGAAAATACAGATTCTGAAAAATCTGAAATGAAATCAATGGGAATGGTATTTGCAGGCGTAAAAAATGTCGGTGCAGGCGAATATAAAATAACTGCTTACGGAAACAAAGGAATTTCTGGCGGGATTGACAGTAAAGGATTAAATTGGCTGAATTTAGCATTTATTCCGACAAATTCAGCATTTTATATAAAAATAAATAATGATAGAAATCTTGTATGGAGTCCAAATCGTGATTATAACAGTATTCAGTATACTTTTTCAATAGAAAATGAAAAAATTGAAGTTGCAGATAAAAAAGGAAAACATTATATGTCAATTTATCAAAAAGATAATTCCTTGTTTGTTGAAATGGCAAAATATAATGTTGAATTCAAAATAAATCAGGCTCAAAATCAGCTGGAATATTGGATAAATCATAAATTAAAGTATGTAGAAAAGTATCAAGTTATTTAATAGAATTTACCAAATAAATTTTATAAATTTTGAATTACATACTATTTTTTATTTGAAATTCTAGTAAAAAAAAGTAGAAAATTGAAAAAAAATATGGTATAAATACAACGTGATAGAATTTTTAAAACTAAAATAAAATAAAAATAAAGAGAGGATTGATTTGATGAATGCGATTAATTATCAGCAGATGATATTTGGATTCTTAGGTGGATTAGGAATGTTTCTGTTCTGTATGAAATATATGGGAGATGGGCTGCAAATGGCAGCTGGAGATAGGCTTAGATATATTTTGGACAAATATACAACTTCACCGTTTTTAGGAGTTTTAGTCGGAATACTTGTGACAGCATTAATTCAGTCGAGTTCAGGTACATCAGTTATTACGATTGGACTGGTCGGAGCGGGACTTTTAAATTTACGGCAAGCTATTGGAATTATTATGGGTGCCAATATTGGTACGACAATTACAACGTTTATTATTGGATTCAACATTACCGAATATGCATTGCCAATATTATTTTTAGGAGCGGCATGCCTGTTTTTTGTAAAAAACAATTTTATAAATAATTTAGGAAGAATTTTATTTGGTTTTGGAGGAATATTCTTTGCATTGACTTTGATGTCTAAAGCAATGGAACCGCTTAAACATTTGCCAGCATTTACAGAATTGACAGTAAGGCTTAGTCATAGCCCAGTTTTGGGAGTATTCATCGGAACAATGATTACAATGCTTGTTCAAGCTTCAAGTGCTACAATCAGTATTTTACAAAATGTCTATCAAGAACATCTTATAACATTAAAAGCTGCATTGCCTGTACTTTACGGAGATAATATAGGAACAACAATAACAGCTATACTTGCAGCAATTGGTGCCAATACTTCAGCAAAAAGGCTTGCATTGTCGCACACAATGTTTAATGTCATGGGAACAATATTCTTTATGATTATGTTATCGCCATTTTCAATTTTTGTAGAAAAAATGTCACAAATTCTTCATTTGAATCCAAAAGTTACAATTGCATTCGCACACGGTTCGTTTAATATCATAACAACAATTTTACTATTTCCATTTATTGGTCTTCTAGAATATATTGTCGTAAGATTGATTAAAGAAAAAGATGAAGATGTTGTAGAACATCAGCCACGATTTTTGGATGCAGCGCTAATTCATACACCAGCGATTGCATTGGGACAAGTAAAACAGGAAATGTTATCAATGATTTCAATTGCAGTAAAAAATCTTAGCAGATCAATTGATTTTTTCCATGAACATAATGAAAAAGTTGCTGAAAAGGTGGAAAAAACAGAAGAGGCAATAAATAATATTGATCAGGAAATTACAAAATATTTGACAACATTATCACAGGAACATATAACTGAAAAAGATGGGGAAGAAATCAGCATGTATCTAGATATGTGCCGTGATGTGGAACGTATTGGAGATCATGCGATTGGAATTGTAAGAGATGTCAGATATGAAATTAAGAAAAAATTGGTATTTACTGAAACAGCTCATAAAGAAGTGCAAAAATTATTTTTAATTTCAAAAGAAATAATAGAAACAGCTGAAGAAGCACTTAAAAATGATGACACAGAAAAAGCCTTTGCAGTAGTTGATTTACATAATAAACTTTATGCAAAAGAAAAAGAAGTAAGAAAAGCCCATATAAAACGTGTGAGCAAGCAGGAATGCGATGTAAAATCTGGACTTTACTATATAGATGTTGTGTCACATTTTACGAGAATCGGAGATCATGCTAGAAATTTAGTTGAAAAAATGATTGAAAATAAAACTGTTAAATAATAAATTTTAAAAGATAAAAAAACATGAAAATAGGCTAAGACTGCCTATTTTTTTTGGAAAAATATTAAACTTTCAAATGTTCTTATGTTATATTGAACAGGTCTAATAAAATAGTTTGATAGAAAAAGTTTCTTATTTTGAAAATAAAGAAAAGACAGTGTTGAAAAAAACTAATAAATATAGTAAAATAAATAGTAAAAGATAAAAATTTTGATTTAGATAAAAACATATAAATTTTTTTTGATTTTTTACATTTCAACAAAAATAAGTAAGAGAATTATTCTAAAAATTTGGGAGGAATGAATTATGGAAAACAATACTTTTGTAATTGTGGGTACACAATGGGGAGATGAAGGAAAAGGAAAGATAATTGATGTCTTATCTCCAAAAGCAGACTATGTGGTTAGATTCCAAGGAGGAAATAATGCAGGACATACAGTTGTTGTAAATGATGAAAAATTTATTTTACATTTATTGCCATCTGGGATTATTAATTCAGCTGGAAAATGTATAATTGGTGCTGGAGTTGTAGTTGATATTGAAGTTTTGCTGCAAGAAATAGATGAATTAGAAAAAAGAGGGAAAAAATTGGATAATTTATTTATTGATGAAAGAGCTCATGTGATTATGCCTTATCATATTGAGATTGACAAGGCGAAGGAAGAAGCGATGGGTGAAAATAAGATTGGTACTACTCAAAGAGGGATTGGACCTTGCTACATTGATAAAATTGCTAGAAATGGAATTAGAATTGGAGATTTATTGGAGCCAGAAAGATTTAGAGATAAACTTACTTGGAATGTAAATGAAAAAAATGATATGTTAGTTAGATACGGTAAAGGAACTTTCAATTTGGAAGAACTTTATGATAAATTTATGAAACTTGCTGAAAAGATTAAATTTAGAATTATTGATGCAGTTGTGGAAATTAATGAAGGGATTGAAGAAGGAAAAGTTGTACTTTTTGAAGGGGCACAAGCGTTAATGCTTGATATTGATTATGGAACTTATCCTTATGTAACTTCATCATCGCCAACATCTGGTGGAGTAACAGTAGGAACTGGGGTTGCACCGACAAAAATTTCAAGAGTGCTTGGAGTTATGAAAGCCTACACAACAAGAGTCGGAGAAGGACCTTTCCCTACAGAATTGGAAAATGAAGATGGAGAAACTTTGAGAAAAGTTGGACATGAATTTGGTGCGACAACTGGGCGTCCTAGAAGATGTGGATGGCTTGATTTAGTAATCGGAAAATATGCGGTTCTAATTGATGGATTGACAGATATTGTATTGACAAAATTAGATGTATTGACTGGATTTGAAAAAATAAAAGTTGCAGTTGGTTATGAAATTGATGGAAAAGTTTGTTATTCATATCCTGGAAACTTGAGAAAATCTAAAGACTTGAAAGTAATTTACGAAGAATTGGACGGATGGAAAGAAGATATTACTCAAATAAAAAATTACGAAGATTTGCCTGAAAATTGTAAAAAATATATTGAATATATTGAAAATAAATTGAAATGCCGTGTTTCAATGATTTCAGTTGGACCTGAAAGAACTCAGAATATTTATAGATATGATTTGGGAGAGTTTGTGAAGTAATTTTTGAAAGTTGGAGGAAATTATGAGCAAAAATTTGATATTGTTTCTTTTGATAAGTTTTTGTAGTTTTTCTGGTGGTATAAATGAAAAAAGTATTGAAGAAAGTTTAAATGATCTTTGTGATAGAATATCTCATTGTCGTTCTGATGAAGAAGCAAAAAAATCTAGTATCCTAAGAATATTGAGTAATTCTTTGTATGAATTTGATTATAAAGATAAAAATGGGAATTATAAATTTTATATTCCTGAAGATACAGAAATTGTAAAAGGAAAAAATAAAAATGTATTTTTAATAATATATAAAAATCATTTGGCATATAGTACAGAAAACATTATAGTGGCAGAATTAACAAAAGGAAAAACATCGAAGTTTACGTTTAATACTGAAAAATTTGAAGATCATATGAACTATCGTTTAGGAAATGAAATAAATTCAAAAGATAAGGTTTTAGAATTTAGAAAAAGACTTTTGGATAGAAATAAGAATTTTATAAAAGAAAATCAAGATATTGAATTTGAGAAAAAATTTGAATAGTGAAATGGAGAAGATAAAATGAAAATAAGAAAAATAATGTTGCTGACAATGATTGGATTATTTTCTGTATTTGGATTTTCTTGTAGTAAAACAGGAAATGAAAAACAAAGTTTAACAATGTCAAAAGAAGTAAAAAATGGAAAAAAAGCAGAATATAAAAAGATAACTTCAGATGAAGCAAAAAAGATGATAGAAACTCAAAAAGTTATAGTTGTAGATGTTAGAACTTTGGAAGAATATACAGAAGGGCATATTCCAAATGCAATTTCTGTTCCGCTGGAAACTATTGAAAATAAAGCAGAAGCAAAATTAAAAAATAAAGACGATTTAATTTTAGTTTATTGCAGAAGCGGAAGACGAAGCAGGGAAGCAGCATTAAAATTGATTGAAAAAGGTTATACAAACGTGATTGATTTTGGTGGAATAAAAGATTGGAATGGGGAAGTTGTGAAATAACAAATGTAGTATTTAAAGATGTAAAAGAAAAAATACTGTATTTTGAATAAGAAGGGAATGAGCAATGAAAAAAATATTAGTAATGTTAATGTTAGTTATTGGGGTTGTTTCGTTTTCAGCTTTGGCACAAAATGGTAAAAAATCTAAAATTAATAATTTTTCAAATAAAAAAGTGTCTTTTAGTACAATTACAATAAAATTAAAGGGTACCAAACTGTTGGACACTGACAAAGATAAAATAGAATTGGAATATGAAAATTTTAAGGCAATTGGAAAAAATAAAAAAGTGTATACGGAAAAAAACTTTCAGATAAATGGTAAAAATCCTAAAATTATTACAAATAAAGTAATTTCAAAAAAAATGATAGAAAATTTTATTGAAAGTGACGATGAAATAGTCATAACAAGATTTTATGAAAATAATGAAGGAATGGAGTATAAACCGTTTGATTTTAGTTTTAGCATAAAGAAAGATGAAGTGAAAAAGATTTATTTTAAGGATGGAGCAATTTATATTTGGGATAATTAGTTAGGAAGTTTTGTGAAAAGTGATTTATGCAGAAAAAGACAAGTATGAATAAAGTTATAATTATATTATTTTTGGTTTTAGAAATATTATCATATTCTTTTGAAGTTAAAATAATGGACTTGTTGTGAAAATTGTTATTCTTAAAATCTAAAAATAAAAATTATGATTGAAAAAAATTAGGGACTGAATTTAATTGGGATTTAGGTTCAGAGTATAAATTTATAAAAAATAATAATTAGGAGGAATTAGAAATGGCAGATATGAGCATATATTCAAATCCGTTGGCGGAGAGATATTCGAGTAAGGAAATGTTGCATATTTTTTCACCAGAGTTTAAATTTAGAACTTGGAGAAAATTGTGGATAAATTTGGCAGAGGCTGAAAAAGAGCTTGGGCTTGATTTTATTACTGATGAGCAAATTGAGGAACTAAAAAAATATAAAGATGATGTGGATTTTGAAGTTGCGGCTGAATTCGAGAAAAAATTGAGACATGATGTTATGGCTCATGTGCATACTTATGGGGAACAAGCTAAAAATGCAAGAAAAATTATTCATTTAGGAGCGACAAGTGCGTATGTTGGAGATAATACTGATTTGATTCAAATTAAGGAAGGGCTTTTAGTTATTAGAAAAAGACTGCTTGTCTTAATTGAAAAAATGAGAGATTTTGCGTTGCAATACAAAGATTTGCCAACTTTAGGATTTACTCATTTCCAAGCGGCACAACTTACTACTGTTGGAAAAAGAGCGACTTTATGGCTTCATTCGTTGCTTCTTGATTTTGAAGAATTGGAATTTAGATTAGAAAACTTGAGATTTAGAGGAGTTAAAGGGACTACTGGGACTCAGGCTAGTTTTAAAGAATTGTTTGAAGGAGATTTTGAAAAAGTAAAACAGTTGGATGAATTGGTTACTGAAAAAGCTGGATTTGGTAAAAAACAAGGTGTTTCAGGGCAAACTTACGATAGAAAAGTGGACGCACAAATCTTGAATTTATTGTCAAATATTGCTCAATCTTCTCACAAATTTACAAACGATTTTAGATTGCTGCAACATTTGAAAGAATTGGAAGAACCATTTGAAAAAAATCAAATTGGGTCAAGTGCGATGGCATACAAGAGAAATCCAATGAGAAGTGAAAGAATTTCATCACTTGCAAAATATGTAATTTCAAGCTCACAAACAGGTGCATTAGTTTTTGCAACACAATGGTTTGAAAGAACATTGGACGATTCTGCAAGCAAGAGATTGTCTATTCCACAAGCATTCTTGGCAGTTGATGCAATCTTAATTATTTGGCTTAACATTATGGATGGAGTTGTTGTTTATCCAAAAGTAATTGAAGCTAATATTCAAAAGGAATTACCATTTATGGCGACTGAAAATATCATTATGGAATCAGTTAAAAAAGGAATGGACAGACAAGAAGTTCACGAAATTATTAGAGAACTTTCGATGGAAGAAACAAAGGAAATTAAATTGAATGGAAATCCTAACAGATTAATTGATAGAATTATAAAAGACGGTAGATTGGGACTTAAAGCAGAAGATATGGAAGGAATCTTGGTTTCTGCTAATTATACTGGATTTGCTGGACAACAAACTGAAGATTTCGTTAAGAATGAGATTGATCCGATTTTGGATAAGTATAAGGATGAGATTGTTGAGGATAGGGAAGAATTGAGAGTTTAATTTGAAAAATGAAAAAAGCAAAAAAAATTTCCCTCACAAGAAGCCAGAACATGGCAAGAATAAAATCCAAAAATACAAAACCTGAAATCTATATCCGTAAATTACTTTATAAAATGGGATATAGGTACAGAGTGAACTATTCACAGCTTCCAGGAACACCTGATATTTTTATTCTGAAATATAATACAGCAATATTTGTAAATGGGTGTTTCTGGCATAGGCATAAAAATTGTAAAATTGCAACTTTTCCTAAGACAAACACGGAGTATTGGGAAAAGAAGTTCAAAAGAAATGTGGAGAGGGATATTGAGGTTTATGAGAAACTTTTTGAGATGGATATTAGTGTGATTACGATTTGGGAATGTGAAATTAATAAAATGCAACGAAATGAAGAATATAAGGAAAAATATTTGAAAATTTTGAAGGATAGAATCGAAAGAGTCTTTAATTATGAAGAAAAAGACATTTCAGTTCAGATGGAAGTTGCAGAGAAAAATAAGAAATATCCAAAAATTTAAGGAGCGAAGTAATGAAAAGTAAAATATTATTAATTTTTTCAATTTTTATACTTTCTTTTAATGTTTTTTCAAATTCAAATCCAAATTCTAATGAGAAATTTAAATTGGCAAAATCATATTTGGAACAGAAAGAATATGTCAAAGCTGAAAAGATATATTTGGAATTGGCTAAAAAGAAAGATGTTCATGCGATATATAATTTAGGTTATCTTTATATGGAGCAAGGAAAAATAATAGAAGGCGAAAAGTATTATAAAATAGCTGCTGATATGGGATATGATGATGCGATGTTTAATTTGGCAATGTTTTATGATAGACAAAAGAATTATGATAAAGAAAAATTTTATTTAGAAAAATTGGCTGCAAAAAATCAAAATGATGCAATATTTCAATTGGCAATTATTTACAGGCAAGAAGGAAATTATCAGAAGGCTGATGAACTTTATAATCGATTATTGAAAGAAAAATATCAAGAAAGCGAAGTTTTCTATAATTTAGGAATTTCTTGCTACTATCAAAAAAAATACGATGAAGCAGAAAAGTATTTTTTGAAGGCAATAGAACTTGGAAATAACGATGATCCTGAATATAATTTAGGAATTTTATATAAAGTTCAAGAGAAATTTGCACAAGCTAAAAAATATTTGATACCGCTTGCTCAAAAAGGTAAAGTAGATGCGATGATAAATGTAGGAGCAATTTATCGAGATGAAAAAGATTATAGCAATGCTAAAAAGTATTATAAAATGGCAATGGATAGAGGTTCACGAGAAGCGGAAGTAGAATATAATACTATATTGATATTAGAAGAACATGGTCTATAAAATATGTGTTTGATAAACTAAGTTTTTTATCTATAAAAGAGAGTGTACATAATTTTGGGTAAACTAATAGATGAATTCAGTAAATTCAATACTTTGCCGTTCTATTTACACAAAAATTTTTACACACCCTTTACACTCCAGACTCCTTGCTTCAGGATGTTTATTTTAATAAATTCTGAGTTTGTGTAGTTATCAAATAAATCTATAATATTAATTTAATTCTCATTTTCATAACAAGGGGATTTTTGCCCCTTGTTAAATAAGATAAATTTACTAATCAAAAAAAATTTAAACTAGCTATTTTTTACAAACTTTCTTCCGCTTCTTCAATTGTTTTATATCCTTTCTCTAACACAATATTTTCCAAATTATTTTCTGCTAAATTTATATTATTTGAAACGCAGTTTTGGATATATTCGTAATATAATTTTAAAGTTTTTATTGAATATGAAGACAATTCTCCCTTTAAATAAGTTTCAATTGAAGTGTAGTTTGGAGTATCGTATTTTGAGTTTAAAGGACGACCTTTTGAAGTAAGTTTTGGATATTTTTCTATTATTTCCTCTTCCCAATGTAAATAAATTTTTACTATTTTTTTGATTAATTCTTTTTTTTCTTGGGGAATTTCAGGTAAATAGTTTTTGATTACTTCATATTCTTTTGGTGCACTATATTTCATCATTCTGGCATATTTATCCTGAACGATGTTTTCGCCACGGTGTTTTGCTAAAATCAAGTCTTCCAGATAACTTTCCAAGATTTCATCAGGCAATGTTTCCCATTGGCTTCTTCTCATAATTTCAAATTCCTGCGGGTTATCTTGACATTCTGCCCTTCCTTCCGTATGATGCACATTTTGAAAAAATTCCCATTCTCTTTTTAAAATTTGTCTAATAAAACTTTCTTTTTTACTAACTTCTATTTTCATTTTTGATTCTCCTATTTTTAAATCCATAATTATTTTATAAAATATAATAGATATATGTTCGATAAACTAAGTTTTTTTGTCTTTACAAGGGGTCAAGACCCCTTGCTTCAGGATATTTTATTTATTAAATCCTAAATTTGTATAGTTATTGAATAGATCTAATATTTTTTACATTAATCCATTGCAGGATTCCAGTTTCTTAACTTTTCATCTTCTATTTTATTTTGCACAAAAGGCCCGTAATCTTGTAAAAAATCACTTGTTAATTGTCGTGGAACAATATTTTGATATTTCAATTCTAAAATTACATTAGCACTTATTTCTTCAATAATTTGAAATTTCCGATTTACTGCGCCAACTGGCAATTTTACCAATTCCTCAATTAGAAAATACGTTTTTTCTCCTAAAATTTTCAAATTTTTCAATGCTTTTGGCATCCATTTATAGAACAGCTTATACTTTTTATTTAATAAAAAAATTATATGAATTGCCTCGTTTATAAACTCAGTTTCTGCTAGTCTTGCCGCCACAATCTCATTTCTTCTCATACACCGCAAATAGTTATACTGCCCAGATTGTGCCATTTTCATACATCTTGTGGCTATTTTATTAAGCCGTATATCTTCTGGAAAATATTTTTCCAAATCACTTCTAATTTTTGTAAATTTCCCCAAATTATCCATAAAAATTTCTCCATTAACTGCCGTTGCAAGCAATTCTTCTGGAATTAATCTCCAATCATACAAATTTTCGGGTACCTTCACATCCCCCAAAAACTTAAAAAACCAGTCATCCATATTCAGGACTCCACGTCGTCCATCTCCAAATTCACTAACATTTAATGCTCTAAATCCTAAAAATTCCTTTGGCAATTCATTAAGTCTTTTTTGCAAATTCAGCCCATATTTCCCATAATCCTCCGAAGTTAGCCAAATACAGCAAGACGGTCCAAAATCATGATCCTGCGAAATCTCATCATCAAATCCAAAACATTCTGACCCTTCTCCCGCAAGTCCAGCCGCCATTTTTTCAAAAACTTCTGGAAACTCACTTTTTATAACTGGAAGATAAATTTCTTCAAAATATTTCCTTGAAAGTTCCAGTCCTTTTATTTTATTTGAATCCATTTTTTCTCCTTCTAAAAAAATCTAAACCATTTTTTCTTTTACAATTTGAATATTTTCCAAAATATTTTTATAATTATTACTTTCCTTTCCAAATGTTTTTTCACAGATTTCTGCACTTTCCTCGAATAATTTCAATGCCTTTTCGTATTCATTCTCTTCAAAATAAAAAGTTGCCATATTATTCAAAACTGCCGCATATAAATTGTGAGATTTCCCAACTTCCTTTTCAATTAATTTTAATGATTTTTGTAAATATTCTTCAGCTTTTTCGATATTTTTTACTTTTAAATAAGGCTGTACTAGATTACTTAGCGTAATTGCATACTGAATGGGATTTTCTCCAACTTTTTCCAGTACTTTCAGACTTTTTTCCTGCAGCTCAATCGCTTCTTCAAATCGCCCAAGTTCTTGATAAAATAAAGCCAAATTGTTACATACACTTGCATAAACATAATCATTTTGAAGATTATTAGCTTCATAAATTTTCATCGTATTAAGATAAATATCTTCTGTTTTATCATATTTTTTCATAAATCTGTAAACTTCCGCCAAGTTTAGGCTGCAAGTCGCATATGGAATACTGTCTTTCCCATACTTTTTCTCAATAAATCCTCGTGCTTTCAGCAAAGCATCTTTCGCTGTGTCAAACTCCCCGACATACTTAAGTGTTCCCCCAACTTCATTCAAAATTTTAATATTATCGTCACTTTCTTCCCCAAAAACATCTTCCGTAAGTTCTGCTAATTCCTTTAAAACTTTAACTTCCTCCACAACATTTCCCTGCTGCATAAGTTCTTTTCTCAAATTTGTCAATTCATTTATTCTAATTTTCTTTTCAAATTCGTTTAACATTTTAGATTTCTTCCTTTCATTAATTCTTTTTTATTTGAATATATTTCATTTTTAAATTTATTATTTAATAAAATTTTACCATACAAAATTATATTCTGCAACAATATAAAAAATAATTTTTTGAATCTATTGTATAAAAATTAAATATGTGCTATTATATTAAGTGTGAATAAAATTAAATAATAAAACTAGTTACAAGGGAGTCAACAAATTGACTGAGAAAAGGATGTGAGCCTTGACCTTTTGACCTGATTTGGATAATGCCAACGTAGGAAGTAAGAAAGTTTATTTTAGATTACAAAGTATGTACAAATTAGGTATATACTTTTTTTATTTGGAGGAAAATATGAAAAATGTATTGTCAATAGCAGGTTCAGATTGCAGTGCAGGTGCAGGAATACAAGCTGACTTGAAAACTTTTGCCGCAAATGAAGTTTATGGAATGACGGTTATTACAAGTTTAACTGCACAGAACCCGCAGAAAGTAAAGATGATAGAAAATGTCTCAATAGAGATGTTAAAAAATCAGATAGAAGCAATATTAGATACTATAAAAGTTTCTGCCATAAAAATTGGAATGATAAATACTAAAGAAAACGGGGAAATAATATATGAATCTTTATTGAAATATAAAGCAGAAAATATAGTTCTTGATCCTGTGATGATTGCGACAAGCGGAAATTCTTTAATAAAAGATGAAACAAAAGACTTTTTAGTAAATAAATTATTTAAACTGGCGGATATAATTACACCTAATTTAGATGAAACAAAAGAAATAGTAAAAATAATTTTAAAAAATGAAAATATTGAGGACATAAATAGCATAGAAAAAATGAAAACTTATGGAAAGATAATTGCAGATTTTACTAAAAAATGGATTCTTGTTAAAGGGGGACATCTTTCAAATAGTGCAGTGGATATTCTTATAAATAAAGAAAAAGTATATGTTTTAAAAGGAGAAAAAATTTCTAGCAACAATACTCATGGGACTGGTTGCAGTTTATCTTCAGCTATTGCTTCTAATTTAGCCAAGGGCTATTCTATGCTGGACTCAGTTAAGAAAGCTAAGAATTTTGTCTTATGTTCAATAAGAAATTCAGTAGATTTTGGAGAAATAGGTGGGACGGTAAATCAAATGGGAGAAATATACAAAAATATTGATATAGAAAAACTTTATTAATTATTAAGGGGAATATATGGATTTAAAAGACTGTAAAATTTATTTAGTTACTGATGAAAAAGCTTGTAATGGAAAAGATTTTTATAAATGTATAGAAGAAAGTATTAAAGGTGGAATAAAAATAGTTCAGTTAAGAGAAAAAAACAGTTCTACAAAAGACTTTTATGAAAAGGCATTAAAAGTAAAAGAAATCTGCAAAAATTATGGAGCATTATTCATTATAAATGACAGATTGGACATAGCACAGGCTGTTGAGGCAGATGGAGTTCATTTAGGACAAGCTGATATTCCAATAGAAAAGGCAAGAAAGATTTTAAAAAATAAATTTTTAATTGGAGCAACAGCAAGAAATGCAAAAGAAGCTAAAAAAGCAGAACTGTTAGGAGCAGATTATATAGGAAGTGGAGCTATTTTTGGAACAAATACAAAAGACAATGCAAAAAAATTAGAAATGGAAGATTTAAAAAAGATAGTAAATAGTGTAAAAATTCCAGTTTTTGCAATAGGAGGAATAAATATTAGTAATGTATGTATGTTAAAAAATATTGGACTGCAGGGAATATGTGCAGTTTCAGGGATATTATCAGAAAAAGATTGTAAAAAAACAGTAAATATTATGCTAAAAAATTTTATTTAATACAAGGAGATGATATTATTATGTATAAAACACAGATGGAAGCTGCTAAAAAAGGTATTTTAACAAAGGAGATGAAAAGTATTGCAGAAAGTGAATCTATGGATGAAAAAATTTTAATGGAAAGAGTAGCAAAAGGTGAAATTGCTATTCCTGCAAATAAAAATCATAGCTCTCTTTTAGCAAAAGGAGTTGGGACAGGTTTATCTACAAAAATAAATGTAAATTTAGGAATATCAAAGGATTGTCCCAACATAAATAGAGAATTGGAAAAAGCAAAAGTTGCCATAGATATGAAAGCAGATGCAATAATGGATTTAAGTTCATTTGGTAAGACAGAAAAATTTAGAAAAAAATTAATCGCTATGTCTACTGCAATGATTGGAACAGTTCCTGTTTACGATGCAATTGGCTTTTATGATAAGGAATTAAAGGATATAAAGGCAGAAGAATTTTTAGATGTGGTAAGAAAACATGCAGAAGATGGAGTCGACTTTGTTACTATTCATGCAGGGTTAAATAGAGAAGCAGTAGAACTTTTCAAAAGGAATGAAAGAATAACTAATATCGTTTCAAGAGGAGGTTCGCTTATGTATGCCTGGATGGAACTTCACAATGCTGAAAATCCTTTTTATGAAAACTTTGATAAACTTTTAGATATTTGTGAAGAATATGATATGACAATAAGTTTAGGAGATGCACTAAGATCAGGCTGCTTAAATGATGCAACAGATGCCTGTCAGATAAAAGAACTAATAACATTGGGAGAATTGGCAAAAAGAGCTTGGAAAAGAAATGTTCAAATAATAATCGAAGGACCAGGACATATGGCAATAGATGAAATAGAAGCAAATGTGAAGTTAGAAAAGAAGCTTTGCCACAATGCACCTTTTTATGTACTAGGACCATTAGTAACAGATATTGCACCAGGCTATGACCATATCACTTCAGCAATTGGTGGGGCAATAGCAGCTGCAGCTGGAGTTGATTTTCTATGTTATGTAACACCAGCAGAGCATTTAAGATTGCCAAACTTAGATGATATGAAAGAAGGAATAATAGCATCTCGTATTGCAGCTCATGCTGCCGATATTAGTAAAAAAGTTCCAAAGGCTATTGACTGGGATAATAGAATGGCAAAATATAGAGCAGATATAGATTGGGAAGGAATGTTTGCAGAAGCAATAGATGAAGAAAAAGCCAGAAGATATAGAAAAGAGTCTACTCCTGAAAATGAAGATACTTGTACTATGTGCGGAAAAATGTGTTCTATGAGAACTATGAAAAAAATAATGTCAGGTGAAGATGTAAATATTTTAAAATAGGAGTGTAAAATGGCAAAAATTAACGGAAAATATGAAGAAATTAACAATATTAACTTGCTAGATTATTTAACAAAAAATAAATATAGAACAGATAGAATTGTTGTTGATTTCAACGGAAATATAATAAAAAAGGAAGATTTTGAAAAAATTAATATAAAAAATACAGATAAGATAGAAATCGTATGTTTTGTTGGTGGAGGTTAATATATGGATTTAAAAGAAGAAGATTTGCTTAAAAGAAATGTGAAAGGTACATTTGAAAAATTAAAAAAGACAAAAATCTGTATTTTAGGCTTGGGAGGATTGGGTTCAAATGTGGCGATTTTACTTGCAAAAGCAGGGATAGGATATTTAAAATTAGTAGATTTTGATATTGTCGAAGCAAGTAATTTGAATAGACAGCAATATAGAATATCTCATATAGGAATGAAAAAAACTAAAGCTATAAAAAATATTATAAAGGAAATAAATCCTTTTGTAAAAGTTGATATTCTGGATACAAAAGTGGATAAAGAAAATATATCTTCTATAGTTAAAGATATAAAAATTATTGTAGAAGCCTTTGATAGAGCTGAAACAAAAGCTATGGCAATAGAAAAATTACTGACAAATAAAAATAAAATAGTTATATCCGCATCTGGAATGGCTGGTTTAGGCTCATCAAATGAAATTATTACAAGAAGAGTTAGAGATAATTTTTATTTGACTGGGGATAATTATTCGGATTATGAAGAATATTCGGGCATTATGTCAACTAGAGTTATGATCTGTGCCGCACACCAAGCCAATATGGTTTTAAGATTAATACTAGGAGAAGAAAAATGAAAGATAGTTTTAAACTTGGAAATAAAGAATTTAATTCAAGATTTATTCTTGGTTCAGGAAAATATTCAAATGAATTAATAAATAGTGCCATTAATTATGCACAAGCAGAAATGGTAACTGTTGCGATGAGAAGAGCTGTTAGTGGAGTTTGGGAAAATATCTTAGATTATATCCCTAAAAACATAACCTTGCTTCCTAATACTTCTGGTGCAAGAAATGCAAAAGAAGCAGTAAAAATAGCAAGACTTGCAAGAGAATACACTCAAGGAGATTTTATTAAAATTGAAGTTATAAAAGATAGCAAATATCTTTTGCCAGATAACTATGAAACTATAAAGGCAACTGAAATATTGGCAAAAGAAGGCTTTATTGTAATGCCATATATGTACCCTGATTTGAATGTGGCAAGAGATTTAAGAGATGCAGGAGCAAGCTGTATAATGCCTCTTGCAGCACCAATAGGCTCTAATAGAGGACTGATAACAAAGGAATTTATACAAATTTTAATAGATGAGATAGATTTACCAATAATAGTTGATGCAGGGATAGGGAAACCTTCTCAAGCTTGTGAAGCAATGGAAATGGGAGTAACCGCAATTATGGCAAATACTGCAATAGCAACTGCAAATGATATTCCAAGAATGGCAAAATCCTTTAAGTATGCAATACAAGCTGGAAGAGATGCTTATCTTGCAAAAGTAGGAAGAGTTTTGGAAAATGGAGGCTGTGCCTCTTCACCGCTTACAGGATTTTTAAATGAGGTGGACTAATGAAACTAAAAAACATTAACTCAGATATTTTGAATGAAGTAATAAATAAAATAAATGATTATGACTACAATTCCTTTTCAGATGAAGATATAAAAAAAGCCTTAAATAAAGATTATTTATCCACAAGAGATTTTCAAGCACTGCTATCTCCAAAAGCTATAAATTATCTTGAAGAAATGGCACAAAAAGCAAAAGAATGCAGAAAAAGATATTTTGGAAATTCTGTCTATATGTTTACACCTCTATATATCTCAAACTATTGCGATAATTATTGTATTTACTGTGGTTTTAACTCGCATAATAAGATAAAAAGGGCTAGATTAAATTTTGAACAGATAGAAGTTGAATTAAAGGAAATAGCAAAAACAGGTTTGGAAGAAATACTTATACTTACAGGAGAAAGTGAAAAATATTCCAATATTGAATATATTGGAAAGGCTTGTAAATTAGCAAGAAAATATTTTAATAATGTAGGAATCGAAATATATCCTGTAAATGTGGAAGACTATAAGTACCTAAATTCTTGTGGAGCGGACTATGTAACAATCTTTCAAGAAACATACAACGAAGAAAAATACCAAAAATTACATTTAGAAGGTCATAAAAAAGTTTTTTCATATAGATTTAATTCACAGGAAAGGGCTTTAATGGGGGGGATGAGAGGTGTTGCTTTTGGAGCATTGCTAGGACTAGATGATTTTAGAAAAGATGCTTTTTCAACAGGTTATCATGCTTATCTCTTGCAAAAAAAATATCCTCATGCAGAAATCTCTATTTCCTGTCCAAGATTAAGACCTATTATCAATAATCTAAAAATAGAACAAAAATTTATCAGTGAAAAAGACCTGTTTCAAATTGTATGTGCATATAGACTATTTTTACCTTTTGCAAATATAACAATATCTACAAGGGAAAAGCCTAATTTTAGGGATAATATAATAAAAATAGCCGCAACAAAAATTTCGGCAGGAGTGGATACAGGAATAGGTGCTCATAGTGGTTGTTCAAATAAAAAAGGTGACGAGCAGTTTGAAATAGCAGATAGAAGAACAGTAGCTCAAATATTTGAAAAGATAAAAAGTGAAAATTTACAACCTGTGATGAACGACTATATTTATTTAGAGGATAATTGATTATTATGGATAAAATAAAATTAAATATTATTAGTAACAGAAAATTATGTGCTAACAGTAATCTTAAAAAGCAAGTTGAAAAAATTTTTTCTGGTTATGAGAAAAAAATAATTCTAAAAAATTTTGAGATTACTGCACTTACTTTAAGAGAAAAAGATTTAGATAAAAGTAAATATCTAAACTTAGTGAAAAAAATTTATCCTATTTGCCAAAAATATAAGATAAATTTAATTTTACATCAAAATTATGATTTAAACTTGGATGAAAAATATAATATTGAAGGTATTCATTTAAGTTATAATGTTTTTAAGTCTTTAGAAGAAAATATTAAAACAGGACTTATAAAAAAATATAAAAAAATAGGAGTATCTATACATAGTCTTGAGGAAGCTAAAGAAGTAGAAATTTTGGGAGCAAACTATGTAGTTGCAGGACATATATTTAAAACAGATTGTAAAAAAGGCTTAGAACCAAGGGGACTAAAATTTGTTGAAAATCTATCATCTGTATTAAACATTCCTGTATTTGCAATAGGCGGAATAAATGAAAGAAATTCCCAGTCTGTTATTAATAGTGGAGCTTTTGGACTATGTATGATGTCAAGTCTAATGAAATATTAAACTATCTATTATGTTTTATATTAGAATAAGACAATCCTATTTTTCACAGCTTTTAATAAATTTGTCAAAAATCTTTTGCATTTTTTGGTTCCCACGGACTGCCATCATTTCAGGATGCCATTGAACGGCATAAAAGAATTTGTGATTTTTATTTTGGAAAGCCTCTATTATTCCATCATTTGCCTTCGCAATTGAAGTTAATCCATTTCCTAAATCTTTTATCATTTGATGATGATAGGAATTTACCCTTGCTTTTTCTCCAAAAATTTCAAATAAAATATTGTTCTTTTCAATGTTTATATCGTGTGTTGGCAAATCTGGAAGCCATTTTTGCATATGGTTAATTGTTGTTCCTGTATATTTTACATCTTGATACAGACTTCCACCAAAATAAACATTTGCAATTTGAAGTCCACGGCAAATTCCAAAAACAGGTTTTCCGGTTTTCATAAATTCATCTAAAATTACAAGTTCAAATTCATCACGCTGCGGTGTAATGCTTCCAACCTCCTGCAGACAGTCTTCTCCATATAAAACTGGATCAGGATCTCCCCCGCCCGAAAGTAAAAGTCCATCTAAAACTTGTATCTGTTCCTTTATAACTTCAAGATTTTCAGTTATTGGCAAAATAAACGGAATTCCTCCAGCATTTATGACGGCTTTGCTATAATCTACTGAAACTATTGTTTTGTGGTCATTTAATCTGTTTGGATTTAATTCCAGCGAAGTAGTGATTCCTATTAATGGTTTTCTTTTGTTATTCATTTCCGCAATTCCCTTCTTTACTTTTTCTTATTTAAAATTTCTCACTCTTCCAAAAAAGTCAATAAAATTCTTATAAGTTACCATCTCAATTTCATTTTGAGAATACCCTCTCTTTTTCAAGGCTTTTTCCACATTTCCCAGTTCTGTAACATCGTGCAATCCTGAAAGTCCAGAAACTTCTTCCCCTTCTGGCGTATAATATTCTGCAAAATCAAGCCCAAATCCAACTTTATCCAGCCCAATTTTTTCAGCCACATATTCCAGATGATTTAAAAGCATTTCCAAATTTTTATCACTTTCATT
Source organism: Leptotrichia wadei (assembly GCF_007990445.1). Classification (NCBI taxonomy): domain Bacteria; kingdom Fusobacteriati; phylum Fusobacteriota; class Fusobacteriia; order Fusobacteriales; family Leptotrichiaceae; genus Leptotrichia; species Leptotrichia wadei. The sequence goes on from NZ_AP019841.1 coordinate 1,594,332, forward strand.
TTGACTGACAAAATTATGATAACTATTCATTCCAACTATTCCACCACGTTCACCAATACACAAAATCTGATCATCATTCAAGTTTCTCATTGATGGACAAAGACTTCTCGCATTTGAATGGGAAGCAAAAAATGGTTTTTTAGAATGTTTTGCAATATCCCAGAAAGTCTTATCATTTGCATGTGAAACATCAAGCAGGATTCCAAGTTCATTAATTATTTTCACAGCATCAATTCCAAGTGGTGTAAGTCCTCTGTTTTTATCCCCGCTTTGCCCTGTCGCAAAAGCATTTGTTTCATTCCAAGTCATTCCGATATGTCGCACACCAAGCTGATACAGCAAATAAATATAGTCAAGCTTATCCCCGATTCCAGGAAGCCCTTCAATTCCAAGCACAACTCCAAATTTTTTATCCTTTTCATTCAAACTTTTTTCCATCATTTTAAAATCAGATGGCTCTTTTATTATTTTTATCAAATCCCTTGCATAATGCAGTTCTTCAGTCATTGCCCTTAAATCTGAAAAAAAATATTCCTCAGCATTTTCTACTTTATTTACATTCAAATAAATTACAAAAATTCCTCCAGAAAGTCCTCCCTTCAAGAATTTATCCTTATATTTATTTCTTATAACATCTTTATTTCCCTTTTTGTATTCCCAAAAATTATCTGTCCACACATCTGCGTGCATATCGAAAAACATTAATTTTTCCTTCTTTCTTTATTTTTTATTTTAATTATTCCCCTTAAAATAATCAAGCACTTCAACCAGACTATTAAACTTCTTATAAACTAATTTTTCAATTTCTTCTGTCGGTTTCAATTTATCTGGCACCATGATTGGAAATGTTCCCGCTGCATGTGCCGCTCTTATTCCATTAAAGGAATCTTCAAATACTGCAGTTTTCTCTGGAGATACTCCCGCCTTTTTTGCTCCTATCAAAAATACTTCAGGATCGGGCTTACCATGAACTACATCTTCTGCCGTTACAAAATGAGAAAAATATTTTTTTAGATCTTTTCCATTAATTAAAGCTTCTGCCATAAACAAATCCGAAGAAGTCGCCAGAATCATTTCTTTATTATTTTCCCTCAAAAATTCTAAAAGTTCCAACGCACCTGATTTTAAAGGCACTTCACTTTTTTTAGCTAATTCTAATATATGATCCTTTACTGTCCCCATCATTTCATCATAAGGAAAGTCCTGCCCCAATGACTCTTTAAATAATATTCTCGCCTTATCATCTGTAACACCTGTTGTCTTTTCCACAATATCCTTTGTTATTGTATATCCCATTTTTTTAGCCACTTCACGCCCATATCCAACATAAATGGTTTCCGTGTCAAATAGCAATCCATCCATATCAAACAAAAATAATTCAATTTCTTCAAAAAATTTCTTTCCCATTACAAGTTTCTCCTTATTTTTTTTAAAATTATTTTTCACTGTCAAGTATCGAAACCGAACGATGGGCAACAGAAGTTATCACTTCATTAAACTGCAATATTCCAACACTTAAAAATATTGCCACAGCCAGATGTTCCCCATCTCTTGCCAGCCCAATTTTACCACCAACACTAAGTCCATTTATAATTGCCTCAATTTGACTCATTGCTTCCCGCATCGCACCAATTACTGCACCATCGTGAGCATGCACATCTTGAATAAGATTATTTCTTTTTGCCGCCATTAATGCGCTTTCTATAAACTTAAAACGTGATTGAGGCATTGCTCCACCAACATTTACTGCCGCTGTCCTTATTCCTTTTTCCTTATATTCCTTCATTAGCTTTCGTTCTTCATCTCGTGAAGAAATCGACATTTTTAATGCTATTCTGCATATTTCCACACTTTTATTATTTTCTTCCATTTTAAAATCCTCATTTTTCGTCTTTTTAACAATTTTCTCCCCTTAAAAGAAGTTTAATTGCTTCCACATATCCATCTTTGCCTTTTCCATAAATTTGAGCAATACAGGCTGCAGCTGTAACTGAAGTTTTTCTAAATTCTTCCCTTTCGTGAATATTGCTCAAATGAACTTCCACTGTTGGTATAGATATTGATTTTATCGCATCTAAAATTGCATAGCTGTAATGAGTGTAGGCTCCTGGATTTATTACAATTCCATCAAAATTTCTAAAATATGCCGACTGCAGGAAATCTATAATTTTTCCTTCAGAATTTGACTGCAGAATATCTATTCTGACTTTTTTATCTGAAAATTTTCCTTTTATGTAACTGCAAATACTTTCATAGTCATCATTTCCATAGATACTCTTTTCCCTAATTCCTAAGAAATTTAGATTAGGTCCATTTATAATCATTATTTTCTTCATTTTTACACATCCTTGTTTTTCAATCTAAAGTTTTCCCTTTAAAGCTGTAATTATTCTCTCAGTAACCACATCCATGTCATCATCATTTTTTATTATAATATCAGCATATTTTCTATATAAATTTATTCTTTCATCATATAATTTCCAAAGATTTTCAATATTTTGCAAAAGAGGTCTGTTTTCATGGTTTTCTCTTGAAATATCCTCAATCGTTCTGTCAAGAAATATAACAATTCCATTTTTCTTCAAAATATCAATATTTTCCTTTCTCTTAACAGCTCCTCCGCCAGTTGAAATAATAATTCCCTGTCTTTCAGACAATTCTTTTAAATATTTCGTTTCCAAATCTCTAAAATACTCTTCCCCTTCGTTTGCAAAAATATCTGAAATAATTCTATTTTCCTTTTCTTCCAAATATTTATCAGCATCAAAAAAGAGATAACTAGTTTTTTGTGACAGCCAATATCCAATCGTGCTTTTCCCGCAAGCGGGCATTCCAATTAATACTATATTTTTCATAAATCATCTACTTTCCTAATAAAATAAAGTTTTTTGTTTCCCTTACCCTGCTCAAATTTTATAATTTATACTGAATTTTATTTATCTATTTAGATAATACTTACAAAATAGTAAACTATAATTTCTTAAACTGATTTTCACTTTCTGAATATTTATATCCAGCTTCTGAAAACCTATTTAATAAACTATCCTTATCAACACCATAATAATTTACCAAATCATCCAAATCTGAAAATTCATCACGTAATTTCATATTTACAAGACTATAAAGCAGCATTATATCTTTAGTTTCAAAATTTATCATTTCATCTCCTTCTCTATTTTTATAAAATTATTTTTACTTTTGATTCATCATTTTCATCAATATTTTCAATTACAACATTTTTACTTAAATCATCAAATAAAGTGTAATATTCATTTCCACGTTTTTCTAGAAAATCTCCAACTCTAACATTTTCAGTTCCAAGATCACCTGTAACTTCATAAATTTCATTATAAATAGTTTCCAAAAATCCAATATCAAAAACAGTAAACAGTTCAGGCTCATTATCAATTCTAAAAAAAGTCTTTTCTGGAACAACAAAATACAAAGTTGATTCATATCCCATATTTATTCCAAAAATAGAATATCTACGATGTTCCAGTTCATAATTTACAATCGAATATAGGATATCCACAAGAGATTCATCATATTCCAGCTCCTTCAGTCGTATGCTTTCCCAGTCAACATTTAAACTGTCAGGATTTATCCCCTTTTTCCCAAGCAGTTCCCTAAATCCATCTGTATAGCCTTTTGCCATAAATTTATAAAGATAGCTATCAGAATATTTTACCAAATATTGATAATAAAAATCCGAAAATGTACTGATTTTGTTTTCTCCATCATTTAAGAACTCTTCTCCAAAATATTTTTTTACAGCTTCTTCCGCTTCAAACAAATATTCCCTTCTAGCCTCCACATATTTCAAAAAATTATCAGTATCCAGCACTTCCGCAGCAAAATCATCAAGTTCATTATAAATTGACAGGTCAATATGATTTAACATGTCATTTTTGCTGACTTTTTTTCTAGTTTTTAAATTTTTATCTTCATTAATTTCAGTTTCACTAATTTTTTCATCTTTTATTTCTTCTTGTTTTTTTTCATCTAATTTTTCACTATTACTCATTTTGACTCCCACATAGTAAATTTACGTTAATAAAGGATAACGTATAATCCTTTTTTATTATTTCAATTATTTAATTCTGACTTTATCAAGAAGTAAAATCCTATTACTTCACCTGTTTATTTTCAATCGCCTGAATTATAAACTTAATATTTGAAATATTTTCAAATTTTACTAATTTTTTTAATTTTTCCTTATTTTCATAAGATAATGCTGAAGTATCTATATAGCTGTCAAACCATTTATCATAATTTCCATATAGCTTTCTCAATTTTTTTAAACTTGATTTTGCTGAAGAGGCAGCTTTTTTCTTATCTTTCCCTTCATTTCCCCTAGCTTCTAAAACTCCTTCCAATTTATCGTATTCTTCATTCACAAGGTCTTTCATTCGTATTGCCGACATTTTTTTATATTCCTCTTTTGAAATTTTATCTCCGCTGCTGTACAAATAATCATAAATGTCATCAATATTTCCATCTACAGTTTTTCCATCCTTTTCAGCTTCCAAATATGTATTCATATTCAAATTAAATGTTTCCAGCAGTAAATAAGTATTTGTATAAGAATACGACTGAAAATCCCCTATATCTTCTAAAAAACTTCCAAATGCACTTTTTAAAAATTTTGGATATTCTACAACATAATCGCTATAATATGCATACATTGATCTAAAATTAGATTTTCTATTTCCCGAAAGCCTAGCAAATTCCCTGTCAAAATATGAACGATTTTCATTATATAAAGTCTTCATTACTTCAGAATATGCAGAATTTCCAACAGCTTCTCCACTTTTCAAGGCAGCTGACGTAAAATACTTATCAAAAATTGTCTTCTGCCTTACATTCCCCTCATCAATTATCTCCTTATTTGTCTTTGCAAAACCAATAGTAGCAACAACAATTATTCCTATCATTATTTTTTTTAACATAAAATCTTCCTCTCTTCTTAACTCTTTTTTATTTTTTATAATCAAATTTTCTTTAAAGTACAAATATTTTTATTTATATAATTTTTCTGATAATCTTTTATGAATTTCCTCAATAATTTCTGCTCCATACACTTCATTATGCCATATTTCTTCAGATTTAATTGCTTGTGAAATAAGCATCATAAGTCCATTTGCCACCTTTGTCCCTTTTAATTTATACTTTTTCATAAGCACAGTTTCTTCAGGATTGTAAACAATATCCACGACTGCATTCACATCAATTAAATTCTTATCCTCAAGCGGGCAATTATCAACTGCAGGATACATTCCAACTGGTGTGCAGTTTACGATTAATTCAATATTTCTAAGTCCTGCAATTGATGAATAATGAATCAGTCTATCCTGATTTCTCATTTTAAAAGGATCATGTTCTATAATTGTCGCAAGAAAAACACTTTCAGCCCCGCTGTCAACCAATCCATTATAAATGGCTTTAGAAGCTCCGCCAGTTCCCAAAACAAGCACTTTTTTACCAGCAACATCAATTCCATTTAATTCCAACGTTTTAAGAAAACCAAAATAATCTGAATTATCTCCAACAAGTTTTCCATCTCTAAAAGTTACTGTATTTACCGCTCCAATTTTTTTAGCAGTTTCCGACACTTCATCAAGATACTTAATAACTTCCAGTTTATAAGGAATTGTAACATTAATCCCATTAAACTTTCCATTTCTTATATTTTTCATCAGTTCCTCAATTTCTCCAATTTCCCTCTCAATCATCTCATAACTCGCTTTTTTCCCAGTCAATTCAAAAAATATCTCATGAATTTCCTTTGAATAACTATGTCCTAATTTTTCTCCCAATAATCCAAATTTTTCCATTTTCTTATTTTCCTTCCTGCATTCTTAATATTAATTTTTGTAGTATCATTATTCATAAACCTGTTTGATAATTTAATTTTTTATTTTTATCTTTTTCTCAAGACATTCTGCCAGATAAGCTGTCAAACAAATTTATTTCAAAATTTTAATCCATCCAGCTCTTCTTCTGTCAATTCCCTATATTCTCCCAGCTTCAAATTTTTATCCAGCGAAAGATTTCCCATTTTTACTCGCTTCAAATAAAGAACTTCATTATTAACCGCCTTAAACATTCTCTTCACCTGATGAAACTTCCCTTCAGAAATTGTTATATAAACTTGATTATCGCCATTTTCATGCAAATTTTCAGAAATTACTTCAACTTTTGCCTTTTTCGTTACAAAATTTTCCTCCAGCTTTATCCCGTTTTCCAAGGTTTTTACATCATTTTCACTAAGTGGCTTGGCAATTTTTACATAATATTTCTTATCCACATGCTTTTTAGGAGAAAGTAAATTATGCGACAAAATTCCATCATTTGTAAGCAAAAGTAAGCCTTCAGTGTCAATATCCAGCCTTCCGGCAGGAAAAATATCATAAGTCCTGTATTCATCATTTAATAGATCAATAACAGTTTTATGGCAGTTATCCTCTGTTGCAGAAATAACTCCAGCAGGCTTGTTCATCATAATATAGACAAACGGCTTGTAACCGACAACTTTATTTTCATATTTTATAACATCTTTATTTTCATCAATATGAATTTTTCCATCCTTTACAAAAACACCATTGACACTAATTTTTTTCTTTTTTATGATTTCCTTAACTTCTTTTCTCGTCCCAATCCCCGAATTTGCTAAAAATTTATCTAATCTCATCTAAACTCTTTCTTTCTTTTTATTTTTTATTTATAAAATCCCGTTAATTTGAATATATTTCCAAATTATACAGTTTATAATTGCCTAAAATCTGTAGATAATTTGATTTTTCCCGCATTTCCTCAAGCGCCATTCTTACCTTTTCGCTAGACATATTTCCTTCAAAATCAATGTAAAAATAATATTCCCAAGGCTTATTTGCTCTTGGACGTGATTTTAAATTTACCATATTCAGCCCATATTTGTAAAAAATCTGCAATAATCCAATTAATGCTCCTGATTCATTATTCGCACTTGTCACAATGCTTATTTTATCACTTCCGTCAATTACAGCTTCTTCATTTGAAATAATAAAAAATCTCGTATAATTCTCCTCTTCGTTATTAATATTTTTCTTCAGTAATTCAAGTCCGTAAACTTCTTTAGTTTTCATATTAGCAATGCAGGCATTTTCCTTTTTACCTTCTGCTGCAATATACTTCCCGCTAATTGCAGTATTTGTCATACGGTTAAGATGCCATTCATGCTTTGATAAAAACTGTGAGCATTGCATAAAAGCCTGGTCATGCGAATAAATATTCCTTATATCTTCAATTCTGCTTCTCTTCACACCTAAAAGATTATGTGAAATTTTATGTCTAACTTCCCCAATTATATGAATATTTTTCGTATTAATCAAATCAATGCTGTCCCTGACTTCTCCTACAATAGAATTTTCTATCGGCAATATCCCAATATCTATTTTTTTTGTATGAACAGCTTCCACCAGTTCTTTATGTGAATTAAAATGAAAAATATTTTTATTTTCCTCAATGCTGTCTACATCTAAATTTTTATTATTTTTCAAAATATTCATAAGCACTTCATAGGCATACGACCCTGGAACTCCAGTATATCCTAACTTTTTATCCTTCAAGTCCAAATCATTTACATATTTAGTTGAAATTCCTATTTTAAATTTTTGATATTCCTTGCTTGAATCCATAATATCCTTCAAAATTAGTTCAATATAATGATTGAGTTCCTTATTTTTCACTCTTTTCAAATTTTTTTGAACAACTTCCTTTTCCCGTTCCTCATCAAAGATTCTTTTCCCAGTCTGCTTCTTAAACTGCGCCACTTCCTGCACAATTTCCAGTCTTTTCTCCAGCAATTCCACCAGCTGGCTGTCTAATTTATCAATCTTTTCCCGAATTTTCCCCAAATCTAAATTTTTATTTGTATTCATCTGTCTTTCCTTTTTATTTTTTATTTAAAAACAAGTCATTTTATTATACCATAACTTTTTTAATTTTTCTTTAGATTACTTTAGAAATAAAATTATCATAAATATTTCTTTGATAAGTAAATTATACTAAAATCAGTAAAAAAAAGCAAGAATAGTTTAAAATTAATACAAAAAAGGGAACTATTATTAATTATTAATTAAAAATAACTCCCTTTTTTATTTTATTTTAAAATTGTAATTAAATTTTTTTTGTATCCTGCTATTATATTGCTTAAATCAAAATTATTTTTCAATATAATCTTCAACAATATAATCTTCAACTTCAACAGGTTCAATATTCCAGATTTCTTTTGCATATTCGGCAATAGTTCTGTCTGAACTGAATTTTCCAGCATTTGCAATATTTTTAAGCGCTTTTCTAGTCCATTCTCTTTTATCTTTAAATTGTTTTTGAAGTCTGTCTTGCGCTTCCCTGTATGATGCGAAATCTTTTAATAGGAAATACACGTCTGGACGTGAACCATCTACTCCATATAATAATGAATTTTGTAATTCTTTAAAGATTCCTGTATGATTATCATCATAAGTTCCGTCACCTAATTGATCGATAACTTTTTTAAGTCCTTCCACATTATTATATTCATCAAATGGATTGTATCCTCCACGTTCTTGATAACTTTCAACTTCTTGTGCAGAAAGTCCAAAGATAAATGCATTTTCAAGTCCAACTTCTTCAACGATTTCCACATTTGCTCCATCCATTGTTCCAAGAGTTAATGCACCGTTTAGCATAAATTTCATATTACCAGTTCCAGATGCCTCTTTACTTGCTGTAGAGATTTGTTCTGATACATCTGCTGATGGGAATATTTTTTCTGCAAGTGAAACTCTGTAGTTTTCAAGGAATACAACTTTAATTTTTCCATTAATTTCAGAATCGTTATTTACTTTTTCAGCAACAGCATTGATTAATTTGATAATTCCTTTAGCACGTCTATATCCAGCAGCTGATTTTGCTCCAAAGATAAATGTTCTTGGCTCAACGTCTAAATATGGATTTTCTTTTAATTTATTGTAAAGATCCATAATATGAAGCACATTTAATAATTGTCTCTTATATTCATGCAGCCTTTTAACTTGAATATCAAAGATAGAATGAGGATCTACTTCAATTCCTGTAGTATCTTTTATGTATTTAGCCAATTTTTCCTTATTATGTAACTTAATTTCAGAAACCCTGTTTAAGATATTATCGTCATCTAAATATTGTTCCAGTTTTTTAAGTTCATACAAGTCTGTAATCCATTTATCTCCAATTAATTCTGTAATTAATGCGGCTAATTCTGGATTTGATTTTAATAGCCATCTTCTTTGAGTGATTCCATTTGTTTTATTTAGGAATTTTTCAGGATATAATTCATTCCATTCTTTTAATTCAGTATTTTTAAGAATTTCTGTATGTAATTTTGCAACTCCGTTTACTTTGTGCGAACCTACAATTGCAAGCCATGCCATTCTAACTTGCCCGTTTCCAATAATCGACATTTTATTGATTCTTTCCCAGTCTCCAGGATATTTTTCCTGTAATTCTGCAACAAATCTTCTATTAATTTCTTCGATAATTTGGTAAATTCTTGGCAATAATGGCTGGAATAGTGAAATATCCCATTTTTCCAATGCTTCTGACAAGATTGTATGGTTTGTGTAAGCAAATACATTTTTACAAATGTTCCAAGCTTCATCCCATCCTAATTTTTCCTTATCCAGGAAAATTCTCATCAATTCAGGAATTGCAACTACTGGGTGAGTGTCATTTAACTGAATTGCCACTTTTTCTGCAAATTTAGAAAAGTCATTTCCAAATACAGATTTATACCTTCTGATAATATCTTGCAATGAAGCTGACGTAAAGAAAAATTGCTGTTTCAATCTTAACAGTTTTCCATCTTTTTCAGTATCGTTTGGATATAATACTCTTGAAATATCTTCTGCTTGAACTGCTTTTGCAGAAGCTTGTAAATAAGTTTGATCATTAAATAATTTTAGGTCAAATCCTTCAGGTGATCTGGCTTCCCACAATCTCAATGTATTTACTGTGTCATTTCCATAACCGATAACTGGCACATCATAAGCCACAGCGTGAACTGTTTCAGTATTTACACGTTTAAAGTATTCTTTTCCAAATTCGTCACGATGAACTTCGATTTGTCCTCCAAATTTTACTTCAAATACTCTGTCCATTCTTTTAATTGACCAAGGGTCACCATATTTTGTCCAGTCATCTGGATATTCCACTTGGAATCCATTTTCAATTTTTTGCTCAAACATTCCATATTTGTATCTAAGTCCATATCCATGCCCTGGTAATGCCAACGTTGCAAGCGAGTCTAAAAAGCACGCCGCAAGTCTTCCAAGTCCTCCATTTCCAAGTCCTGCATCCATTTCACGATCTTCAATTTTATTAATATCTACGCCCAATTCATTTAATGTTTCTCTAATAACGTCATTGATTTGCAAGTTGATTAGGTTGTTTCCCATAAATCTTCCCATTAGAAATTCTGCTGAGAAATAATACATTTGTTTTACTTGTTTTTTAGCATAAGTTTTTTTAGTATTGTACCATTTTTCCATTGCGTAATCCAACGCTACTTTTGAAACCGCATTATATAACTCAAATTCATGAGCTTCTTCAAGAGTTTTTCCGTATTGCCTTCTCAGTTCCCTAAGAATACTGTCCTTCAATTCAGCTTTATTAATTTCCATGTCTCCTCCTAAATATTTTTTTATTTACCATTTTCACTTTACCACTTTTTTAGCATTATTTCAATAGTTTTTGACAAATTTAATTACATTTATCTATTTTTTTAATTTTGTATATCAAAATACTTATCTCATCGGATTAATTGCCGTAAGTTCCCACTTATAAATTCCTTCATCCTTTAATGCTGCATCATAGCCAATATATACATTTTTTAGCCGTTTATTTACTGGAGTAAGTTTATATCTGTACATTAGCGGAACTTCCACCGCCTGTCCAATATAATATTTTTGCCAGTTTTTAAATGCTTCTGCTTTATAATTTGGAACTGTCAATGATTTTTCACCTAATATTTCTGCCATTAGTCTATCGTTTTCTTCTGATACGAAACGTGAATAATTAAGTTGAGACTTTCTTCCTGCTGAACTAGTTGGATCTAGGGTTGTCCCAACTCCCCATGCTCCAAAAAAGACATCTATGTCTTTAGAATCTCCTTCTACTTTTTCATAAAAATTTTGAAAAGCTAATAATCTTCCTGATGTAAGAACAGCTTTTATACCTATTTTTTTCCAGCTTTGAATATAATTTTGAGCAAGCGGTTCTGCCACGTCGCCTCCTGCCATAAATGCCATTTTTATTTCAAAAGGCTTTCCATTTTTATCTTCACGGTATCCATCTCCATTTATATCCTTATATCCCGCTTCATCCAGTAATTGCTTTGCCTTTTCAGGATTATACGGATAACCCTTTAAATCCTTTGGAAAATATTTTTTGAAAACAGGTGGAATTGATGATGTTGCCTCCTGCCTTAATCCAAAATAAAATGCCTGCGCTATTTCTTCAACATTTATACCATAAGCAAGAGCTTGACGTAATCTCACATCTGCCATCTTGGCATTTGGATCTGTTATATTTTCTCCTTTTGCCTTGTCATAATGACCTAATTTAAATGACAGATACGAATAATACAAATCTTGCTGTCCCAAAGTTTCTATATTTTTCAAATCCTTATAATTATTATACAAAGAATCAGGCATACTCATTACATAGTCATATTTTCCAGCTTTTAATGCTGCTACTATGGACTGTGAATTTACCACTTGCAATATTGTCTTGTTAATTTTAGGCTTTCCTCTGTAATAATATGGGTTTGCAGTAAATTCCAGACTTTCTCCACGCGAAACTTTTGTAAGGTTATATGGCCCTAATGTTACTGGTTTTACCCTAATTTTATCCGATGAAATCAAGTTCTTTATTGGAACATCTTTTAAATAATGCTTCGGTAATGCATTTCCAATTAAACCATTTCCAACTGCATAGATACTTTGTCCCAATTGCGAGAATGAAATTTCCACTGTTTTATCGTCTATTTTTTTTATTCCTGAAATACTTTTGGCGCTTCCACTATGATATTCCTTCATTCCAACGATTTTTTGACTTTCCTCTGTATATCTCACACCTGGATAATCTTTATTTCCCACAACTTCATAGGCATAAATCACATCATCGGCAGTCAAAGGCTGTCCATCTGACCATTTTATTCCATCTTTTATTTTTATTATAGCTTTTTTATTTTTTGCATCGACTTTAAGAGTGGCAGCTCCAGTATCTGTTATTTCAAAATTTTCATCAACTTCAAATATGCTTGAGCTTAAAAATGTTGAAATGATATTGCCATCATAACTATCTGTATAAAGCACTTCATTAAAAACTCCAACAAGCGGGTCATCCTTTACTATTGCCACTTGTAAAGTTCCACCTTCTATTGCAGGCTCATTATTTGACGTTTTTATTGGAAATAATGATAAATTCAGTTTTGCGCCAGGCATTTCACTTCTCTTTTTACCTGGACTGCACGACATTGCGAATATTAACACTAAAAACGTTATTATCAACTTCCATTTTTTCATATTTAATTCTCCTTTTTCTAAAATTTTTATCCTCTTCTTTGTTTTGCATCAGCTGCCCTATTTAAAGCCTGACCAACATAATTTATGCAAAGCATCATAATCAAAATTAATATTGAAGCTGGAAGCCATATCCACAATTTTGTCGACAGCACTTCGGGATCTGCTGCATAACCAACTAACGTTCCAAGACTCGGTGTAGAAAGCGGCAACCCAAATCCCAGAAAGCTAAGCCCTGTTTCAATCCCAATATTTCCAGCAAATCCCAGTGTCAATTCTACAATTATAATTGAACTTAAATTAGGCAGTATTTCTCTGAAAATTATTGTCAAATCCTTTGTTCCCATAGTTTTTGAAGCTAAAACATAGTCTTTTTTACTTTCAGAAAGTGCCTTGCTTCTAATAAGACGTGCTGATCCAACCCAGTAAAATGCACTCATTATAAGAACAAAAGTTGTAATTGTATATTTTGGAACAATTGTAACAAATACAATGATTATCATAAGTGTCGGTAAAATTGTGATAAAGTCAATAATTCTCATTATTACATTATCCACCCATTTTCCATAATATCCTGCTATTAAACCTAGAAATATCCCAATTCCTGAAGTTAGAATAGTTATTGCAAAACCAATAATAATCGAATTTCTTGCTCCTAATATAAGCTGTCCTAATATCGAACGTCCTCCAGAGTCAGAACCTAGCCAAAATCCCTCTTTCATTGGAATGGCATACTTATCAAGCAGACTTATTTTCATAATTTCATCCTGATTTGCAAAAAGCGATCCAATAAAAATTATTCCAAAAAGGATCACAAGAATAATAAGCGAAGCAAGTGCCAGTTTATCCTTTAATATTTCCCTTGTAATAACACTAATTCCAGTTGGCTTGTTATCACTTTTCTTAATATTTTCAAAATCTTCTGTTTTTCTATTATTTCCCTTTAAAATTTCATTATTAGACATTCCTTCACCACCTACTCTATTCTAATTCTAGGATCAACAATGCTAAGAATAATATCTGAAAGCAAACTTCCAAGCAATGTTAAAAATCCAAAAAGCAATATTAATGCAGTAACAACGCTGTAATCCCGTGTTATAATTGAATTTACAAACAGTCCTCCCATTCCAGGATAACTGAATATTTTTTCAATAAAAATCGAACCTCCCAGAAGTCCTGTTATCGAATAACCAAAAAACGCTGCAATTGGTAAAATCGAATTTCTGAAAATATGTCTAGAATAAACCTTATTTTCAGGAACTCCCTTACTTTTCGCCGTTTTTACATAATCCAGATTCTTAGCATCAATCACTTCATTTCTCAAATACTGCACAATCCAAGTTGTTCCCAGCAATGCATATGTAATTGCAGGCAATATTATATGATAAATCCTGTCAAGAATCTGACCAAAAGTTCCAGTATGAAGCCCAGCCGTCACCGAACCAGTTGTCGGAAACCACCCAAGTGTATATCCAAAAAACCAGATCATTATAAGCGAAAGCACAAAAGTCGGTATCGCATAGCTCACATAGTTATAAAATGTAACACATTTATCAAGCATTGAGTTTTGATAACGTCCAGCAAGCATTCCAAGCGGTATTGCAATGCAATATGTCAGAATAAGGCTAAGCAGCGACAAAATAAAAGTATTTACTGCACGTTCTCCAATAAGCGTCTTTACAGGAACGTTATAAGTATAGCTCATTCCCAAGTTACCGGAAAAAGCATTTTTTAGCCATCTCACATACTGGATATGCCAAGGATCGAGCAACCCTGCCTTTCTTCGCAATTCTTCAAGTGCCGCAGGATCAGTTTGCGGTGTAATTAGCCCAGTAAACGGATCTCCTGGCATAAGTTTTGCCAAAATGAAGATTAATACACTAAGTATGAATAATTGCGGTATCATAACAAGTATTCTTCTTAAAACTGTTTTCCACATTGATTATTTGCCTCCTTTTTCACTATTTTCATTATTTCTCAAATTTTTATCTTTAAAAGCAACAAAATGTGTATCTGTCAATTTTTTCAGATCAAAGACACGTCCATTTTCATCATAATATTTTTTTTCATTTGCTAAATATTCCCTTTCAATTTCTAGCCGTCTTCTTTTATTTTCTGTCCGTTTTTCTGGATGTATTTCTGGAATCGCCGCAATTAGCCGCTTTGTATAAAAGTGTTCAGGATTTTTGTAAATATCATTTTTCTCTCCAGTTTCCACAAATCTTCCGTGATACATTATAAACATATAGTCACACATATGCTTTACAACTCCTAAATCATGGGAAATAAAAAGATAGCTAAGTCCAAACTGCTCCTGAATATCCTTCATATAATTCAATACTTGCGCCTGGACTGACAAATCAAGTGCTGACACAGGCTCATCTGCAATAATCAGCTTAGGCTTTGTCGCAACAGCCCGTGCAATCCCTAGCCTTTGTCTTTGCCCACCAGAAAATTCATGTGGATATTTAAAAATATCTTCTCTGTTCATTCCTACAATTTCCAGCAGTTCCGATACTTTCCTTTTTTCTTCATCTGGCGTCAAATTTTCAAAATTTCTCAAAGGTTCTGAAATTAAATCAATTACTCTTTTCTTAGGATTTAAGCTGGATAACGAATCTTGAAATATCATTTGCACATTTCTATTATATTCACTTCTTCTATTTCTAAATTTTCTGTCAATTTCCCTTCCCTCATAAATAATCTTTCCACTTTTTATTTTTTCCAGTCCAATTATCGCCTTTCCAATTGTAGACTTTCCAGATCCCGATTCTCCCACAAGTCCATAAGTCTTTCCTTTTTCAATAGTAAAACTGACTCCATCTACAGCATAAACATAATCAATTATCTTATTAAAAAATCCTCCACGAATAGGATAATGAACTTTTAAGTCTTTTACTTCAATAAAACTCATATTTCTATTTTTTCCTCTCTAAATTTTTAAAATTTTTTTACTTTTAAAATTTACTTCTCAAAATGAAAGTTTTTCCAGCAGGTGCATCTTACAAAATGCCCTTCTTCAACTTCATGCAGCTTTGGATTTTTTTCATGTTCATTTTCCTTTATCCAAGGGATTCTTTTAGAAAATCGGCAGCCTGTTCTCTCCATTTTAGTTATTGATGGAACAATTCCCTTAATTACATGCAACTTTTCATTTTCACTGTCAAGCTGTGGAATCGAACTTAAAAGTGATCTTGTATAAGGATGCTTTGGATTGTCAAACAATTCTTTCACATTGGCAATTTCTACAATTTCTCCAGCATACATAACCGCCACTCTGTCTGCCATTTCTGCAACTACACCCAGATCATGAGTAATTAATATAATCCCAGCATTTATCTCACTTTGCAAAGTTTTTAGCAAATCCAGTATCTGTGCCTGAATTGTAACATCTAGTGCCGTTGTTGGCTCATCAGCTATAATAACTTCAGGCTTACATGAAAGCGCTATTGCAATTATAACCCTTTGCCGCATTCCTCCCGATAATTCATGTGGAAATTGTCTTGCTATACGTTCAGCATTTTTTATTCCAACGTGATTTAACAGCTCAAGTACACGTTCTTCCCTTTCCTTCTTAGATAGTTTAGTATGATAAATCATCCCTTCTTCAATCTGATCTCCAATCCTCATAAGCGGATTAAGAGCCGACAATGGATCCTGAAATATCATCCCAATTTTATTCCCACGAATCTTGTTATATTCCTCCTCCCCAATTTTCAAAAGATTTCTACCTTCAAAATTTATTTCTCCCTCCAGCTTAGTGTTATTCGGATTATGAAGTCCAATAATGGAAGTAGCAAGCGTACTTTTCCCACATCCCGATTCTCCCACTATTGCCAGTATTTCATTTCTTCCAAGTTTCAATGAAACATTGTCAACGGCTGGAAAATATTCATCTTTTATCCGAAAACTCGTAATAAGATTGTTAATTTCTATTAACGTTTCAGCTTTCTCCATATTCATCTCCTTCAAAAACTTTTTTTAAATTTATTTCATATCCATATTGTAGCACAAAATCAAATTTTTTACTCATTTTTTTTAATTTATAATTGACATTTTTAAATTTTGAATGTATAATGCTTTTAGAGTTTAATAATTTAAATTAAAAAATTTTTAATATGCGAGTGTGGTGGAACTGGTAGACACGCTATCTTGAGGGGGTAGTGACTCCTGGTCGTACGGGTTCAAATCCCGTCATTCGCACCATTATAATAATATTTATAAAAATTTAATATTCTATGCGAGTGTGATGGAATTGGTAGACATGCTATTTTCAGAGGGTAGTGGCAGTAGCCGTACGGGTTCGACTCCCGTCACTCGCACCATTTTTTTATAAAAAAACATCTGAATGATTTTCATCAAAACAGATGCTTTCTTATTTTAAAAATTTATTTCTTTTTATTTTCTTCTTCATCAATCTTAGCTTCCATCAGCATAATCAGATAATCAAGTTCCAATTCCCCACGTTCTGCTATCATATTAAGATTTGCTATTCTAGACATCATCATATATTGAACAGGATCCAGAAGTTTTTTGTATTCTGGAGAAATCATCGGCATATATTCCTTAATATAAGGATATTTCTTAATAACATCTCCTATTACAGTTTTTCCACTCAAATTATACTTGCTCTTAAATTCCTCTTTCATTTTTTTGACTCCTTATTTTCTTTTTTATCAAACAAAATATTTTGATTAACAAAATTATTTTATCATATTTTCACTAAAAAAAGTGTGACAAATAGCACACTTTTCTAAATAATTTTCTTTTATTATTTTTTTCCCCATACTTCATCAGCAACTTCCTTAATAAATCTAAGCTTTGCCCATTGCTGTTCTTCTGTAAGATGATTTCCCTCCTCTGTTGAAGCAAATCCACACTGTGGACTTAAATAAAGTCTATCTAGCGGAACATATTTTGATGCTTCTTTTATACGAGCAATCACAGTTTCCTTTTCCTCTAAAGTCGGATTTTTAGAAGTTATAAGCCCCAATACAACTTTTTTATCCCCAGAAACTTTTGCAAGTGATTCAAAAGTTCCAGCTCTTTCTGTATCAAATTCCAAATAATAAGCGTTCACATCTTCTTTTCCAAAAAGTTCATCAGCAATTTTATCATATCCACCTTGCCCAAACCAGGTCGAAGCATAATTTCCACGGCAAACATGTGTATTAATTACCAAATCTTCTGGATTATTTTGGAAAACTCTATTATTTATATTCAAAAATCTTTCTGCAAATTCACGCCTAATAACTTCCTTATCCCTGTCACTTTTTTCAATAAATGAAGCAATAAAGTTGTCATCAACAAGACATCCCCAAGTACAGTCATCAATCTGCAAAGTTCTAAGCCCTTCATTATACAAATCATTTATTACTGTTTTGTAAGCATTTACAATATCATCTTCCAAACCTTCAAAATTAGGATAAACTTTAAGAAGTGCCTCAACATGCTTATCTTCCCTTACTAATTCCGCATAAAACTGTGCTGGAGCTGGTATCGTAAATCTAGCTTCCACACCTTTTTTATCTTTTACCAAATCTCGCAAAAATATAAAATGCTTTACAAATGGATGATTTTCCCCGCTAATTTTTCCAGTAACAATCGCAGTATCATCACGAGTTACAACTCCATTAAATTCATATCCCTTATCAGCGTGAATATGTCCAATTCCATTAAATCCCCAGAAGAAATCCAAATGCCAGTAACTTCGTCTAAACTCTCCATCAGTAACACTTGTATATCCAAGTTCAATTTGCTTATCCACAATTTTTTTAATTTCTTCATTCTCAATTTTTGTCAATTCTTCCTTGTCAATTTTCCCCTTTTCAAAATCATTTCTAGCCTTTTTCAATCTTTCAGGTCTTAAAAAGCTTCCTACCGTATCATGTCTATGAGGTGCATTTATTGTACACATATTTATCAGCTCCTTTATTTATTATTTATTTATAAATTTTTTATATTTTTTATATTTTTTATATTTTTTTAATAATATTTCTATAATCTACTTTTCACAATTTTTGTAGCTTCAACAAGATTTTCCAAACTTTTTACAGTTTCTGTAATTCCTCTTGTCTTTAATCCACAATCTGGATTTACCCATAATTTTTCCTTCCCAATTTTTTTAACCATTATTTCTAAAGCTGCTACAATTTCTTCAACTGAAGGTACTCTAGGAGAGTGAATATCATAAACTCCAGGACCTACCTCTGTTTCAAAGTTATTTTCTTTTAGGAAATCAAGAATTGTCAATTTTGATCTTGAAGCTTCAAATGTTATAATATCGGCATCCATATTGTCAATGTCTTTTATTATATCTTCAAATTGACTATAGCACATATGTGTGTGAATCTGCGTATCAACTTTTACTCCGCTATGGCAAAGTCTAAATGCCTTCAATCCCCAATCAAGGTATTCTTTATGCCAATCTTCTTTTCTTAACGGTAATTTTTCCCTAAGTGCGGCTTCATCTATCTGAATTATTTTTATTCCTGCTTTTTCTAAATCCAATACTTCTTCTCGTATGGCAAGTCCAATTTGAAATGCCATTTCGCTTAATGAAATATCTTCTCTTGGAAATGACCAGTTTAATATTGTTACAGGCCCTGTAAGCATTCCTTTAACAGGCTTTTTAGTTAATTTCTGAGCATATTCAGAATATAGAACTGAAATTGGTTTTGTTCTTTTCACATCTCCAAAAATTATTGGCGGTTTTACACATCTTGTTCCGTAAGACTGAACCCACGCTTTTTCTGTAAATATATATCCTGCCAGATTTTCTCCAAAAAATTCAACCATGTCATTTCTTTCATACTCTCCATGCACAAGCACATCAAGTCCAATTTTTTCCTGCAATTCAATACATTCTTTTATGAAGTTAAATACATTTTTATCATATTCTTCTTTGCTAATTTCACCTTTTCTAAATTTGCTTCTATTTAGCTTCACTTCCTTTGTTTGGGGAAAAGAACCTATTGTAGTTGTTGCAAGTAAAGGAATATTCAACTCTTCCCTTTGAATTTTCTGTCTTTCCTTTCTTGCTCCCTCTCTTACAAAATCACTATCTTTCAATTTTTTAACCGTATCTCTAACTTCCTTATCTTCCATTCCTTTTTCAGAAGTTATAATTTTTTGGTTTTTTACATAAAATTCATTTTCCTGTACTTTTTCCAGCGAATTTTCCCAAAGAACTTGACTCAATTCTCCCAACTCTTTTAATTCTGATAATTTTTCCTCAGCAAACGAGAAATGTCTTAATATATTTTCTGATAATTTTTTTTCATTTCTCAAAGTATAAGGCACATGAAGCAGTGAACAAGATGTCGTTATTACTATATTTTCAACTTTTCCTTTTAAATTATTCAATATATTTAAAACTTTTTTATAGTCACATTTCCAAATATTTTTCCCATTTACAATTCCTGCAAATAATATTTTATCTTTTGGAAATCCCTTTTCAGTTATTAATTTCTCAGTTTGTCTTCCTTCAGCAAAATCAAGACCTATCCCATCAAAATCAAGTTTTGTTATTGTCTTGTAGCAATCTCTCACATCTCCAAAATATGTTTGAAGCAATACTTTTACATCTTTCTTATTCTTCAAAATTTCTGTATAAATTTCTTCAAACAATTTTATATCTTCCTCTGTCTGATCTGTTACTAATTGCGGTTCTTCAATTTGAATCCAATCGATATTTTTTTCATTACATTTTTTCAGCAATTCCACATAAACATTTACAATATCAGTTAAATATTCTTTTTTCTCTTTATTTCCAGTTGTTTTAGCCAATTTATAAAATGTAAATGGTCCAATTACTGACGGATGAGTGTTCACTCCTAATTTTTTAGCTTCCTCAAGTTCATTAAATATCTTATCTGCATTTAATTTAATCTCTGCATAATCATCTAGTTCAGGAACCATATAATGATAATTGGTATTGTACCATTTTCTCATTGAAAGAGCTTTTACATCTCCTTTTTCCCCTTGATAACCTCTCGCAATTGCAAAATATGTATTCAGTTCATTCAATCCTAAATCTTTATAATGTTTTGGAATCGCATTCAATAAAATTATTGTATCCAGTATTCCATCATAAAATGAAAATGTATTTCCCGGAATAAATGAAATTTTTTCTTCCTTCTGTTTTAACCACTGGTCTTTTCTAAGCTTTTCCGCTATTTCCAAAAGTTCATTCTCTGTAATTTCATTTCTCCAATATTTTTCTATCGCAAATTTTAATTCTCTATTCTCCCCAATTCTAGGGTATCCAATAATCGCCGTTTTCATAATTTATCTCCTTTATCTATTTGTTACACTAGTAATATCTCTAATTATTTTTGATAAAATTATTATATACAAATATATTATTTCTGTAAAATACATTTATTTTTTGGTTTGTTATAACTTTTATTTATATCATTTTTTTTTATAAAAAAAACTGCACTAAAATTTACAATTCTAATCCAGTCTTTTTTATTTCTTTTTATTTCAGTTTTTTCAATAATATCTCAAAATAATTTTTATAAATTTTACAAAATTTCCGTATATTTCAAATGCTCCTTCAAAGCCTCAACATAAACTTTCCCATAAACACTAAGTTCAATATTTTTCTGCATTATAATCCCCACTTTCATATACTCATCAACTTCCAGCGGTCTTGCAATAATATTTTCTCCATTCAGCTCTTTACTGATTATCCCTGTACTCACAGTATACCCATTAAGCCCAACTGCCAAATTAAACAAAGTCGCCCTGTCCCTAACTTTTATATTTTTATCCCTGTCAATCGTGCTAAGTATTTCTTCCGAAAAATAAAATGAATTGTAATCCCCCTGCTCAAACGACAAATATGGATATTCCTTCAAATCTTCAAGACTAATGCTTTCTTTTTTTGCTAAAGGATGATTGAAACTAATAAAAACATGCGGCTTCGCAGTAAATAATTCAATAAATTTCAAATTATTTCTTTTTATCATTTTCTCAATCACAGTTTTATTTGCCCCTGAAGTATACAAAATCCCAATTTCACTTTTTCTCTTGCTCACATCTTCAATAATTTCATTAGTCTGAGTTTCCCTAAGCGTAAAATCGTACTTATTTTCCCCAAACTTCTTAATCACATCCACAAAAGCATTTACTGCAAACGAATAATGCTGTGCAGACACCGAAAAATGCCTAGTTATCTTATTTCCCTTCTTATACTCTTCCTCCAATAAATCTGTCTGTTCCAAAACCTGCCTTGCATATCCCAAAAATCTATCTCCCTCAAGAGAAACAATCACTCCCTTATTTGTTCTGTTAAAAATTGATATATTCATTTCATCTTCCAATTCTTTTATAGCCTTAGTCAGTGCTGGTTGAGAAACAAAAAGCTCTTTTGCAGCATCACTCAATGTCCCTTTTTCAGCGACTGTAACTACATACTTTAATTGTTGTAATGTCATTTTACCCCTTTCTTTTTTTATTAAAATAATTGATAATTACTTTAAGCCCTGTTCTGTCGCCTTAGTCCGCATAACAAAAAAAGCTGATATTTCTACCAGCTTCCTCCACCTCCCCCGCCGGAACCTCCGCCAGAGAAACCTCCTCCACTAAAGAAGCCGCCTCCGCCTGAGCCACTCTTGGATGAACTAAATTTTTCACTCATAATTTTCGATTTTCCACTGCTATAACTTCTTGAAAATGCGTTCGTAAAACTATGATTACTATAAGCGTACATATGAGTGTGGCTATTTATATAAGATTCATTTATGTCGAAGTTGTATAATTTTATTGTTTTTTTCATTAATTTTATTGCCTCATTTTTTACTCCAAGCGCTACTGCAAAAGGCAAGATTCCATTAAAATATTCGATTAATTCCTTTACATTGTCAAATTTTCTTATCTGATTCTCTTCTGCCGTTTTTATATACATTTTCATACCTTTCAGGTATTCTTTTTTTCTCAAGCCTTCATTTGTATATTTCCCAATTAACTTTGAATACGTAATAAATAGTATTACAAAATATGTTACAAAAACAAAAATCTCAATTCCCTGATAAAAAGATACACCTAAAATCGCTATAATTATTAGCCCTGTTAACAGTTTTTTACTAACAGTTATCCAAATTCTATGAAAAAATGAGCCTAATGTTATAAGTATATACAGTATTATAAAAGGATTGAAAATCTCAAAATTTGTCTGTGAAAATATAAAAATTATAAAAACAGGAGCTGCACAATAAAATGGAACTAAAAAACTTCCATTATTTTTATAAATTATTTTATTATACTTATCCTTCAGGATTTCAATAATACTATTTGCCTTATTATAAATTCTTTTTTCACCACCAAAAATATTATTCTTTTCTGAAGAAAGAGCATCAAGCAGCATTCTTTCCTCTTCAGCCAGTTCAGTTTCCTGTGTATACACAGTTTTGAATCCCTTATTATATTTAATTTCACCATTAACTCTATTTGCTACTATAAACCCTTTTGTAAGTAATGTAAATATTCCTGCATTTAATATTTCCACTGTGTCTCTTTCACCATTTATATATGCCGCAAACATTGGAGAAATGTCTTTTGGCAAATTAAATTCTGGAATTACAGATTTTCCTTGCGGATCCCTTCCAAAAAAATTCCATGTTACGATTGAATAAATTGTAAGAAACAATAACAAAAATGGCAAAATTATAGTTGCAGGATTGGAAAGATATACAATTCTCAGCTTATCTGCCAAAGTTGGACTTATTTTATCTGTTTTCAAATTTAGCATAAATGTAAGCCCATTTTTGGGCTCCAGCTCTTTTGTTGCAATGTGTATTTCTACATCATTTTCTAAAATATCATAATTTTCACCTTTTTCTCCATAACTTCCAGTATAAACTTCCAATTTTTTAATTTCATTTTTTTTAATTTCCTGTCCATCAGAAAATCTTATAATGACGCTTGCCCGTTCAACAGGAACATTCCAGAACTGCCCAATCGCATTGTAATATACTTGATAAATTCCATCTTTTTCAAATACTGCATTATATATCACATAGTTAAACTCATATCTGTTTACGCCATTTTCCACAAATCTGTCTGCAGAACCTACTCTGTATCTTACTCCTTCATTAAAATTTTTCGTTGAATACTCTTCTGAAAGCCCATTTCTCTTTATCGAATTCATTTTTATGTAAGATTTGTAGATATCCGCCCCATTTTTCTTTGAACGTAACGGAATATCCCTATAAATCCCATGCTTTGCCGCATCATCAAATTCATAGTCAATTACTTCATTTACTGTCAAAGTCCCATTTTTATTTATCTGAACTGTAACGTCATAATTTGTTATTTTTTCAGCAATTAACGATTTTGTATTTAAGAAAAATAACGTGAAAAATACAAAAATTATTGAAAAAATATTATTTAATTTTTGTTTGTTAAAACTTTTCATAACAATCCCCCTTCTAAAAATCCATTTAAACAAATTAAAATTTAACTTCTGGAACTTTTTCCGCCTCTTCCACAGCATTAAAGAACTCAGCCTTTTTGAATCCAAAAATTCCACCAAAAATATTATTTGGAAAAGTTTCCACAAAAGTATTTCTATCTCTCGCTGTTCTGTTGTAATATTTTCTTGAACTTTGAATTTCTGTTTCTATTTGAGTTAATTGGGATTGTAAGTTCAAAAAGTTTTCATTTGCCTTCAAGTCTGGGTAATTTTCCTGTAACATCATTATTGATCTTAACGTCTTTGTCATTTCATTTTCAAGTTTTTGAATTTTTTCAATATTATCAATATCCTTTGTATCAATTGACATCATCTGACTTCTCAATTTCACCACATTTTCCAGAGTTTCCTTTTCATGCGTCGCATACCCTTTAACAGTATTCACAAGATTTGGTATCAAATCCAGTCTTTTTTGCAAATATACGCCTATTCCGCTCCAACCTTCCTCATTCAAATTCTTCAATTTGATATATTTATTGTAAATCCCCATTGCCATCAGAACCAAAATTACCAAAATTCCTATAAAAACAAATACAATATTCATAATTCATTCTCCTCTTCTATTTTTTATTTTTATTTATTTTATTTAACATAAATCCAATTAATATTACCACAACAGCTCCTATAAAAACATTATAATAAACCGTGTAATCCCTTGGCTTTGAAACTTTCTTTATATCTGCCTTTTCCAATTTTCCTACAAAAACTTCATCTCGTTCTTTTATTGAATCAGCAAATTCTGCAATATCGTATTCTGGCTTATCTAAACTTTCATCTCCAAAGGTTATTTTATAATCTTCCCCTTCTGTAGCCCTAAACACAATTCTGTCTGGAACATAGTTTCCTGTTACCCCTTTTATTTTGAGCGGTGAATTATCTCCATTCTGTATTTCAACGACTATTTCAGACAATTTAGGAACATTTTCTAAATTTATTATCAAATTTGACTTTTCCCCAACTTTAAAAATTATCTCTTCCGCATAAAAATTATCTCCGCTTCTCACAGTATAATTTCTCTGAAACTCATCTTCCACATCCAGAACAATATTTTTTAACGGCAAAAACTTGCTCTTGATTTTCAGAATTGTATTTTTTCCTTCCTGCTCAACTTTATAATCCAATTTTGTCCCTACAGTTTTAAGTTTTCCAGCCTCATTATTTGACAATTTCAAAATTGCTTCACTAAAGATATTCCCTTTATCCAACGGCGTTACAATTTTATAAAATTCATATCTTTTTTCTGAAAATTCGATTGTCAAGTTTGACTTATCAGGTGTCTTATAAATTTCTCCCGAAGTTATCTGTTCCCAATTTGTACCGTTATTACTTCCAAGCAAAGTATATTCGCTGTAAAAATTTTTGGAAGAAATCAGCACAAGCCTGTTTCCAATTATACCCTTTAACGAACTATCAGAATTAAATTTCACAATAAATTCCATTTTATCCTTTTTCGTCAACACTTCATCTATTTTTGCCCTTGCCACAATTTTTTCGCTGTGCTTTTCCTGCTCTTTTCCAGTTTCGATAACATAAGGAACTTCTTTCCCTTTCTTATCAATTATCCGTATATCTCCAAGATTATTTTTACTGTTCTCATAAATATCCTCTGTTAGAAAAAATTGCTTGTATGTCGACTTTCCTGTTATTTTTATAGTTTTAAAATACTGGCTGGAAAAAAGTTGAACAATTGTTATTAAAAATAAAAACAATATTATTTTATTTATTTTCTTCATTTTTCTCACCTTTCCCAAAATCCGTGTCACTCAAACTCTCTTTCACTTCCTGCTCCAATTTCTTCAAAGCTGTCTGATAAATATAGGAAGTTCCAATCAGAATAGCCCCCATACTAAAGTAAGCAATCAACTTATAGGAATTATCAAATCGTAAGAAATCCCATAAAAAACTTTTTGCCACAAAAGATATTCCTATTCCAAGCCCAATTCTTCTAACATTCCTATTCGGTACTCTAAATCCTTTCCAGACTAAATATCCACATAGTAGCAGCCCAACTATATCTAAAGCCAATCCAGCTCCTAAAAAAAGCATATTTGACTGTTCGTATATTCGTAAAATAATATTTGCTACACAAAGGAAATATATTGATTCTCCGAGTATCCACAATGGTTTTTTCTCATTTTTTTTGAAAAAGCATAAATGAATATCATTTTTAGCAACCATAAATAAATATATATTTACAAAAACTAGTAAAATTAGATATATCTGAAAGTTTATTGGCGGATATCTTGAATACAAATTTTCTTCTACCCATTCTCCACTTCCAAGAATATATTTTACACAATTAAACATATTTATAAATAACAAATAAATTATTTCAATTATTACTAAAAATTTCAAGCTAAAACTATCTTGTAATTTTTTTATTTTATAAGTTACCATTCTCAGTATAAATACCACAGCCAACATACAAAGTAAAATCTCTTTACCATAATTTGTAAATCCTAGTTTTTGAGCAGTATTATAAACAACTTTATTTATAAAAAATATTGAATAAATAAAAATCAGATATTTAAATATTCCATTTAAAATCCTAACTTCCTTTTTATAACTCTTTTGTTTTATCAGGAAATAAAGCACAAATGAAAAAGATATTATCATCAAATCCTGAATATACACAAGCAAATATTTTTCTTCCCGCACAATTAAATTACTCACTAGCGAAACTAGATAAATCGCAATCGTTCCATATCGCATTTCCTTATTTTTATATTTTCTATAAAAGAAATATAATAGTGCAGTTTCAACACCCCATGCAATCACAACAAATTGTTCTGGTACAATTAACGGAATAATTAGGATAAAACTTCCTAATGCCACGATATAAAAGATTTTTGCAACTTTGTTGTCCTTGAGCCTGTCGCCAAAAAATCCGTAAATTATTCCGACTGTTCCAACTAATACCGCTTTTAGCCAACTTGGGGTTGTCTTGTCAAACAAGCTGTAAATCAATGAAAATTTTATAATTAGATTTAAACTTAGAAATATATAGTCGATTATGTTGCTTTGACGGTTTTCTTTTTTGTGCGAATTTAGGAAAATGAAACTGTATGCCGTTGTAAAAATTACGATGTAGAAAAATGCCGTAATCTTGTCGTGAATGCTGTAATTTAAATAATAAACTAGCCCCGTCATATTTACTACACCTGTAACAAATCCAAAAATCTTGCTGTATATCCAGTCCTTTTTCCAAGAAACTCCAAGCACAATTCCCTGCAAAATCAAAGAATATGCCAAAATATAATAAATCTGAACATTGCTCCTATTCACCCAAATATACGCTCCGTAAGGTAAATATCCACCAATCAGCGATAATACTCCAATCACCTGGCTGTCGTATCGTAACGAAAGAATCACAACCAGCCCTGTCAATATTACTGATATAAAAAGTCCCGCTGTCATTGGATAAAGTTTGAGATAAAGCGTGGAAAGAAGTGTAGTCAAATAAAGAATCCCAATTCCACCACCAATCAGCCCAACTGCAAAATGCTTCTTATTTTTCTGATAAAATTTTTCTCCAGCAAAAAGGAAAAACATCCCAAGCAAATACGATGCCGAACTTTTTACATAATTATTTGCCAGAATTTTTGCAAACTGTGTCCTAAATACCAAAAAAACTCCCAAAAAGATTGATATTATCCCTAAAAAGTTAAATCCTTTAAGTCCAATAAGCTTTTCAAATACAAATCTTTTTTTCTCTCTTTCAAAAAGAAATTCCACTTCCTTCAAAGCCGTTTCTTTCTTTATCTTATTATGAAACACCGAAGATTCCTCTTGAAGAAACATCTTATTTTCAAAAGTTTTCTTATTACTTTTCTCTAAAAAAGCACCAATTTTCCCATTAATTTTTTTAAGTTCATCTCTTAAAGAATCAGCTTCATCTGAAAATTCGTGAGAAAGATTTCTTTCCAGCATTTTGACTTTTCTCTTCATTTCCTCTGCATAATTAGAAAGTCTTCTAGTCACTCCACTTTCCAATTCCACATTCATCTTCTCAGCCAAAATATTCTGAAACTTATCAATCTCACCATTTCTCCTAATTTTTCTCGCTTCCTTCAATTCCTCAATAAGTACTGCATTACTATTTTTAAGCCTTCCAATTTCCTCTTCCCTAACTTTCATCTTTTCATGAAATGCCTTTAAATCCTTCGCCAGCCTTTCATTATCTTCCAAAAGTTCTTTTTCCCTGCTTATTCCAGCCTCATTTTTTATATTTGCAATTATTGATTCTATCTCCGAATTTATTTTCCCAATTTCCCTATACTTATTCTCAAGATTCTCTAATTCTTTTAGTTTGTCAATCATTGTAAGACCACCTCAAAAGTTTTAAAATAGAGAGTGTTCAAATTTTGTATGAATCTCTAGACAAATCCAGTAACATAAGGATTTTTTATTTTATTTATACAAAAAATTTACACTCTCTCCAAATTTAGTTAATGAAACTAACTTTATTAGAATTTTCAATATTTTTTTACAAGTTCTTCAAATACTCGGAAAGCGAAGTTGCTCTACGTCCCAATACTTTTTCAATATCACAAGAAATTCCCGATTGTTCACCTTGAGCGATCGCAGTATAAGTCGAAACCCAAGAATCATATTCCCATTGCTCAGCCTTCCAAATTTTACGACTTTCGTAAGCTTCTTCCACAGTTTCATCAATATACTTAATTTCTTTTCCAAAATATTCGCTCACAATTTTTACAATTTCATTCATTGTAAGTTCCTCAGGCCCTGTCATATTCAAAGTTTGATTTTCCCATTTTTTTGGATTTTCCAAAATTTTAGCAACAACTTCCGAAACATCTGAACGAACTACAACAGAGACTTTCCCATTCCCCGCAGGTCCTTTTATTTCTCCATATTCTCTACACATATCCACAAAGAAATCCGCATAAAAATTATCTCTCAAAAATGTATATTTAAATCCATTTTCTTTAATATACTCTTCAGTCGCATAATGATCTCTTCCCAATGTAAACACAGAATTTTTTGAAGCATTATAAAACGAAAGATACACAATGTGCGAAACCTTTGCCATTTTAGCCGCATCAATAAAATCCTTATGTTGCTGTACACGATTAGGATTTTCCGAACCAGACACCATAAAAAGCACATCAATTCCCTCTAGCGATTTCACAGTATCTTCTGATTTATCATAACTTGACTTAAAAACATTAGAAAATCCCATTTTTTCAGCCTTTTCTTTATTTCTAGCCAAGTTTATAACTTCTATTCCATTTTTCTTACATAATTTTGAAACAATTCCACCTAAGTGTCCAGTCACTCCAGTTACTGCAATTTTAGTCATTTTAATATCGCCTCTTATTCTCAATTTATCATGTAATCTAATAAATACTTCTTTATTTTATTCTATTTTTTCAAACAAAATATTCATTAAGATTTTCTTAATTTTTTCTAAAAAATCCCCCACCTTTTATAAAAATTATTTACCCTTTCACAACAACATTAACCAATTTATTTGGTACAACAATCACTTTCACAACTTCTTTTCCATCAATAAATTTCTTAGCTTTTTCTGATTCAAACGCAAGTTTTTCAGCGTCATCTTTTGAAATTCCGATTTGAGCCGAAACCATATCTCTCACTTTTCCGTTTACTTGGATTACCAAATTGAAAGTATGATCTTTTGTCAATTCTTCGTCATATTTTGGCCATTCTTCTTCAAAAGTGAATGTTTTATTTCCTAAATAAGCCCACAATTCATCAGCTACATGTGGTGCAAATGGTGCGATTAACAAGATTGTTTTTTCCAATACTTCACGCCAGATTTTTTTGCTTTCTGAAGATATATTGTCTTTATCAATTACTTCTTGCTTGTAAGTTGTCATGTCGTTTAACAATTCCATAACAGCTGCAATTGCAGTATTAAAGTGGAAATCATCTTCAATGCTTTCTGTAACTTTTTTAACTGTTTGATGTAATTTCTTTTGAATTTCTTCATCTTTTTGATTTCTATTTTTTAATTCAACTCCATAATGATTTGCTGATTTCGCATTATGGTCAGAAAATTCTGCAGTTCCAGAAGCCAATAAATACAATCTATTTATAAATCTGTATGCCCCTGCAAGCCCATTCATGTTCCATTCTAATTCTTTTTCAGGCGGTGCAGCAAATAATGTAAACACTCTTGAAGAGTCAGCTCCATATTCTTTCACGATTTCTTCAGGGTCAACTCCATTATTTTTTGATTTACTCATTTTTTCTACTTTTGTAACTAATTCTTCCCCTGTTTTAATCGAAAACGCTTTTCCATCTTTAAATTCAGCTTCTCTTGGGAATAAGTATCTTCTCTCATTTTGTGAATAGAATGAAGGTCCTAAAACCATTCCTTGCGTCAATAATTTTTTAAACGGCTCATTTGTATCAACATATCCCAAATCTCTAAGTGATTTATGGAAAAATCTCGCATAAAGCAAGTGCATTACCGCATGCTCAATTCCACCAATATATTGGTTTACAGGTGTCCAAGCATCTGCATCCGCTTTTTCAAAAGGTTTATCCGCACTGTGAGAATCTAAATATCTCAAATAGTACCAAGATGAATCAACGAAAGTATCCATCGTATCAGTTTCTCTTCTACCTTTTTTCCCATTCGGCAAAATCACATTCTTAAACTCTTCCGAAGTTTCAAGCGGATTCCCTTTCCCATTAAATTCAATATCAGTAGGAAGTTTCACAGGCAAGTTTTCTTCTTCTTCCAAGTAAATATTCCCATCTTCATCATAAATCACAGGAATTGGAGTTCCCCAATATCTTTGTCTACTAATCAACCAATCATGAAGTCTATAATTTACCGTTTTCTTACCAAGCCTAATTTTTTCCAATTTTTCAGTAATTTTCTCTTTTGCTTCATTACTATTTAATCCATTAAATTCTTTTGAATTTACCAGTATTCCTGGAACTGTTAAAGCATTTTCCAATTTTTCAACAGAAACTTCTTCTAAACTCCCATTTTTATCAACAGGATTTACAACAATTTTCAAATCCAAGTTATATTTCTTAGCAAATTGAAAATCTCTTTCATCATGTGCAGGTACCGCCATAACAGCTCCTGTCCCATAATCCATCAACACATAATTTGCAACCCACAATTGCACTTTTTCTCCATTTACAGGATTAATCACATAAAGTCCAGAAAATACTCCTTCTTTTTCCTTATCTTCTGCTGTACGAGCTATTTTATCCTCATTTCTCATCGTTTCAACTTTTTCTCTAATACTAGGATTTTCCTTTAAAATAACTTCCTCAACTAACGGATGTTCAGGTGCAACAGTTGCATAAGTAACTCCATAAAGCGTATCTGGTCTTGTTGTAAACACAGAAATTACAACTTCTCCCTTGTCATTCAATTTCAAATGCGTATGTCCATTATTTTCAAATTTGTAATCTAAAATAAAGTCAACTTCAGATCCAGTTGATTTTCCAATCCAGTTTTTTTGCATAGTTAAAACTTGTTCAGGCCAATGTCCTCTAAGTTCTTCATGCCCTTGCAGCAATTCTTCAGCATAATCAGTTATTTTAAAATACCATTGCGACAATTCCTTTTGAATAACATCAGTTTTACTATGTCTCCAGCATTTCCCATCTTCAACTTGTTCATTCGCCAAAACCGTATTACAATCAGGACACCAGTTTACAAAAGATTTTTTCTTATAAACCAATCCTTTTTTATACATTTCAATAAAGAATTTTTGATTCCATTTGTAATACTCTGGAGTGTAAGTGCTAAGTTCTCTATCCCAATCATAAGAAAGACCCATAAGTTTCAACTGTCTTCTCATGTTGTCAATGTTCGCTTTAGTCCATTTTCCAGGATGAGCCCCATGATCAATCGCCGCATTTTCCGCAGGTAACCCAAAACTATCCCATCCAAATGGATGCAACACATTAAACCCTTTCATTTTCTTATATCTAGCAATCGCATCACCAATCGCATAATTTCTCAAATGCCCAACATGCAATTTCCCTGACGGATATGCAAACATCTCAAGCACATAATAATTCTCTTTCCCATCGGCTTTATTTTCAGACTTAAAAACATCTTTTTCAGCCCATTTATCTTGCCATTTTTTCTCAATTTCATTAGGATTATATTCCTTAATCATTATTTTTTCTCCTCCATTTTTTCAGTATTTATAAATTTTTTATTTAATATCCTTAAAAAATAATTTGTCTATTGACATTTCTGCAAAAATATTTTATAATTAATTACCAAATAAAAACATGTGTGAAAAATAAGAGTATTATTGCTCTTATTTTTTTATCCACTTTAAAAATCGATAACTAAATTCTATTGTTTTTACAATACATAATATAATCGTTGCTACCCTAATCCATTCCATATTCAGCACTCTCCTTTGATTAAATAGAAGGGAGGTTATTCCCCTTTAAACCTCCTAATCATTTTGATAATCCATTTTATTATCTTTATCAGATAATCTATAGTTGTAATGAATAAAATAATTATCTCCCAAATTTTTAACATGTGCATTTTCTCCCTCCGCCTCATAATTGTACTATATTTTGGAATTTTTGACAATTATTTTTGTTTCATAATATTTCTAGAGATCCTATAAATATTATTTCCTCTTCGCATAAAACAACAAAATCTAATAAAATCTATCTTTTTCCTAAACTCTATTTATCATTCAACCAATTTACTTCTTCAACTTCACAACCTTTTTCGATTTCCCTCCAGTTTTCTTCCCTAATTTCTCATAAGCCCATTCAACAAACGAACTTGCAGTCAAAAATAAATAATCATTCTCTGTCATTGATAATATAAGTTCATCAGTTGAAAATGGTCTATATCCCATACTGCTTAATTGATTAAGATAAAATTCTCCTCTTTCATTCATCATATCTTTAAAGAATTTTTTCAATCCTTTTACATTTTTCTCAATTTTTTTCAAATAATTTAATGATTTGGTAAATTCTCCCTTTTTAAAATAAAGAACTGAAATTGGAAGCAACATCTGTACTGAATTTTGTCCATTATATTTTTTGTAAAGTTTTAATGCATTTTCTTCATCTTCAAAAAAAGCATAAAGTGACATCAATCTAAATCGGACTCCCAGATTGTCATTTTCATTTAATTTTAGTATTTCTTCATATTCTTTAACGGCTTTTTTCATCATTCCATTTTCTGCCAAAATTTCTGCATAGCTTTGTTTTATCCTCATATATGGCCGAGTTTCAACTATTTCCCAGAACTCTCCAATATTTTCTTCATCCATGAAACCTTCCCGCTCCATTATTTCATTTCCATGCTTTAATATTTTTTCCAATCTATTTAACATATCAATTGAATCTTTTGCATCTGTACTAGCTATCAAATATTCGGCATCCAAATTATCCTTATCCATTTTTAATACTTCTTTTGCATATTTTAGCCTTTTACTATCATCCTCTGTTTCAAATGCCATTTCTAAATAGTCATAAATCTTTTCAGAATCACTTTCATCAAAAGAATTATCTTCTTCACCTTTCATTGTACTTTCATTATATTGTCTTTCAAATTCATCTATTAGTTTTCGAATTTCACTTTCGCTCATTTCTTCAGTAGAATGTTCTTCCATAAATTTTTTAAATTGTTTGTACATTTTTTCTATTTCCCTATGCATAATTCCCTATTTCCCTTTCAATAAATAATCTATTTCAACCTACTAATACCCAAAACTTGGATTTTCAATAACCCATCTTCCATTCTTTTTATTAGCTTCTAAAATTTCTTTTCTTCCTACATATTTCCCATTTTTTGTAATTCGTTCTAATTCTTGATCCATCATTTCTAATTGAATTTCGCCTATTGTTTTAAAATATTTTTTAATAGCTTTTTCATCATTTTGTGAAATCGATTTTTGATATTCTTCCATTGTTTTTCCTGTTTTTTTCTTAAAGGCTTTATCCATTTTTTCAGCCATTTCTCCAGATCTTTCAATCATCTTATCCATGCTCATTTCATCTGTATTTACAGGAAATCCCAATTTAACTTTTACATATGCTTTTTCTCCATTGATATAATCTATTTTTTCTATATCAATCTTGTAATATTTATACATTGTATCTATCATTTTAGAAAAATAATCCTCTCCAAAAAAAGAACCCATCATTTCTTTCATCTGATTCGACCCATCTTTTTGACTTCCAGCAAAAACTCCATTCATCATTTTATTCATCATTCCAAACATTTCCTCTTTTGAGTAAATTCTGCCAACTTCCTTTTCAATTTGAGAATTGTAATCTGAAAGGATACTCTGGTTAAGTTTTACAGCTGGTTCTACTTCCACTTGATATTTTTCTTGTGCAAAACTTGACAAACTTAATAATATTGACAAACTTAAAATTACTTTTTTCATACTTACCTCCAAAAACAAACTTATGATTTAATAAATTATATCATAAAAATTTTATTTTTTCATTTTTTTTACAAAAAAGAACACCAAAACCTAAGTTTCAATGTTCCTTCTCAAAAATTAGTTTAACAAATTTTAAAATTTTAGTAAATCGCTCTAAATCCAATACCTCCACGAACATTACTTCCTTTAGTATCATACCCAGCATTCACCGTAACACCAAATTGAGTATTATCAACTCCAATATTTAGATCAAATTTACCATTACCTCTTCTGTCTTCCTTTTCCCCTCTAATTCCAAACCAGTCAGCATTCGTATATCTAACTCTCGCTTCGTTATTGACATCTCCAATTTTTCCAAGTTCATTTTCATAAGCGGCTGTCAATCCAACTGTCAAATTAGTTCTTACTGCCAATGGCTGTACATATTTAAACTCTACTCCAGCTTCAGGCTTAACAGAGAAATAGTCGTTCCCTTTCACTTCTAATCTCATTTGTCCTGAATCTTCCTTGATGTTATTAAATCTTCCATATTCCATCTTCAATGCTCCATAAGGTCTTAAATGTGTTCTCTCGCTCATTCTTATGTCGTATCCCAAATCTGTTTTCAGTGCAGCACCGTAGGAATTATAATTTGACTTGGCTTCAAATACATCATCAACAACTAAAAATTTACGTTTCATGTTGTTAATTCCGGCAAACACATCTCCTCCGATTGTCCATTGCAATGCTCCATTGTAGTCCTTCTTAGGCGACATTGTTTTAAATACTCCGGCTTTAAGCATTGTCTGATCTTCACTTGAATGTCCGATGTCCTTGAATTTAAATCTGTTTGTCACAACTCCAGCATACCATCCGCTTGAATTTCCTAATTTAACTGTTTCATTTTCGTGAACATAAGCCACTCCGTAAGCATTGTTTGTATAATCAATGATTCCTGCTGTATCAGTTTTATATTCATCTTTCATTCCGAATACTTTGATTTTATTGTTTTGTTTAGATGGATTTTGCCAATTTTTTTGTAGATGATTAAATTCTTTGTCTAAAGTGTTTCCAGTTGCATTGATTCTTTGCTGAATATTTCCATATTGGTGTCCCATCATTTCATCCATCGCTTGATACAATAATACTTCTTCATTATTTCCAATTCCATTTAATTTTTGAAATAATTGATTTTCTCTGCTTCCAAGTGCTTCTACGCCATATCTTTGTTCTAATCCATCTGCAAAATTATATGAATCTGTTTTATTTACTGGCGATTTGTCTGTTCCTGACCATTTTGTGTATGGAATTTTTGCCATATAGGCATTTTCTATTGTTCCATCTGTCTGATTTTGTGCAACACTTGCCATCCAAGTTAGTGAACCTGAATAAATACTCCATTTTTCAATTTGCGGATTATTTAAAATCATTTGATTGTATGGTGCAAGTATTTTTTTGCTTACTTGAATGTATTTTCCAGTTGTATTTTGAGCGGCTTCATTTCCTATAATTAAATCGGCTTGTTTTAATGTGCTTAATTGAGTTAATCCTGTTACAGGCACTGTAAACCGTTTATTTGAAGTATCGATGTACATTCCAATTGTTGAAACTTCCATCGGCTTAAATTCTTTGGCTGTTGTTGAAGCTAGTTCTGGTATTACTGGAACTCCGTTTACAGTTATTGTGGCTGTTTGAGATCCCGCTGGTGCATGTATTTTTACACCTCCCATATCTTTAGCCAAATCTTGACCTTCAGCTGGAACTACTGAATTTTCTGATCCGCTTCCTGTTATATTCAATGTTCCATAGTTCTTAATTATTCCCACATTTTTACCTGCCAAATTTCCTTTGGCAAGCAATCCTACCGCATCTGTCGCATCAATCTGAATAATTCCATTATTTTCAATTGTTGAACCGTTTTTAACTACCATTCCTACAACTCTTCTCAATCCTGTTCCATTTGAACGGATAATTCCGTTATTTATTCCATAAGCTCCATTGTCAAGATACATTCCAGTGGTGTTACTTGCATTAAGGTTAATAGTCCCATTATTTGTTACAGTCGTTCCTCTTTCCGTTCCATACATTCCAATACTATGTTCACCATTAACATCAATAATTCCTTCATTTATCACATTTCCAGAATATGCTGGCTTTACGGCATCTCCAACATATCCCGCAGCCATTCCTATCGCATAATAATTATCAGCTGGATTAGTATTTCCAACACTCGAAGTTCCTACTGCAATTCTAGCAGTACCGCTATTAACGGCAGTTCCTCCATAAATACTGTAAATTCCAACATTTCCTATACCTGAACTGTAATTGATATCAGCCTTATTTACCACATTTCCTGCTGAATAAAGTCCATAATTTAGTGAACCAGTTGAAGTCAATGGAGTGTTGTTGATTACATTTCCAGATGTATCTCTTGAAAATACAAAAACGGTATTATCCCCAGCAGGTGAAACTGTCGCATCGCTTATTATCGTATTTCCAGACCCTTCATTGATAAATCCATACGAACCGTTGCCAATTGTCATTTTTGAACCTGCATCGGCTTTTATCAGATTTCCAGTTCCTTTTGTATATACACCGATTGCTTCATTTTCTCCTAATGTAATTATAGAATTATTTGTCAATGTAACATTTCCATTTGTACTAAGTATTCCTTTACCCTTGTCCTTCATAGTCAATGTTCCGCTATTTATGACATCTGCTCCATCAGAGTAAATTCCATAGGCTTTTCCGCTCTTATCGGTTATTGCAGCCGCATTTGCAAGAGTTCCTTTTGTTGCATAAATTCCAACTATTCCTTTATCGCTGCTAGTATTTACTATATCCACATCAGTTATGTTTGTAGCCGTGCTGTCATAAAAAATACCTGCTCCAGAAGCATTTGCTGAACCTGTATATTTTATTTCAAATTTATTTCCATTCGGATTTATAACAGAACCGCTTGAAACTGAAATTCCTACTCCTTTATCCTTAATTTCAACTCCAGTATTTGAAGTAAAATTCACCTCGCTCTTCATTCCACCTGCATAAACTCCAATTCCGCTTTTTCCTACTAAAATATCAGAACTTCCAGTTCCCCCTAAATTAACTGTATTTCCAGCTCCTTCTGACACAATACCAACACCGCTATCGCCAGTCATCACTATTTTGCCATTATTTGAAATAACTCCGTTTGATGTTAAAACTAATCCAGTTCCTGCAATATCATTTGTATTTCCATATAGTCCAATCGAACCATTACCTGCAACAGTTATTGTACCATTATTAATTATTTCCAAAACTTTGTCAGCCGCTAGTAATGTTCCGTTTGAAATTTTATCATCCGTTCCATAAGTTTTCAATTTTGAAGCAGAAGCAAATCCTGCCATACCAACACCGCTCGAAGTAATATTTACAGCCTTGTTATTTGTAAGAGAACTTCCATTTATTCCATAAGCTCCAATTCCATTATCAACATTTATCGTACCTTTATTATCCACATATCCAAAACTTGTAGATATTGCCGTAGTTTTGGAAGCTGTTCCTCCAGTTATATTAACAGTCCCATTATTTGTATACCCTGTAGTCGTATTTGTCGCAACACCGTCATGTGAAGCCATCGACAGTCCTTTTCCTGCTGCAGAACTTACAGTAACTCCATTTGCAATAGTAAATTTCTCATTTGAAAGTCCTATTTTCGTGTTAAATTCATCTGTATTGTCATCTAAATCCTGATTAATGTTAAGATTAAATTTACCATCTATGTAGTATATCTTGTAGTCGTGATTATTTGTATTCAGTGCCGCAAGCTGCATATCATTTTTTATATTTGTAGTTCCTGTTGTCCCGCCAGTCCAGTTAGTTGTATCTCCATGGTATGTACGAAGTACAGCTTTATCTCCAGTAAGATTTACAGTTACATTATTCATTCCAAGATATTTGGCAGTAGAAGAAGTATTTCCGCCATCATAATTAGTTGCATCTGTTCCTGGCATAAGTATTCCATCTGCCATATTTATTGTAGTAGCACCTTTGAATTCAATCTTTGAAGAGCTGTCTGCATAAAATGGTGTAGATCTTGAATGATCAGCAGTTACTGTTCCAGCTGTTACCACATCTGAAGTTGTTGCTTTATCTTCATGATAGATTGTTCCTCCACTGAAGTTAACTTTTCCGCCATCAACTGCCGCCAATGCTCCATTTTCTCCAGTTTGAATTTTATTAGCTGTACCATTGTTAACATTTACAACTGAACCGGTTCCAGAGGCAAATCCTGCCATACCGCTTATTTTAATACTTCCATCTTCTATATTAACAGTTCCCCCAGATGTTCCAGTTACCGTTTTTGTAGCTAGACCTGCAATATTCTCAAATTTATTCTGAGTAGCATTTTTATCTATTGCTTCAATATTTCCATGAATATTAACAGTTCCTTCATCTCGTGCAAATCCAATTATTGATTTGTAATTCACTGCTTCTGTAGTTGTAGGATTTGCCTGTGTTCCAGCATTTACAATACCCTTATTGTCACCCATATAGGCAATTCCTTCTTTTGAAGCTAATACCACATTAGGATAAACATTTACTTCAGAAGGCAATCCTTGTAATTTTGCTGCAGTTGTAGCAGTTGCATCTGTCAATGCCTTTCTAGCTGTTCCATTATTTATAGCTCCAGCATCAGCATCATTTTGAGCTATTCTTGCGTCCTCACTTCCATATCTATGTTTTAACTGATCCCAAGTTCCTTCCGAATACGCAACTATAGTTCCTGTTGAAGCATCTGCTTCAAGAGTATTAGCACCATTGATACCATCAGTAATATCTGAACTTACTCCAGTAATATGATAGTTAGAAGTATTTTTACCTACATCTATTACTGTTCCTTGCTTTGATAATACCATAATTCCATTTTTAGAATATTTTCCAAATCTAATATCAAGTTTTGCTACTTCTAAATTATGTATAGGGTCTTTTGAAAAATCATTACCCATTGGGAAACCATATCCTGGTCCAATATTATTCTTATCTACTTCCAATCTTTGTGTTGTATTATTCCATTTATACAAAAACCATCTATCCCAAGCAGGATCAGTTTTATGAGCATTTATTTCAGCTGCAGTTGGTGGGACTCCCTCCATTACATCTCCTCTTGCAACTATTCCAACTCTTTGACCACTTTCTGAGAAAATTCCTACAGCTCCATCAACTGTTTCATTAGTATAACCTGCATTGTTTAAATTTCCTTCAGCTGTCTGTTGATTTTGGTTATCTATTGTTAATTTTTCTCCAATTTTTGCAGAAAAATCTATTTCACCTTGGTATAGTCCTATATGAGCTGCCTTATTGTTATATCCATATACACTTTCTAGTTCATTGGCACCTTCCATATGTACTTTAGCAACATTTCCTTTGATTCTACTACCAAAATACATACCTATATTTTCATCACCATATAGTTTAACATTTGATAACTTTATCATATTTGTATTGTGAAGATATCCTGCTCCTGCCGGATTTACAAGTTTTGATAAAGTTGGAGCATAGGAAAAACTTGAATATACTATGTTTGAAGCTCCATCTGATTGTATTAAACCATCATTTTGCCAATGTTTCATATATGATAATCCTGTTGTTAAATAAACAGAATTATTTCTTCCATACATATTTACATTAGCTTTTCCAGAAAATCCTCCAGCTAGAACACGCCATTCTTTTCCTGCTTTGAAATATTTATATGTATATCTAGCAACTGGCATATTATAGAATCCCATATTATCACTATTATACATATTTACAGTTACATCATCAAAATCCAGTATTCCATGTCTCCATGTTTCATTTGTTACTGCTCCTGCTCTTCCATATAGATTAAATACTAAATGTTTAATATTTAAATCTCCCAATGCATGAACACCAACAACACCTTCATCTGGAATCCCATTTCCATGCCCGTCATTATATGCTCTTTGTCCATTATCAGATATTCCTAAATGTGCTCTAGTATTACTATCATTATAAGTATCAGTAGCATAATGTCCTCTTAAATAGAAAGTATTATTTTCAATTTTAGTTGCATTAGTTTGACTATTTATATAGTAAGTATTAGTATATCTATTATTTTCATTTATTATACGTGTTCCTTCAAGTTGTCTACCATTATATGAACCTGTCATTGCTGCAGGAGTAGGATTTCTATTATCTATATTTCCTATTAAAGAAGTAGGATCTATTCCTGAATAAATAGAAATATTATCTCTTAACTCTCTATGGTTCCACGTTCCATCAAAATAATAACCTGTAAATGGTTCAGCATTAGGTTTTGCAATGCTGACTGTTTTAGTAGGAGTATTTGGTGTAGGAACTTTTATTGCTGGTACCTCTATTCCATTAACTGTCATCACTTGTAACTGAGGTGCTCTTATTCCTAAATCCGGAATTTCTATCTGTACAGTTTTTGGTTTTATTGATGCATCAACATTTATTTCCAGGATTGGTTCCTGTGCTCTGGTATTGCTCATAAGGCCATAAGTCGAGTTAAATCCAGTTCTTTCGTTTGAAGAAGCCATTCTTCTATTTCTACTTAATGCCAAATTTCCATAATTTTTACTCAATGGCGAAACATTTCTCTCAAATAGATTTTTACTTCTTTCATAGACTCCTTCATAAGAATATTTTTCAGACTTATCTCCTCTCCCTTTAAAAGTTCCTCCCCAGTTACTGGAAAATCCATTGACTCCAAATTGCCAATTGCTCCAAGGAGATTTTACAACATGATCCCCTTGTTCCATAAGTTGAATTAATTCTAAATTTGTCTTTTTCAGAAGTTTGTCATTTTCTTTTCGAGTTTCTTGAACTTTTTGATGTATGTCTTTAATTGATGTAGAAATTACTTGCTTTTGCTTTTCAATTGTTGTATTTGTCTCATTAGAAAATAGGTTATTTGAAATGTTTACTGTTCCTGTTATTAAAAATGTTATAAGCGCTGAATCAGTATACCTAAATTCTTGACATCTTTTTGCAAATGAACATAGGTCTTTTTTTACTTTTCTTAAATTATTAGTCATTTTCCATTCTCTCCTTTTAATTAAATTTTAGTTTTTTATTAAATGACTTATATTACTCCTTTTTTATTAGTTTTTATTTGATTTTTTGTCATAAAAAAAGTGAAATAATTATATTTCATGCCACTAATTATTATAACATAAAAAAAAGATTTTTCAAAAAAATTTTTTAATTTTTAATTTTTTTACAAATTCTAAAAATATCATAATTCTCTCAAAGCAATGGATTCATTATAAAATAAATTCTCTCAAAGCAATGGATTCATTATAAAATAAAAAGAGAACAGCAAAACTTAAATTTCACTGCTCTTTCTTTTATTTTAAAAATTTTAGTAAATTGCCCTAAATCCAATACCTCCACGAACATTACTTCCCTTAGTATCATACCCGGCATTCACTGTAACACCAAATCTAGTATTATCAACTCCAATATTTAGATCAAATTTACCATTACCTCTTCTGTCTTCCTTTTCCCCTCTAATTCCAAACCAGTCAGCATTCGTATATCTAACTCTAGCTTCATTATTGACATCTCCAACTTTTCCAAGTTCATTTTCATAAGCGGCTGTCAATCCAACTGTCAAATTAGTTCTTACTGCCAACGGCTGTACATATTTAAACTCTACTCCAGCTTCAGGCTTAACAGAGAAATAGTCGTTCCCTTTCACTTCTAATCTCATTTGTCCTGAATCTTCCTTTATGCTGTTAAATCTTCCGTATTCCATTTTTAACATTCCATAAGGTCTTAAATGAGTTCTTTCGCTCATTCTTATATCATAACCTAGTTCATTTTTTAATGCAGCTCCATAAGAATGATAATTTGACTTAGCTTGGAATACATCATCTACAACCAAGAATTTACGTTTCATATTGTTAATTCCAGCAAATACATCTCCTGCAACTGTCCATTGCAATGCTCCATTATAGTCTTTCTTAGGGGACATTGTCTTAAATACTCCTGCTTTTAGCATTGTCTGATCTTCATCTGAATGTCCGATGTCGCTAAACTTGAATCTATTTGTTACAGCTCCTGCATACCATCCACTAGAGTTACCCATCTTGATTTTTTCATCTTCGTGAACATAAGCCACTCCCCAGGCATTGCTTGTATAGTCAATGATTCCAGCTGTGTCAGTCTTATACTGATCTCTCATTCCAAATACTTTAATTTTGTTATTTTGCTTAGAAGGATTTCTCCATTCATTTTTCAAGTATCTAAATTCCTTATCAAGCATATTTCCAGTTGCATTTATTCTCATTTGAGTGTTTGCATATTGGTGACCCATCATTTCGTCCATTGCTTGATAGAATAAAATTTCTTCGTTGTTTCCAATTCCATTTAATTTTTGGAATAATTGATTTTCTCTGCTTCCTAGTGCTTCTACACCATATCTTTGTTCCAATCCATCCAAGAAATTGTATGTATCTGTAGGATTTACAGGTGATGCTTCATTTCCTGCCCAGTATGTATATGGTATTTTAGCAAGGTAGGCATTTTCTATTGTTCCATCGTTTGAATTTTGTGCGACTGTTGCCATCCAAGTTAATGATCCTGAATAAATGTTCCATTTTTCAATTTGTGGATTAGCTCTAATTGTTGCATTGTATGGATCAGTTATTTTTGAATCCACTTGAATATATTTTGCAGTCGTATTTTGAGCAGCTTCAGCTCCCACAATTAAGTCAGCTTTTTTCAATCCTGTCAAAGAACTAAGTCCTGTAATAGGATTTGTGTACACTTTATTTGAAGTGTCAATATACATTCCTATTTTTGATAATTCCATTGGCTGAAACTCTTCTGCTGATGTTGTTGCTAATTCAGGTATTACTGGATTTCCATTTACTGTTATTGTTCCAACTGAAGATCCTCTAGGAACATCAATTTTTATTCCAGATACTGTTTTTGTCAAGTCACTCGCAGCATCCACTCCAATAACTGTCGCATCAGTCGAATCTGTTACACCATTAATATTGAATGTTCCATAGTTTTTAACTATTCCAAGATTAGCTCCTGAAGCATTTCCTTTTGATAAAATTCCTCTTGCATCTTCTGCAGTAATATCAATATTTCCGTGATTTTCAATTGTCGAACCATTTTTTACTACAACTCCGACAACTTTTTTCAATCCAGAACCATTCGATTTAATCGTTCCATAATTGTATCCGTAAGCTCCGTTATCCAAGTAAATTCCAGTAGTTTCACTCGAATTCAAGTTTATCACAGCATTACGATTTGAAGCAGTACCGTTGTAAACCGTTGTTCCCGCTCCAGTTCCGTACATTCCAATACTTCCTTTTCCTGTAACATTAATAACGCCATTATTTACAATATTTCCAGTATATCCCACTTTTCCTGCAGCAATTTCAGCAGCCGTTGGAGTATACCCAGCAGCCATTCCTATAGCATAACGATTATTTAATGAACTAATTGGATCAAAATACGATTCTCCAACCGTAATCGAAGCATTATTCGTAGCAGTTCCGCCAAGAGTACTGTAAACTCCCACATTTCCATATCCTGAACCAAAATTAATGTTTCCGTTATTTACAACTTCTCCAGCAGAATAAACACCATAATTGTAAGAACCTGTAGAAGTCAAGTTTGTATTATTTGTAACTTGTGCTCCAGCTCTGTTGTCATTTGAATAAATATAAACAGTGTCATTTCCAAGATTATTAATGCTTCCAATGTTACTTATAATTTTATTTCCAGCAGAACCTGTTCCTTTTTCAGAAATAATTCCAAATGAATTATCAGCAATCGTCATATTTGCTCCAGAATGTGCAGTTACAGTTTGATTATCTCCATTCACATAAATTCCTGCAGCCTGATCCGTTCCAACATTTATTGTTCCAGCAGTCAAGTCAACATTTCCAGCAGTACTGAATATTCCAGTTCCCGCATCGCCAACATTAATATTTCCACTGTTTTCAACTTGATGTCCATAAATTCCAACAGAATATTTTCCTATAGTAATATCTCCGCTATTTGTAATTTTATTTCCGTTTTTAACATAAATCCCAACACTAGCCTTTTTACTAGCAGCATCCAACGGATTTGGTAAAGTGATATTTCCACTATTTCTAACTTCTACACCTTCAGAAATAATTCCATATCCAGCATTTCCAGTAATGTTTCCTTGATTGTTAATATCTCCAGCAGCTCCTTTTGCTAATATTCCAACAAGTCCTTCTGTATTGTTAACTGTATCATTAAGAGTAATATTCATCTTGTTCGTCATACTAGATGTAGGCAATGTTGATTTATTATTCATAAAGAATGCAACCGCAGATGCTGTAGGTGCTCCAGTATATTTAAGTTCAAAGTTTTTACTGTCATTCAATGAAGGATTATTTCCCTCAACAAAAATACCAGTTCCTCTGTCTT
The DNA here is from genome assembly GCF_007990445.1 of Leptotrichia wadei. NCBI lineage: Bacteria > Fusobacteriati > Fusobacteriota > Fusobacteriia > Fusobacteriales > Leptotrichiaceae > Leptotrichia > Leptotrichia wadei. The sequence goes on from NZ_AP019841.1 coordinate 1,639,214, forward strand.
TAACTTCCACTCCATAATCTGTTTCAAATGTAACCTTCGTATTATCCGCATAAACACCAATTCCATCATTTCCAGTAGTCACAATATCCGAACTTCCAGTTCCGTTAAGTTTCACTTCAGGCCCACCAAATTGTAAAGGATCAGCAGCTCCAGCAGGTGGCGTAACTTTCGACACAATTCCAACTGAATTATCGCCTGCCAACACGATTTTTCCAGCATTTCTAATACTTCCATGACTTGTTCCAGCTTTTCCAACTTCAATGCTCGGATGTGCTCCAGTAATAGTATTCAATTCTCCATACAATCCAATACCATTATTTCCATTTACAGTAATCGTACCTTTATTTTCAACTTCAAGCGTTTTATCTGTATTTAAAAGTGATCCATTTGCAATTTTAGCATCAGTTCCATAAGTTTGAAGTTTATTAGCAGATGTAAAGGCAGCCATTCCAACTCCAGTTCCTGAAATAGTAATATTTCCATTAGTATCATTTAATAATTTACTTCCATTTACTCCATATGCTCCAAGTCCATTATCTACAGTAATTGTATTTTTATTTATAATTTCTCCATAACTTGTACTAAGAGCAATTGTAGAAGCAGAACCACCTGTTATAGCCACATTTCCTTCATTTACATATCCCGTTTGCGTATTTGAAGTTGCACCAGCATCAGATCCAACAATCATACCCTTACCAGTAGCCGAACTTACTGTAATTCCAGGATCAATAAATATTTTTTCTCTAACAAATTTTATCTTGTCAAATATTGGAGCATTATCTAAATCAATATCTCGTTGTATAGAATATTCTCCATTTTTATAATATACCTTGTAATCAGCACCAGTCCCAATCGTCAAGTTTCCTCTGTTTATCTTCAAGTCATCCTCAACACTTTCAATAAGTCCTGTAGGCCCAGTCCATTTATTATCAGTTCTAGTCCCACCATCTGTAACTCTTAAAATTACACCATTTCCTTCAACTTTAATTTTCATATTACTCATACCAGTATATTTTTTCCCAGCAGTTGCAGCAGCATTTGCAGGATTAGATGAATCTTCAGCCGCATAATCAGCCGCTGTTCCAGGCATAAGTATTCCATCAGAAATAGTAAGTTCCGTATTCCCTGAAAAATTAATATTTGATCCAGTATTAGCTAAAAATGGCACAACTCCACTATAATCATCTGTAGAATTTCTTTTTCTAGTATCAATTTTTCCACCTTTAAAGTCAATCTTACCGCCATCTAAAGCTATAAGCCCTCCTTCTTTTGCCGAATAAATCTCATTATTAGTACCTTCAAATTTAATTACCGAACCAGCTCCATTAGAAAATCCTCCAATACCACGTACTTTAACATCATCTCCAAATGTTATTGTACTTCCACCATCTGCTCCTTTATTTGCATATCCCCCAATATTCTTATACAAATACGGTTTCGTAGCATCATCACTTGCAGCCCACTCATCAACCGCCGTAACTGCTTTATCCAATGTAATCTTCGCATTATTATCCGCATACGCAATTATAGATCCAAATCCTTTCGCATCAGTAGTTCCTGCAGCTGTAATTATACCGCTATCTTTAGCCACGTATGCCGCTGGGAATGACTCTACTTTTGTTGTAGAACCTGCTGGTGTGTAATCTTTATATCTAGCAGACATTACAACATCCTGTCCAATATTAATTTGACTTCCCTTTCCTTCAAATCTCTGTACTTCAGAAGAAGTCATTCTATGATCTGTATTTTTCCACTCACCAGCTGCATAAGCAATAACTGTACCAGTAGCAACTTGGTTTGTAGTATCATTATAAGAAGCTGTCAAAAGCGATGTTCCTTCATAATCTTTTATAGGTGTAGTCATAATTGGTACTGTTGTAGAATCTGTTTTTCCTGACATAGCATTTCCACTATTATCTTTTACAACAGTGCTATGAAGATTATTAGGCATAGCCACATCAATTACAGTCCCTCTTTCAGCGGCTATCATAACTCCATTTTTAGAATTTTTACCAAATGTTATATCAATATTGTTTACTTGTAAAGAATGTATAGGATCATCTTCATAATTTATACTTGATCCGGCAGCTCCTAAATCTGTTTTTGTATTAAATTTAGCAACCTGGCCATTTATAGTTTCCTGACCTCTTTGTCCTGACCTTGAATATATCCCGATGTTATTTTCAACCACTCTTGTTGCATCATTATTTCCTATTCTTGCTCTTGCATCAATTTCTCCCTGATAAATACCAATTACTGATTTTTTCCAGTTTGCATCATTAGTAGTGTATACGTTCATACTGGCTGCTGAAGTATCATCCATTTTATCATTAAAAAGAAGTACGATATTTCTATCACCATTTATTATAGGTGCTTCAGTAAGTTTTATAGTCGGTGTCATACCAGTCTGATGTTTATCCTGTACAACTCCTTTACCTACAAAGTTATTCCAGTTAGGTGCATATCCATAACCTGAATAAACTATATTTTCATTTCCTGTTATATTATATTTTCCACTACTGTCTATCTCAAAGGATCCCTGATTTCCTAGTACTGAATAAACTATATTTTTATCAGTTTTTATATCAGCATTTACTTTACCGGTAAATCCACCACGCTGGTGTTTAGCTCCATTATTGTATGATGCTACTGTACCATAGCTTCCTGGGTAAATAAGGAATATTGTATTTTCATTTCCACTTCCTGCTACTCCTGGAACTGACTCAATATTTACTTTAACTTCTTTTCCAGGTGTATTATCAAACTCCATTTTACCTGCCCACCATGTTTCCAGTGAAAGGAAAGCAGCTTTTCCATATAAATGTGCATTTACATTTGAAAGTTTTCCATTCCAAACTGTGTGTATCCCCAATGCTCCTTCATGATTTCCATCTGTTAATCCTGCATTTCCTACATTTCCTGCTAGATATAAATCAAAGTTTTGAGCTTGAAATTTATTTTCCGGAGCATTTTTAGATGTTAATCTAAAAGAACTATTAAAGTATAGCAATGCCCCTGTTCTAGGATTAACATTCCTTCTATTTTGTGTTGCTGTGTATCCTTGACTTGTATATCCATATGGTAAATCACTTCCATCTACTCCTGAATGCGGTTCTAATGAATTTGTAGTTGGATTGAATCCTGTCCAAAATTTATGTCCTATCCCATTATTAAATCTCGAATTTGCAGCAATGTGAGTATTATTATTAATTGTAGTGTAAGTATTATTATCAGTTGCAGAATCTACGCTAAACCATCCCAACACTCCATTCTGAAAGGAAAAGTCCACAAACGGTTTTGCACTAGGTTGTGGAAGATCTACCTGTACCACAGGCGGATTAGGAGTAGGAATCGTCAAAGTAGCAGGAACTACAGTTGGTATACTCAAAGGTGCCAATACTGGTGCATTCACATTAACATTTGGTGCAGCAACAGGACTTTTATGTACATCTTTAGGTTTAATTGAGGCATCTATATTTAGACTTGCCACTGGTTCTTGTTTTTTCTCTGTGCTTGAAATTCCATATCCTTTCTCGTAGCCGAATCTTCCGCTTGTTGTGGCTGATCTTGGGTTTCTTGATTTGCTTAACAAATCGTAGTTTGAACTCAAGGGAGATATATTTCTCTCGAATCTGTTTTGGCTTCTTTCAAATTTTCCTTCATAAGGATATTTTTCAGATTTATCTCCTCTTCCTTTGTATGTTCCTCCCCAGTTATTATAAAATCCGTTAATTCCATATTGCCAACTGCTCCAAGGAGATTTGACCACGTGATCTCCTTGCTCCATTAACTGAATTAATTCCAGATTTGTTTTTTCAAAAGCTTGTTGTTTTCTTCCCTAGTTTTCTGAACTTCTTGATGTATATCCTTAATTGATGTGTGGATTGCCTGTTTTTGATTATCTATATTTTTATTTGTTTCAGCAGAAAATAAATTATTTGAAATATTCACTACTCCTGTAATCAAAAATGTAATTAATGCAGAATCTGTATATTTAAAATCTTTACATTTTTTAGCAAAAGCACATAAATCCTTCTTTGCCTTTCTCAAATTATTAGTCATCTTTTTTCTCTCCTTTTTTTTGCTTATATTTTTATTATTCTGAAAATTTCTTAAATATTATATCACAAAACAAAAAAAAATCAACATTTTTTTCATCTCATCTAAAATAATTTTAATTTCAAAATTATAATAATTATATTTTTAAAATAATTATAAAAAGTTGTTGACAAATAAATTTATTTTTGATATAATAAATTTGTAATCAATAAAAATATATAATTTAAGGAGTGATAAAAATGTCAAAAACAGTTGAAAAATTAAATCTTTATTTAGCAAATTTAAACGTACTATACAGAAAAGTTCAAAATTACCACTGGAATATTGTTGGTACAGGTTTCTTTTCTGTTCATGCAAAATTGGAAGAATACTATGATGCATTAAATGAACAAATTGATGATGTAGCTGAAAGAATCCTTTCAATCGGTGGTCGTCCTTTAGGAACATTAAAAGATTACTTAGCAGTTACTACTATTAAAGAAGCTGAAAACAAAGAAATTTCTATTGCTGATGCAGTTACCGACGTAAAAAAAGAATTTGAAGCAATGCTAAAATTAGTAAAAGAAGTAAAAGAAGCTGCAGATTCAGAAAACGATTACGGAACATCTGCAATGGTTGATGAATATATCAGCACTTATGAAAAAGATTTATGGATGTTAAACGCATACTTAAAATAAATCTTTAAAAATAGACAAAACTTTACAAAATTATTAAAATTGCCTATTATATATACTTTAGGGAGAAAGTCTTTTTATAGATTTTCTCTTTTTTATTTTCCAGTTGCATTTTTCATTAAAAAATGTTATAATTAATTATTAATTAAAGATTAAAAGGTGGGAGTTATGGCAATAAGTTTATTTAGCTGCAGTTATTTGGGAGTTGATACCTACGTTGTAGAGGTGGAAGTCGACCTTTCCAGAGGACTGCCTGTTTTTAATATAGTTGGAATGGGAGATCAAGCCATTTCAGAAAGCAAGGAGCGAATTAGAAGCTGCTTTAAAAATGTGGGATTTGAGTTTCCGGTCAGGCGTGTGCTAGTAAATTTATCGCCTGCAAATATTAGAAAAAAAGGAAGCCATTTTGATTTAAGCATATTTTTAGGCATCCTTGCCAACACAGGACATATTTCAAATATAGAAATACTAAAAAAATACCTAATTTTGGGAGAAATTTCCCTAAATGGAAAAATAAAATCAATAAATGGAGCAATAAATGCCACAATCTTAGCAAAAGAAACCGACTTTAAAGGAGTTATCGTTCCAATGGAAAACTATAACGAAGCAAAGCTGATTTCAGGAGCAGAAATTATTCCAGTTGATGAAATTAGTGAACTTCTGGACTTTCTAGATGGAAAAATTGATGTGGAAACTTTGTGCAAAAAAGCCGTTGAAATGGATACTTTAAAAATTGAAAAGGATAAGAAGCCAGAAGAAGCCATTGACTTTTCAGATGTAAAAGGGCAGCTTATGGCAAAAAGAGCTTTAGAAATCGCAGCAGCTGGTGGACACAACGTGTTTCTAATAGGTGACCCAGGTTCAGGAAAGTCAATGCTTGCCAAAAGATTTAATACAATTTTGCCTGACATGCTAGAGGAAGAAATAATCGAAACAACCAAAATTTACAGCATTTCAGGAATGTTAAGCCAAAAAGAGCCGATAATCCGCAAAAGACCATTTAGGGCACCTCATTATTCAGCCACACAAGTTGCACTTGTAGGCGGAGCAAGCAGAGTCGGAGAAATAACATTAGCACTAAACGGAGTATTTTTTCTGGATGAAATTGGAGAATTTGAGGGAAAAACGCTAGAAGCGCTCCGACAGCCTCTGGAAGATGGAAAAATTGTCATTTCCAGAGCAAATTTCAGCGTAACTTATCCTGTAAAAAATATCACGATAACGGCTTCAAATCCAACTCCAAGCGGCTACTTTCCCGATAATCCGCTATGCAGCGACAGTCTGAAAGAAATAAAACGCTATCAAAAAAAATTTTCAGGGCCTCTTCTTGACCGAATGGACCTTTACGTTGAAATGCATCAGCTAAAAAAAGATGAAATCTTTGACGAATCCCTTTCAGAAAAATCAAAAGACATCCAAGAAAGAGTAATAAAAGCCAGAGAGATCCAAAAACAGCGATTTAATTCAAATACGCTAAACAGAGATATGAACAAAAAGCAATTAAACAAATATTGCAAAATTGACAAGGAAAGCCAAGAAATTATGAAGGCCGCCATTGATAATTTAAGATTATCAGTCAGAATGTTTGACAAAATATTAAAAATCTCAAGAACAATAGCAGATTTAGATGGGCAAGAAAATATAAAAAAAGAACATTTATTAGAAGCCCTGAATTATCGAAAAAAACAGTAATTTTTTATTTGGCAGCAATTTGTTAAAAAAAAACTATTTTATTTACTTATTTAATTACAAGGGGCTTTGACCCCTTGTTAAAATAACTTTTGCTTTTTTGAAAATTAATTTGAAAATCAATAGACATTTTTATTTTTTTTCATTAACTCTTTCCCCAATAAAATCAAGCAATTCTTTTCTTCCAGTATTTTTTAAGGAAGAATAAAAAAACACATCTTCATTTTTAAACACAAGTTTTTTCTTAATTTCCTTTAACTGCTTAAATTTTTCATTATTAGACAATTTATCAGCCTTTGTAAAAATTATATAATATTCAATTCCAAAATGTTCCAGCCACTTTAACATTTCCATATCTTCGCCCGTTGGGATTCTACGCAAATCCAGCAAAAGAAATACAACTTTTTCACGATCTGACATAAGATAGCCTTCAATTGTTTTTCCCCAGTTTTTCTTTACTGAATCAGGTACTTTCGCAAACCCATATCCTGGCAAGTCTACAAAATGAATTGCATTATTTATCAAAAAATAATTTATAAGCTGTGTTCTTCCTGGGGTTTTACTTGTTCTTGCAAGATTTTTTCTCTTTGTAAGAGAATTTATAAGCGAAGACTTTCCAACATTTGATCTTCCAATAAATGAAAATTCTACAACGTTATTAAATTTTGGATAATCCTTTTCCATAACTGCCGATTTTACAAATTCTGACTTATTTATTTCCATATTTCACCTCTTTTTTTAATTTTTAAATTCTTCCCTTGCTTGTTCCAGCGATGCCTCATCAGGCATAAAATACCAAATTCCGTTTATCATTTTTCCATCTCCAGTAATTTCATATTGATCAATATTTGACTGATGCATAAGAAATGCTGGCAATACTGACAATGCTTTAATCGGATTTACTGCAATATCCATATGCTGTTTTGAATAATTATATACTTGTGGCACATATTTCCATCCAGATGGGGCAACTAACTTTTTAGCAATTCCTTGAATAACCTGTCTTTGACGTTCATCACGCTTAAAAGCCGTGTCACTTTTTCTATGTCTTGTATATGCAAGCGCCATTCTTCCTTGTAAATTATAAACTTGCCCTTGATTAAAGTGAAACACTTCCTGATCAAAATAGTCCTGATTAAACGTATGATTTGAAACAACATTAACTCCTCCAATTAAAGTCGTTATATTCATAACATCTTCAAATCTAAATCTTACGTGATAATTAATTTTAGTTTCAAGTAAATTTTCCACAGCGTCAATCGTACATTGCACTCCTCCAAAATGGTGTGAATGTGTAATTTTATCCTGCTTATAATTTTCACACGGAATTTCCGCATAAGTATCACGTGGAATTGAAATCATTTTCACCTGTGCCAAATACGGAACAACTCTTATAACAATAAGCCCGTCACTTCTAGACCCTTCCGTAGGCTGATTAGCATAAGCATCGACTCCTATCACAAGAATATTAAACGGTATAGAAAGCCATCCAATAAATGCTATCAGGAATATTCCCAATATTAAAAATATTTTTTTCATTTTTTTTACCTCTTATGTATTTTAATTTTTTTGAAATTACTGTCGTTCTAAACTTTTTAAAAATTTATCAACTTTTTTATTTAAATCATCCATATTTCCATCATTTTCAATGACAAAATCACTTTTTTCCCTTTTCTCATCCAAAGACATCTGAGAATTTATAATATTCCAGGCTTCTTCTTCACTACGCTTATCCCTTTCCAAAACACGCCTAACTTGCATATCCCTTTTTGCAGCAACTAGCAGTATATAATCAAATTCCTTTTCCCATTGGACTTCAAAAAGCAGCTGAACTTCCACAAAAATAATTTTATTTTTCTTTTTATTTTTTCCCAATTCACATTCCAAAATTTTTTTATGCATAACTTTTAAAATTTCAGGGTGCATAATGGAATTTAAAGCAAGCCTTTTTTTCTTATCGGAAAAAATAATTTTCCCCAGCTTTTCCCGTGAAATAGTACAATTTCCAGCTTCATCCTCAGCCAGAACTTCTCTTCCAAAATTTTGTACAATTTTTTCCACAACCGATGAAAATTCAATAACTTCATGTGAAATCACATCCAAATCAATCACAGGAAATCCTCTATCCTTCAAAATCTGGCTAACAGTGCTCTTCCCCGTTCCAATCCCTCCTGTAAGTCCGATAACCATTATTTATTTTCCTTTCCAAAAATAATTTATTTCTACAAAAAAGATTATGATATATTTTATACCTTTTTTCATTTATTTGCAATAATTTTTTAAAATAAAAAAACAAGAGACTTCTAACAAATTTATTTTGTTCTAAAAAAAGAAAAAATTGAAAAAATACTTTTAATATGGTAAAATTATAATATGAAATTTTAAAAAAATTATAAAAAATTTATTGAAATAAAATATTTAACTCAAAATTAAGGAGGGACTATGGAACTTAAGGATATTCAGGAATTAATGAAAGTTCTGAAAAAAGAAGACATAGCAGAACTAAAAGTAAGATACGGAAAAGTAAAACTTACTTTAACAAATTCTGAAAATACAAAAATTGTAAACACTGCAGCAGCATTGCCTAAAGTTACAAAAGAGAAAAAAATCGCTAAAGCGGTATTGCCAGCGGAAGAAATTGTTAAATCTAGCAATGTAGGTAAAATAAAGCTGTTAAGTCCAAAAACTGGAACTTTGGTGAAAAAAGGGCAAATTCTTGCCAAAATTAAAACAATGGGAATTGACAATGATGTAAAGGCTACTGTGAACGGTACTTTAAAGGAAGTGCTTGTAGCAGATGGCTCAGCAGTTGATTTTGCAAAGGAATTATTTAAAATTGAAGTTAATTAATAAACTAATTTAGAAAAAATTTAAATTTAAATAGTTAATAATTTTTTTTAGAAACAGAAAATCTTTTAGGAGGACTGAATATTAATGTTCAAAAAAATATTAATAGCAAATAGAGGGGAAATTGCTGTTAGGATAATCAGGGCAGCAAGAGAATTGGGAATTGCAACAGTTGCAGTTTATTCAGAAGCTGATAAAGATTCGCTTCACGTAAGATTAGCTGATGAAGCCATTTGTATTGGAACTGCCAGCAGCGCAGATTCATATTTAAAAATACCAAATATTATTTCAGCGGCTCAAATTACACAAAGTGAAGCAATCCATCCAGGATATGGATTTTTATCTGAAAATCAAAGATTTGCTGAAATATGCGATAAAAATGGAATTGTATTTATTGGTCCAAAACCTGAACTGATAAGTATGATGGGAGATAAGGCAACTGCAAGGGAAACTGCCATCAAGCATAAAGTTCCGATAACAAAGGGATCAGATGGAATTGTGCCAACTTTGGAAGAAGCTAAAAAAGTTGCAGAATGGATAACTTATCCTGTTATGATCAAGGCTACTGCCGGTGGTGGCGGAAAAGGAATGAGAATTGCACGTGATGAAAAAGAATTGGCTGAAAATTATATTGTTGCACAAAACGAAGCAAAAGCAAATTTTGGAAATCCAGATGTTTATATTGAAAAATATGTTGAAGAGCCAAGACACGTTGAAATTCAGATTATAGGAGATAAATTTGGAAACGTAGTCCATCTTGGTGAAAGAGATTGTACAATTCAAAGAAGACACCAAAAATTAATCGAAGAATCTCCATCAGCAGGAATTGATTCAAAAACACGTGAAAAAATGGGAAAATTCGCCGCAAAACTTGCAAAAGGTATTGGTTACGACAGTGTTGGAACATTAGAATTTCTTGTTGACAAGAGCATGAATTTCTATTTTATGGAAATGAATACAAGAATTCAGGTTGAGCATACAATAAGTGAAGAAATTACTGGAGTTGACCTGGTAAAAGAACAAATAAGAGTGGCTGCAGGAGAAAAGTTAAGTATTTCTCAAAAAGATATACATATTAATGGACATGTAATTGAATGCAGAATAAATGCAGAAGATTCTGAAAATGGATTCTTGCCGTCATCAGGAACTTTAGAAACATATATTCCATCTGGAGGAATTGGAGTAAGAATTGACTCACATTCCTACCAAAATTATGAAATCCCGCCTTACTACGATTCAATGATAGCAAAACTTATCGTAAAGGGAAAAAATCGGGAAGAAGCTATTTCACGTATGAAACGTGCCTTGAGGGAATTTATTATAGAAGGTGTAGATACAACTATTCCTTTCCACTTGAAAGTGCTTGACAATGAGGACTTTAAAAAGGGAACTGTCTATACAAACTTTATTGAAACTCACTTTAAGGAAGTTCTTGGGAAATAATAAACCTATTCAAACTATATAGGTTTAAATTATATTTAAGATGTTATTTAACAAGGGACAAAATCCCTTGCCATTAAATAAATAAATTAATTAAAAATTAGGAGGAATCAAAATGAACGAATTAGGAAATGTAAATATATCACAGGAAGTGGTAGCAACAATCGCAGAATCAGTAATATCAGAAATTGAAGGAGTAAACAGCCTTGTTGGTGGAACTTCAAAAAATGAAATTGTTAAATTTTTCCAAAATGTATCTTCAGGCGGAAAAGGAATCGAAGTGGAAGTTGGCGAAACTGAATGTACATTAGATCTTTACATTGTAGCAAAAATGGGATACAAATTACCAGCATTAGCTGGAGAAATCCAAACAAAAGTAGTAAAAGCAATTACTGAAATGACAGGATTAAAAGTACAGGAAGTTAATGTCTACATTCAAAAAATTGTAAAAGATGAAAAGAAAGATGTAGTTCCAGCTGCTGTAGCAGAAACAGCTGAAATCGAAGAGTAAGAAAAAAGAAAGGAGAAACTGACAGAGATACACCATAATTTACTATTATTAATTTTTAAAATAAAAAATAGTTTATGAAATAGTGCAAGAACACTCGCAGCTTTAGTCGTGGGAGATTCAGTTAGAAGCTATGCAGATAAGTTATGATAAAACAAATATGGTGTATTTTTGCTAGTTTACAAAATTAATGATTGCAATATTGGGATTTTTAGCAAGATTATCTGTGATACTTGGATTTATCGGTATTGCATTTTCAAGTATATCAGATACTTTGTTCAGAACCGATTACTTGGGGCAGCTTGACAGTTTTATAGATTTAAGCAGCCTAAATTTTAAAATTTTAATCGGGCTGTTATCAATAATTTATTTAGTCATATTTTTACTTTCTTACATTAACAAACTTACAAAATATTCTCAAAATAGAAAAGTAAAAAATAAAAATGGGGAAATCGAAGTTTCCATCAAAACAATAAATGAAACATCAAAAAGTTTTTTAAGTTCAATGGAAATTATAAAAAATTCAAAAGTAAAGTCATATCCAAAAGGAAGATCAGTTATTATTGAAGCTACTGTTGATACCTACAACGTTGATAACTTAAATGAAAAATTAGCAGATATTCAAAACAAATTATCCGATTACATTTTCCATTCTACTGGAATTACCGTAAAAAAAAGTAAAGTTAAGTTAAAAAAAGTTTTAGGCAAAACAATTGTTGAAAAAAAAGTCATTGATTCTCCAGCTGTTCAAGAGGAAATTGAAAAAGAAGAAGAGAAGAAAAAATTAGAAGTTGAAGCAAGTAAAATTAACAATGACGAAAATTTAAAAAATGAAGAAAATAGCAAAACTTCCCCATCTGGAAAGGAAAATTAATGACACGAAGAGAGATTAGAGAAGAAATATTTAAATTACTTTTTGAATATGAGCTAATTGATAATAATATTGAAAAAAGAATAAATGATGTAATTGAAGAAGAACATTTGAAAAAAGAAGATGAAATTGATTTCTTAAGAAGTTATGTAACTGACATAATTGCAAATGAAGATATTTTGATTGAAAGAATAAAAGATGTTTTGGAAGGCTGGACTTACGAACGTCTTGGAACAATCGAGAAAGTTTTATTAAAAATATCCTTTTATGAAATCACAATAAAAAAAATCGGATACGAAATTGCAATTAATGAAGTTTTAGAAATTGCAAAAAAATATTCCTACAATGATACGAAAGAATTTTTAAATGGAATTCTTGCAAGATTAGTAAAAAATATTAAAGAAGGAAAGAGTGACTTCTAAATTCATTTTAAAATAGGTTATATAAAAAACTTCTATATTTTTGAATATGGGAGTTTTTTTTAAATAATCTAGTGAAATTTTTACTTAAAATTTATATAATAGATTTGTTCATAAACTATCTGTAAATAAACAAATGTTCTAAAGCAAATAGTCTTAATCTTTTGTAAAAAAAGTTGTTGAACAGATCTAATCAAGCAATTATATTATTAGAAAGGAAAAAATTAATGAAAAAAATAGGAATAATTATCGGGAAATTTTTCCCGCTTCACATCGGACATGTAAATTTCATTCAGAGAGCCAGCGGTATTGTAGACAGACTGTACGTTGTCATCTCATATTCTGACGATGCCGATGACCTGCTTACATCCAATTCCCGTTTTGTAAAGGAAATTACCCCAAAAGACAGATTACGTTTTGTAAAACAGACATTTAAAAATCAGCCAAATATTTCATCTTTTTTGCTAGATGAAAATCATTTTTCCCAACAAAGTGAAAATTGGGAAGAATGGGCTAACACTTTAAAGAAAGAAATTGAAAAAAGGGAAAAGCTGGAAAATGAAACAGAAATAGACTGGAAAAACAATGTTATTTTCATAAGCAACCGTGATGAAGATAAGGAGTATAACTTAAAACATTTTGGTTCAGAAACTAGATCCATAGACAAAAATTACATTGAATACAACGTCAATTCCAAGCAGATACGTGAAAATCCAAGTAAATACTGGGATTTTTTGCCACGTGAAGTGAGGGAGCATTTAATCCCGATTATTACAATTTGTGGTGGAGAAAGCAGTGGAAAAAGTGTAATGATTGATAAACTTGCAAATGTATTTAATACAACTTCAGCTTGGGAATATGGACGTGAATATGTATTTGAAAAACTAGGCGGCGATGAAGAATCCCTTCAGTATTCTGATTATGAAAAAATTGTCTTTGGACACCAGTCAAATGTACTCTATGCCGCAAGAAATGCCAATAAGTTTGCATTAATCGACACAGACTATATTGCTACTCTTGCTTTTTGCCTAACTTATGAAAAAAGAGATAATCCAATTGTCCGTGAATTTGTTCAAAATTATAAATTTGATTTGACAATTTTACTGGAAAATAATGTGGCATGGGTAAATGATGGGCTTCGTTCAATTGGAGACAATGACAGACGGGAAAAATTTCAAAATTTATTAAAACAGCTGTACAAAGAATATAATATTCCCTATATTACAGTAAAATCCAACAGTTATGAAAAAAGATATTTAGCTTGTAAAGATATTATAAAGGCTTATTTAGATGGTGCTGACAATTCTCAATTACAGGAAATTGCAGACAGTTTTATATAACATAGTTGAAGATATTACTATTTTCCATTTAAACATCGAACTAGTTACAAATTTCTTTGCAAATAATATATAATTATAACATCTTGTTAAATAGGATTTTTAATAAATCCATTGCTCTAACCAAAAATAACATAAGTCTCAATAATTTTGATGAATATTTGATGAATAAAAAAACAAAAACCTATTTACTAAATATGAAAAACTTTAGTAATAGGTTCTTTTTTAGAACTAAATTTTATGTGCTTTTTTATGAAAAACAGCTAAATACTTTTGCCGTGCCCTCCTAAATCGTGCATACCTAGCCATTTTTAAAAAACCACTTTATTATCTTATTTAATTATAAATATAAAATACTTATTCTCTTGCTCCCATTTCTTTGTCTAATAGATAAAGTGTAGCACTATTATTATCAATATCTAAAGAAACTATTTTGTCAATTATTTTTTGAACTTGTTCTTCTTCTTCTTCCTGTTCTTCAGCAAATTTGTTTAAGAACACTTCAGCTCCATAATCTCCCAATTCTCTTGCAAGTTTATGAATTTTTTCAATAGCTGCAGTTACTGCTTCTTCGTGTGCAAGTGTAGCTTCAAATACTTCTTTTACTGATTTAAAGTCCATTCTAGGTTTATCTAGTGCAAAAAATTCTACTTTCCCATTTCTTTTTAATACGTAATTATAGAATTCATTTGAATGTTCAACTTCTTCCTTTGATTGTTTGCTCATCCATTTTGAGAACCCTTCCAACGCTCTTTCATCAAAATATGCTGCCATTGCTTGATATTGGTAAGAAGCTGCAAGTTCCATATTTATTTGATCATTTAATAATAATTCCAATTCTTTATTTAATTTCATTTCTACTCCAATCTTTATTTTTTATATTTTTATTTTTAGTTATGTTTTTCTAAACATTTTTCACAAACACCTTTTATATAAAAGTGTATTTCATCAATTTCCACATTACCCAACTTTGATAAATCAATTTTTGATAAATCCACATCGAAGTCCATTATTTCTCCGCAAGTCTTGCATTTGAAATGTCCGTGATTTTCCGTCACTACATCATATCTCACTTCATTTTCTTCGATTATTATCTCTTGAATAATGTTACTTCTGACGAACGTATTTAATGTGTTATATACTGTAGTTTTGGACAAAGTAGGCATTTCAGGAGATAAATTCTGAAAAATATCATCAACTGTTGGATGTGTATGATTATCCATTAGATATTGAAATATTCTCATTCTTTGTATTGATGGCTTAATCCCATTTTTTTTCAAATATTCACCAACGTTTTCTATTTGCATTTTTCCTCCTATTACTATTAAGTTATTTATATTTGCTTTTCCTTGTATCCATTACAATTTTATACCTTTTTCTAAGTTTTGTCAACACCTTTATTTATTTTTATTATCAAAATTTATTTTTTTTCAATACAACAATAAATCCATTTTAAAAGTAAACTCATAAATAAAATATTTTTCAATTTTAATTTTTCCAAACAATTCTATTATTTATCAAAAGGAATTAAAAAAGTAAAAATCGTTTGCACATCTGGTTCACTTTCCACCAAAATTTCAATATTATGCCGTATCGCAATTTCCTTTGCAATTGCAAGGCCTAGCCCCATTCCATTCTTATTTTCTTCTGTATTTGACTTGTGGTAACGATTAAAAATTTCTCCGATATTTTCGGGATCTATTCCTTTTCCGTAATCACAAATTTTAAGTTCGTATTTTTTATTTACTTTTCTTAAATAAATGTCAATTTTCTGATTTTCGCTTGAAAATTTTATTGCATTATCCAAGATAATTATTATCATTTGCCTAATTCTCTGATAATCTCCAGTAAAAAGATAATTTTCCATTTTTTGATTGACTTTATTTCCAAAAAAATTAATTTTTATATTCTTTTTGGTTGAAATCTGCTTCATGCTTCTAACCGCATCATTCACAATTTCAGATAAGTCAATTATACTTTTATCAATGGAAAAATCCGTGTTCTGAAGTTTTGTCAAATCGATCAGATCATTGACTAGCCTTTGTAAATGAATACTGTCTGATAAAATCTGCCTATTATATTCTTTTAACTGCTCAGGATCACTAATAATCCCGTCACAAATGGCTTCTATCGAACCTCGAATCACAGTAATCGGTGTCCGCAGCTCATGAGAAATATTCGCAATAAAATTTTGCCGCATTTTTTCAAACCGCTCACTTTCCTTAGAGCTTTTATCAAGCTGAACTGCCAATTTATCAATACTTTCTGCAAGTTCTCCAATTTCATCCCCTTGATCCACATCTGTTGTCACCTCATAATCTCCCTGTGCCAATTTAAGCGTAGCATTTCTAATCTTGTTAAGTGGCCTTGTAAAACTTATAGAAAGCCATATTGCACTGATGCTTGCTATTGCAAGAGCTGCTAAAATACTGAAAATAAGCGTATAAATTCCGCTTTTTAAGGCAGATGACATATATTTTACTGGAGAATGAAGCAAAACTGCTCCTTCGATAATTTTACCATTTTTTATTGGAACTGCCACAGTAATTGAATTTTCATTTAAATATTCATTAAAATTTTCTGTTGTAGTTGTCTCTCCAGCGAGTGTCCTTTTTATAGTATTTTCAGCATTTGGCGGCAACTTTAAATAAGATAGCGACTGGGTTCTCTCACTTCTTCCTTGGACAATATTTCCTGTTTTCGCATCAACTATCCAAACTTCTCCCATTGCAAGATTTTCAATCATTCTCATACTTCTAAAAATTTTAACATTGTTATCTTTTTCATCTACAATTCTATGCCTATGAAAACGTCTTTCTTCAGGTGGAATATTATCTTTTTCATCTTCTATATTTCTATTATCTTCCCTTTTCCTCAATTTATTTTCTAAAATTTTATGTCTTTCTTCAGGCTTTCTTTCATCTTCATCTTTTCGTATATCTTCAATAATATTATTTTCAAAAATTTTCCCCTTTATATTTCCTACAATCTCAGCATTTTCTCTATGCGGAAATTTATTTTTATCTTCTTCAGGATTTCCAGTTCTTCTTTTTCCATCCGCACTCAAATCCCTATCTGGACTTTTTTCATTCTCAAACCATACTTTAGACAAAGTTTCTGAAATCTTACAAGCCCTTTCCTCTAAATCTTTTTTATGCATTGCAACTGTATTCTGAATATAGATATACCCAAAAATACTTCCAATTACAATTGAAAATAAAAAAAGTGATACTCCAAAATACGACAGCAACTTTATAGCTATTTTATTCCTAAATCTAACATTTTGTGCTTTTTTAATTAATTTCACCTTACTTTCCTTCTGCCACAACTTTATCTATCCATCCAAACAATTCTGTCAAATCATAATCTCCTGAATGTGGTGTCGCCCAAGGTGATGCAAAATCAACTTTTTTCCCAAGATTTTCCAATTTTATGGCAAGTATCGCAGGTATTGCAAGTGAAGTATCTTTGTCAACTGCACCGTGTCTTATTCTCCAATATTTCACTTTTGAACTTCCAATATAATTCATCGGATTCATCATTTTTATAATTTTCTTATCAGCCATTGTTCCATTTACTGTCGAATGTTCTAGCATATATTCTGTAAAATGCTTATTATCTGTAGTTTCATCTCCAAATTCATTATTTTCTCCAGTCGATAAATCCACATTATCAAAGGCTCCAGGCGTTTTTTGTCTACCCATGTAAGCAATATATTTATTGTAATCCAAATCTACAACTTTTCCATTTTTTATTGTTAAAAAGTCAAATTCTGATAAATCAGTTCCTTTTTTCAAAGCTACATTTGCAGAATCAATGTAATACTGCTTAATTTGATTTTTAAAGCTTCCATTTCCATCTTTATCCAACATTAAAAGTTTACCATTTTTGTCCTTCAATTTTAAACTATTCACATAATCAGGAAACATTTTTTTCAAATCATTTGAACGTAAAATTTCATCATCAGTCAATGTACCCTCAGTGTATTTTCTTTCCACATTGTAATCTAGCATTGAAATTTCTATCTTTTTATATGTTTTCACATCATTAAACATCCATTCATACGCTGTATTTGCATTTTCTAAATTAGTTATTGGACAATAAGCTGAAACTGCATAAATATCATCTCTAGCTTTCAATGCTCCAATTTCCTTCAAATAAGGCTCGTAATCCTTGCTATTACCAGTTGCACCTAACAGAGCTGAAACCGCTCCTCCAGCACTTGTCCCATTAGAAATAATTCTGTCAGCTCTACCAGGCATTTTATTATCATTATAACGCAAATATCTGACAGCTGCCTTCAAATCTACAATTACAGCAGGTGCCTTTCCTGTATATTTCCCATCTTTTTCCAAAGTTCTACCTCTAGCTCCAGGACTTGCCACAACATATCCATTTGACAAGGCAACTAATGAAGCATCAGGTTTCCCATCTCTTCCATTTCCAGGCACTCCAGCCGCTCCAGGCATGTATCCTCCAACTGTATTTGGGAAAAATATTGGTGCGCTTTTTGCATTGTATTTCCCAACTGATTTACTTTTAAAATATTCTTCTGGAATATAGATATTTATAGTTTGATAAGCAATGTCAACTGGTTTTGCAACATAAACTATATTTTCATAAGCACGATAAGTAACAGTTTTTCCATTAACAGTCGCTGTTTTTGTTGTATAATTTTTATTTGCATCAAAATTTAAGTTGTAACCATTTTCTGTTTTATTTGTTATCATATCTTCGGTTATTACTTTTTTATTCATAGGTGCTCCCATTTGTGGTTTTTTATCTTCATTCTTTTCTACACTTTTTTGAGTTTTGCTAAAATCTAAACTTTTCATAGTACATGTCTCACTAGCCATAACTGCTACTGAAATTAATAAACTCATTACAATCAATTTTTTCTTCATAATTTCTCCTTCTATTTTTTAAAAATATTGATAAGATTCTACAAATCTGATTAATCCTATATTTCTATTTTACTACATTTTATTTTTTAACAAAAATTTTATAATATTTCCCATTAGAGTACTAGATTTATTATAAATCCTATTTAATAAGATATTTTAACCCTTTGCCAGAAAACAAATAAAATATCTTTTCAATTTTTTAAATGAAAATTACTATAAACACAAAATAAAAAAGGACATAAGTATAAAACCTATGCCTTTTAACTATTATAATAATTATTATACTAATTCAATAATTGCCAATTCAGCTGAATCTCCACGTCTTACAGCAGTTTTAATGATTCTTGTATATCCACCATTTCTTTCAGCATATTTAGGTGCAATTTCATTAAAGATTTTAACAACTGCTTCTTCATTTCTTAAAAATGCAAAAGCCTGTCTTCTTAAATGTATTCTTCTTGCAGTATCAGTTGAATTATTGTATTTTTTCCCTAAAGTAATTGCTTTTTCAGCAAATTTTCTTAATTCTTTAGCACGAGTTACAGTTGTTTCGATTTGCTCATGTTTCACTAAAGAAATTGTCATATTTTTAAGCATAGCTAATCTATGGTCTGTTCTTCTACCTAATTTTCTGTATGATTTATTATGATTCATTTTCCCTCCTCGTTTAAGATTTTATTCTATATTCTAGTTTAATTTTTTTTATGATTACTCTTCACTGCCTACGTTATCGCCTAAATCGTAACCAAGTTCTTTCATTTTATCGATAATTTCATTTAGTGATTTTTTCCCTAAATTCTTGATTTTCAATAATTCATTATAAGTCATTGAAGTTAAGTCTGAAATTGTATTTACTCCTGCCTTCTTCAAGCAGTTATATGAACGTACTGTAAAGTCAAGTTCTTCAATTTTCATATCTTCAATGTTATTTTCATTTTCTTCTTCAGTTTCTGTCAATTCTTCTTCACTATCTCTATATTTACTCATACTGTTTCCAATATTTGTAAATGGTTCCAAATGCCAAGTTAGTAACTCTACCGCATAAGACAAGGCATCTTTAATTTCGATACTTCCATCTGTTGCAATTTCCAAAATTAACTTGTCATAATTTGTAACACGTCCAACCATAGTATCTTCAACACTATAATTTACTCTTTTGATAGGCGTATAAATCGCATCAACTGCTAAATATCCTATTGGCCATCCATCAGTATTAATTTCATCAGAAATTACAAATCCTTCCCCTGAATCCACAAGAAATTCAATATCAATCTGTCTGTCAGTTGTAACTGTCATAATGACTTGTTCTGGATTTATAACTTTTAGTCCTGGTTCTACGTGAATATCAGCTGCTGTAATCACAGCTGGTCCTTTTACTGAAAGTGTCATTTTCTTTTCACCAGGTTCATCAGCTTCAACTACTATTTCTTTAATATTCAAAATAATATCTGTAACTGCTTCTTTTACACCTTCAATTGTAGAAAATTCATTTAATACACCTTCAATTTTGATTCCCTTTATTGCAGTTCCTGGAATTGATGATAATAATATTCTTCTAAGCGCATTTCCAATAGTATTTCCATATCCTCTATATAAAGGCTCCAATGTATATTTTGCTGTATAATTATCTTCTTTTTCTTCAGTCAATCTTACATTTTTAGCTATTTTTTCAATATTTAACAAGCTAATTCATCTCCTCTGATTAAAATATTATTATCTAGAGTAGAACTCGATAATCATCGCTTCGTCAACCTCAAAGTCAACTGCGTCTCTTCCTGGATTTTCAAGCACTTGAGCTTTTAAAGTATTTTCTTCAAGTGACAACCATCCTGGAATTGCTTTTTGCCCAACAGATTCTTTAATTAAAGCTAATTCTTTAGAATCTTCCTTAACTGTAATTACATCACCTTGTTTTACTCTATATGATGCAATATTTACTCTTTTTCCATTTATTAAAATATGTCCGTGACTTACGATTTGTCTTGCTTGTCTTCTAGTAGCTCCAAATCCTAATCTGTAAATTACGTTATCTAATCTTCTTTCAAGATATTGAAGTAAAAGTTCCCCTGTTACTCCTTCTTTTCTTGTTGCTTCTTCATATAGTTTATAGAATTGTTTTTCCATTACTCCATAAACAAATTTTACTTTTTGTTTTTCTCTTTGTTGTGTTCCATATTCAGTTAATTTTCTATTTGCGTTTGGTCTAATATTTCTGTTTGATTTTTTGTTTACCCCTAAAACAATAGGATCTAAACCAAGATTTCTACATCTTTTTAACACAGGCTGTCTATCTCTTGCCATTTATCTTTTTCCTCCTTAGTTTATAAAATTACGGTCTTCTCTTTTTAGGTGGTCTTGCACCATTATGAGGTACTGGAGTTATGTCAACTATTCTTGTTACTTCTAATCCAGTAGCCTGTATTGATCTTATAGAAGCTTCTCTTCCAGATCCAGGTCCTTTTATTTTGATTTCGATTTGTTTCATTCCATTTTCAATTGCAACTTGAGCTGCTTGTTCAGCTGCTATTTGAGCTGCGAATGGAGTTCCTTTTTTAGTTCCTTTAAACCCTGAAGTTCCTCCTGATTTCCAGATTACTACTTTTCCTTCTGCATCTGTAATAGTTACAACAGTATTATTAAAAGTAGAATGTATATATGCGATTCCATTAGGAATATTTTTTAATTTTTTCTTTTTTGAAGTTGCTGGTCTTTTTGCCACTTATGGTTTCCTCCTTTAACTTAATAGTCTATTATTTTTTCTTAGCAATTGCCATTCTAACTGGCCCTTTTCTAGTTCTTGCATTTGTTTTAGTTTTTTGTCCTCTTACAGGTAATCCATTTCTATGTCTTAATCCTCTGTAACTCTTGATGTCAAGCAGACGTTTGATGTTAAGTCTAATTTCTTTTCTTAACTCTCCTTCAATTTTGTACTCTTCTACAGCAGCTCTTAATTTTGCTACTTGTTCTTCCGTTAAATCTTTTACTTTAGTATCTCTGTCGATACCAGTTGCTCCTAAAATTTTGTTTGAAGTACTTCTACCGATTCCAAAAATGTAAGTTAAAGAAACTTCTACTCTTTTATTTCTTGGAATATCTACTCCTGCTATTCTAGCCAAATTTTTTCCTCCTCATTTTTGATATTTTAATCTTCTTCAATATGCCCTCACATACGCAATATAAGGAATAAGCCCTACAGCCAAACATACCTTTACAATCTTTATTTCAATATCCATAGTAATCTCAATTTCCTTCAGTCTATATATATTTTAATAAAAATCTTTTTCAGGTTTATTAATCTGTTTTTTAAAATAAAAAATATTTTAAAATTATCCTTGTATTTGCTTGTGTTTAGGGTTTTCGCATATTACTCTTACTTTTCCGTGACGTTTAACGATTTTACATTTGTCACAAATAGGTTTTACTGAAGCTTTTACTTTCACTAAAAACCCTCCTTCCAACTGTTATTTTTTTCTATATACAATTCTACCTCTTGACAAGTCGTATGGAGAAACTTCCACTGTAACTTTATCTCCTGGTAAAATTTTTATATAGTTCATTCTCATTTTCCCTGAGATATGTCCTAAAACTTCGTGTCCATTTTCAAGCCTTACTTGAAACATCGCATTAGGCAACGCCTCGATTATTTCACCTTCCAGCTCAAGAACATCCTGTTTTGCCATAAATAATCACCTCGGATCCTTTTTATTATAACAAAAAAATAAATAAATGTCCAGTTTTTTTCAATATTTAATTTTGATAAAATCTCAAAAAACAATTTACATTTTTTATTTACTCTATCATAATACAGTATTTATCACATTTTGTCAATTATTTTTATTTTACAGCAAATCTTCTATTTTTTAACACTTCTAAAAATCCTGTACCCAGCATCAATTTCCAGCGTTTCACAATTCCCAAAAACCTCCTCCAGTTTTTTCTGTGTACTTTTCGCCCCATGTTTTGTCTGAATCACACAATAAAATTCCCCATTTTCATTCAAATGCTCAAAACTTTTTTCATAAATCTGAAAAATAGTCTGTTTTCCAGCCCGAATCGGCGGATTAGACAAAATCACATCAAACTTTTCAGAAATATTATCAAATGCAAAAGATTTTATCACTTTAAAGTCACTATTTCCAAAATCATTACTTTTTACAACTCCATTTTTAAAAAGATTTTCCCTCGTAAGCTCCAAAGCCCGCTCGTTCACATCTGATGAAACAGTTCTCGAATTTTTAAAAAAAGATTTTACAACAACAGATACAACTCCATATCCACATCCAATATCCAGCACATCAAATTTTTGATTTTTTTTATTTGAATTTTCCCGTAAAAACACCTTCAACATAACATCTGTCCCAAAATCCACCTTTGTCTTTGAAAATACCCCATTATCTGTCACAAATTCAAAATTTCTATTTTCTATCTCATATCTTATTATTTTTCTGTCTGATTTAACTTCCTGCTTTTCTGAAAAATAATGACTCATCCTATTTCACCTCTTAAATTTTTGTTTTCTATAATTTTTTAATTTCATACCATTATACCATATTTTACCGCTCATACCACATATTTATTTTCTTGCACATACAAAATCCCTTGCATTTTATCCAATTTTTTTATATAATACTTTTGACACAAAATAATTTTGTGCCCTAATAAAAATAAATTTTTATGGAGGTTTTTAAAATGATTAAAAAACTTGTTGAAATAGAAGGACTGCATTGTGAAAACTGTGCAAAAAAAGTGAAAAATGCTTTATTCGGATTGCCAGAAGTAGAAGATGTGGAAGTAAATCTTTCTGATAAAAATGCAAAAGTTACTTTAAATGAAGAAGTTGACGACTTGCTAATAGCAGATGTGGTAAATGGTGCTGGACATTATAAAGTGAAGGATGTTACAGAAATTTCTTAATCTTTTTATTAACTATTTATTTATAAAAAATTAAAAAAATTATTTTAAATTGAGTTGATTTTTTTATTATAAAATGTTATAATAATGATGTAAAAGAATAAAAATTCTCATTGTAGTGTTACAAATCAAAAGAGAGCTAACCCCCAAAGTAAGTTCTCTTTTTTAGTTATTTCCAAAATTCTTGAATTAAAATTATTACTATCTGTAATAAAATTACAATTAAGATTTTTATCAATAACACTCTCATTATAGTATTACCTCCTTTCTCAAGGATTGCTAAAATTATAATATTTTTTGAAATGTTTGTATATCTATTTTTTAATTTTTTTAATAAATTACAAATTTTTATAAAATAAAAAAGATGATATTAAACGATTTTACTGCTCTTTATCATCTTTTTAATTTTTTTAACTATTTTCCTTTATTTTTACCTTTTAAATGATCATTTGCCTCCATTAAAAGTCCAAGAAACTCAATAGATTTCAATTTATCAAAATTTTCTTTGTATAATTTAGAATTTTTATTTTCATACAATTCTTGATTTTTATAATACAATAGCTCCATTAATTCATTTACAACAGAAGAATTATCCTGTTTCATATTAATATAGGAATCTTCAAAAAACTCTATTGCCTCTGCTAATTTTTCCTGTTTTACATAGTTATTAATTATTATTTTTTGGGCATCTATTATAAAACTTTTTTTCATATCTTGAGTTATATACCAGTAATCAATTTTTTTTATCTTGTTATATTTTTCAATTGCTTTTTTCATATACTCTGTGCTTTCAGAATATTTTTTATTATCTAATAACTTTAAAGCCCATTGATAGTATCCCTCTGGATATTCGGGAAATAATGACATTATCTGTTTTATAGTTTCATCAGATTTTTTAGTATCACCTAAATATCCATAGGCAATTGCAAGATTGTTATATGGTCTTGGATTTTTCGGATTTAAATTTATTGCTTTTTGATAATATTCAATTGCTTTTTTTGTATCTTTGTTAAACACTCTTTCGTATGTTCCAATATAAAACATGGCAAGATAATTTTTATTATCTAGCTGAACAGCTTCTTCAAATGGTTTTTTTGATTTAGAAAAATCTATTCCTTGCATTTTTATTCCCTCAAAAGTTTTTTCAATTGATTTATCGTTTATCTTCAATTCTTTCAGTTCCTGTCGTGTAACTCTCATAATTTCTTCCTGATCTTCAGCTAAAATCCCAAAACTTAATACAAAAAAACTTAATAAAATTAAAATTTTTAAATATCTATTATTCACACTATCCTCCTTTTAAATATTTTATCCTTTCTAAACCAAAATATAATATTAAAAAAATTTATTCTCTAATTTGCCCTTCTCCTCTAATCACATACTTCGTCGTAGTCAATTCCCTAATTCCCATAGGCCCACGAGCATGCAGTTTTTGTGTGGAAATTCCAATTTCTCCACCGAAACCAAATTCCCCTCCGTCAGAAAATCTTGTTGAAGCGTTTAAATAAACATTGGCTGAATCTACTTCGTTTAGGAATTTTTCAGCATTTTCTATAGATTTTGTCAAGATTGAGTCGGAATGGTGCGTTCCGTGATTATTTATGTATTCTATTGCTTCATCTACGTTTTTAACTAATTTTAGCGACATTATCAAATCTAAATATTCTGCTCCAAAATCTTCTTCAGCTGCCAATTTTACATCCGATCTATTTCCTACTATTTCCAATGCTTCCTTACTATATCTTAACTCTACTCCATCCTTCAAAAGCATTTCTGTCAATTCAGGCAAAATTTCTTTTGCAATATTTTCATGAATTAACGTTGTTTCAATAGCATTACAAACGCTTGGACGTTGAACTTTAGCATTTTCAATAATTGGCAGTGCTTGTTTTATATCAGCTGTTTCATCTACAAAAATATGACAAATTCCCGCACCAGTTTCTATCATTGGAATTGTTGCATTTTCAATGATAAATCTTTTTAGCCCTTTTCCACCTCTCGGGATAATTACATCAATATATTTATCTGCACGAATTAAATCCTTTACCAATTCCCTATCTGGCTTTTCCACAAGCTGAACTGTATTTTTTGGCAATCCATGAGCATCTGCAACTCTATTTAACAAATTATTTAAATAAATATTTGAATTTAGAGCATCCTCTGAACCACGTAAAATTATCGCATTTGAAGATTTTATCGCAAGTCCTGCTGCATCGACTGTAACATTTGGACGTGATTCGTAAATCATTCCGATTACTCCAAGGGGAACTCTCTTTTTAGTAATGCTCATTCCATTTTTATGATTCCATCCTGTAACGACTTCTCCAATTGGATCTGGGAACGCAGCCATTTCTCGTAAACTCTGGGCCATCCCTTCAATTCTGCTATCAGTCAATGTCATTCTATCTAGCAAAGCAAAAGAAAGCCCATTTTTTTCCCCTTTTTCCAAATCTATTTTATTCGCTGCTTTTATTTCCTCTTTTTTATTTATAAGTTCATCTGCAATTGCAAGCAAAACATCATTTTTAGTTTTAGTTCCGATTCTCAAAAGTTCCCTTGATGCAATTTTTGCTTTTTCTCCAAGTTCTTCTATATAACTCATATTTTCCCTCATTTCTCATTTTTTAATTTATATATATTTTTTTATTTTTTTACTACAACATTATCAATATGAATCACTGCATCATCATATTTATAACCTAAAATTTCTTCAATATTTTCACTTTTAACGCCTTTTATAAGATTAATTTCTTCTGCCGAATAATTTGAAATTCCTGTTGCGATAACTTTTCCTTCTAAATTTTCGATTTCAATAACAGCTCCTTTATCAAAATTTCCTTCAACTGATTTTATTCCAACAGATAATAGGCTCTTACCATTTTTCAAGGCTGTTTTTGCACCATTATCAATTGTTACTACGCCTTCTTTGTTAGGACCGTAAGCAAGCCAATATTTTTTCAAGCTGATTTTTTTATTTTTCTTCACAAAAAGTGTTCCAATATTTTCTTTTTCAACAATTCTAGTTATGTTTCTAGGGTCGTCTCCACTTGCAATAACTAAACTTGTTCCTATTTTTGTTACCATCTCTGCAGCAACAATTTTTGTAATCATTCCACCAGTCCCAAATTTTGAACCTTCTGCTCCTGCCATATTTTTTATGTCTTCGTTAATGTCTCCAACCATATTAATTAGATTAGCATCCTCATATTTTCTAGGATTTTTGTTATAAAGCCCATCAATATCCGACAAAATAATCAATAAATCAGCATCAATCAATCCTGAAACAAGTGCTGACATCGTATCATTATCACCAACCTTTATTTTTAAAGCATTTGATACAATCGCATCATTTTCATTTATAATTGGAATAATCTTTCTTTTCAAAAATGCGTTACAAACGTTTCTCATATTTAAATATCTTTTTCTATTTGAAAATTCCTCTTTTGTCAATAAAAGTTGCCCAATTATTTTGTTATGTTCTTTAAAAAGCGTCTGATAAATCTGCATAAGCGAAACCTGACCAACAGCTGATAACATCTGTTTTTCTGCCAATGTTTTAGGTTTTTCATTTATATTAAGAAGTCCCATCCCAGCACCAACTGCTCCAGAAGTTACAAGTATCACGTCATATCCCTTATTTTGCAAATTACTCAATTCCATTACAATTTTTTTTATTTTATCAATATTTAAACGTCCATCTTCAGTCGTAAGGGTCGATGTTCCCACTTTTACAACGACTCTTTGAACATTCTCTAATATTTCTTCTCTCTTATTATTATTTTTCATCTCTTTTATTCCCCTTTTCTATATTTTATTTTTATTTTTTCAATCTATTGCAAAGATTTGTATTTACACAAGTATACCCACCTGCAACAGCTCCAGCCCCCAATGCTACTGCTGTACAAGAACTCAAACTCAACATCAATGCAATTACTGCTCCTATAATTTTAACTCTTTTCATCTTTCCTAACCTCTCAATTTAATTTTTTTAGATTTTTACATTCTATTATAATTTCTTAGTTTTTACGTATCCAAACAGAAATTTTTTCAGCCTCAACTTTAAAATTACCATTTCCTTCTTCATCAATTATAACATCCTCAAATCCGCTTCCTGTAACTTCCTGCCAAACCTGACCAGCCCGTTCCTTTCCAACTTCAACCTGAATTTCTCCTTCTTTATCTAAATTTGAAAGCACAGCCACACATCCAGTCCATTCATCTCTTCCTGTTCTTTGAATTGCAATTATATTTGGATCTTCAAAGTGATTTATTTGATCACCATAGGCATGCAGGCTTCTGACTTCCAAAAGTTTGTCAATTATCCATTGATGCGGGCTATTTTCTCCGCCTACACCATAATAATCTCCATAAAACAGACAAGGATAACCATCCCTGGATAATAAAATTATAGCATAGGAATGTGGAATAAACCAGTTTTCTACCTGTGATTCTAAAGCGCTTCCCTTTTGTGAATCATGATTATCCACAAATGTTACAGCTGCCATTGGATTTGTTGCAACTATTGTATGTTCAAAAATTTCTCGCAAGTCATAATCTTGTTTCTTTTTAGAAGCGTCATACATATTAAAGTGAAGTCCAACATCAAATAAATCAGTTTTATAGCCAACATTATCCAAATATTCCTTCAATTTTTCCAAGTCATTTCTCCAGTATTCTCCCACAGAATAAAATTTTTCTCCATAAACTGCCCTTACTTGTGTTAAAAATTCTGCTATAAACTCATCTTTTATATGTTTCACCGCATCCATCCTGAATCCATCAATTTTTAGTTCATTTACAACCCATTTTCCCCATCGGATTACTTCCTCACGCACTTCAGGATGAGAAAAATCAATATCAGCATTCATCAAATAGTCATAATTTCCAAGTTCAGAATCAACTCCCTCATCCCAGTCCTTATTTTCTCCAACAATTTTATAAATTGCAGTTCTTCCTGTCTTATTGTCAAAATCCACACCGTCAAAAAGATTATAGTTCCACTTAAATGCGGAATATTTTCCGTTTCTCCCAGGAAAAGTAAATTTTGTCCATCCTTCTATTTCAAAAGGCTCTGATATTTCCACAGTTCTATCTTCCGGATCAACTTCAATCGCCAAAAAATTCTCCGTTTCATCAGCTCCTCCCTTATGATTCAAAACTGCATCCAAATACACATTTATATTGTATTTATGAAGTTCCTCAATCGCCTCAATCAATTCCTGCTTCGTTCCATATTTCGTTCTGACAGTCCCCTTCTGATCAAATTCTCCCAGATCCCACAAATCATAAGCTCCATAACCAACATCCGCTTGAGAAGTTCCTTTATATGCAGGCGGAATCCAAACTCCACTAACTCCAATTTCACTTAAATGTTTCGCATCATCTTTCAATCTTTTCCAATGTTTCCCATCATTTGGCAAATTCCATTCAAAATACTGTATCATTACTCCATTTTCCATAAAAAATCTCCTCCTCTTTACAATATTTTTATTGTCCCATAATTTTTATTCCTTTTTCCTTTACAAACTTAATAACTTCTCTCAAATCCTCTTCAGTATCTACTCCTATCACATTTGACTCAGTTTCTAAAACCTTTATTTTATACCCATTCTCAATAAATCTCAACTGCTCAAGCGACTCAATTTTCTCAAGCACACCTTCCTTCAGGCTATTCAGTTCA